>NZ_JAKUMO010000005.1:0-324619 GCF_037026475.1 Ensifer sp. MJa1 | reverse complement strand
AGCATGACAACCATATCCGCATCACCTGCGCCCGGGCAGCTTCTCATCCACGCGGGCGCGTTGAAAAGAGGTAAGGCCGCATGACCGCTCAACCCTCCACCAATACAAGCAGCGGCCGTGCCCGGCGTTTTGCAGCCCTCGTCCGCAAGGAAAGCTATCAGATCGTCCGCGATCCAAGCAGCATCCTGATCGCGTTCGTGCTGCCGATGATCCTTTTGTTCCTCTTCGGCTACGGCGTCTCGCTCGACACCACGCAGACCCGCATCGGCCTCGTGGTCGAAGAAGATACGCCGCTGACGCGTGACCTCGCCGCCGGTTTTCAGGCGTCGCGCTATTTCAAGGTGGTTGTGGGCCGCGATCGGCGTGATTTCGAGGACGACCTGGTGCTCGGTCGTCTGCGCGGCATCGTCGTCATTCCCGCGACCTTCGTCGCCGACCACGCAGCCGGCAGGCACCCGGCACTTCAGGTTCTTGTCGACGGCTCGGACCCGAACACCGCGAATTTCGTGCAGAACTATGCCCAGGCGACCGTTGCCAATTGGGAGCGCCAGCAACTGAGCGATGGCTCCGGTCGCCCGCCGGCAATCTCCGCTGAGCAGCGTTTCTGGTTCAATCCGGAACTGACCAGCCGAAACTTCCTGGTTCCGGGCTCGATCGCCATCGTCATGACGCTTGTCGGGACGCTTTTGACATCGCTCGTCGTTGCCCGCGAATGGGAGCGCGGCACCATGGAGGCGATGATGGCGACACCGGTCTCGGCGGCAGAGCTGCTTGCCGGTAAGCTGCTGCCCTATTTCATTCTCGGCCTCACCTCGATGACGCTCTGCGTGCTGCTCGCCGTCTTCCTTTTCGGCGTGCCCTTCCGAGGCTCGGTCGCCGCACTTTATGCCCTGTCGGCAACGTTCCTGATGCCGGCCCTTGGCCAGGGGCTACTGATCTCGGCGGCGACCAAGAACCAGTTCCTGGCCTCGCAGCTCGCGCTGATCTCCGCCTTCCTGCCGGCTTTCCTGCTCTCCGGCTTCCTCTTCGAGATCAATTCGATGCCGACGGTCATTCAGTGGATCACCTTCATCGTGCCGGCCCGCTACCTGATCCCGAGCCTGCAAACCGTGTTTCTCGCCGGTGACATCTGGCCGATGTTCACCCGCGCCATCGCCGTGATGCTTGCGATTGGCTGCGTGTTCTTCGCGCTGGCCGCCCGCAGCACCCGCAAGAGGATTGGCTGACATGTGGTGGACAAGACTGAAGGCGCTGATCGTCAAGGAATTGCTCGCGGTGCTGCGCGATCCCAAGGGACGCACCATCCTGATCGTTCCGCCGATCCTCCAGCTCCTGGTGTTTTCCTACGCGGCAACACTTGAGGTGACGAATGTGGACGTCATGGTTCTGAACCGTGACGACGGTCATTGGAGCCAGGAGCTCGTGGAACTGATCGACGGATCGCCGACATACCGCAGCATCCGTTTCACCGACAGCCCTGACGAGGTGCGCGTTGCGATCGACACCCAGCGCGTCATCGCAGCGATCGAGATCAGCCCCACTTTCTCGCGCGACATCGAGGCGGGAGCGCCGGCGGAGGTTCAAGTGATCCTCGACGGCCGCCGCTCCAACGCCTCGCAGATCGTCTCCGGTTACATCAGTCGCATCGTCGGAACCCTGGCCGCCGAGACGCCCGCCGGCAAGCGAATGGCGTCCGAGACGATCGCCGTCGTTGCACGCAACTGGTTCAATCCGAACCTGACCTACCAGTGGTTCATGGTCCCGAACCTGGTCGCCAGCATCGCGCTGTTGATCGGCCTGATCGTGACGGCCTTGTCGATCGCCCGCGAGCGTGAGCTCGGTACCTTCGACCAGTTGATGGTCTCGCCGCTTCGAACCCACGAGATCCTGATCGGCAAACTCATCCCGCCGATGATGATCGGCCTCTTCCACATCACCATCTATATTCTGGCAGCCGTCTTCATCTTTGCCGTGCCCCTGCGCGGCTCGCTCCTGCTGCTCTACGGCAGCTCGATCTTCTATCTTGCTTCGGTTGTCGGCCTCGGCCTGTTCATCTCGGCCCTGTCGATGACCCAGCAGCAGGCGATCCTCGGCGCCTTCCTGTTCATGGTGCCGGCGATGTTGCTCTCCGGGTTCGCGACGCCGATTGAAAACATGCCCTCGTGGCTGCAGCCGATCACCTACGTCAATCCGCTGCGCTACTTCCTGGTGATCGTGAAGGGTGTGTTCCTCAAGGACATACCGGCAGCCGAGGTGGTGCGCCAGACGATCCCGTTGTGCGTGATCGCCGTCGTCACCCTCTCGGCCGCCTCATGGCTCTTCCGCCGCAGGCTGGAATAGGTCTCAGCCTTTGACGAATGGCGCGATCGCAGCGATCTCGTTCTGGCGGATGTCATGCCCGCCCGGATGCCATACGGTTTCGGTCGAAGTACCCTGCCCCTGAAAATAGTCGGCGAGCGCCTGTGTCAACGGCGCCGGGCAGATCGGATCGCGCTCGCCGGCGGTGATCAGGACCCGACGTCCCTTGAGCCCGGCATTGTCCTTCGGCCGGAACGGGATAAGCGGATGCATGAGCACCGCCTTGTCAAAGACGCCCTCTTCGATCAGCACATTGGCAAGGATATTCGCGCCATTGGAATAGCCAAGCCCGATCACCTCAGACGCGCCATGTTCTGCGGCGAGCGCCTTGACGAAGGTCGCCATTTTTTCGGTCGCCCGCGCAAGGTCGACCATGTCGTAGACGCCCTCGCCCGTGCGCTTGAAGAAGCGCGCGGCGCCATACTCGGACACATCGCCACGCGGTGACACGATCGTCGCATCGGGCATCAGCTCGGAGGCGAAAGTGAAGAACTGGTTTTCGTCGCCACCGGTTCCGTGAAAGACGAAGAAGATGGGCTGGCCGGGCTGACCGGCCTTCAGTTTGTGGACGTAGCCAAAATCGGCCATCGTTGTCTCCTGTTTTGCATCAGCCAATATCCGGAAGGCTCGCCGCCGGGGCGAGCCCTCTCTGCTGGTCTCAGTCTGAATTAGCCTTCGAGCTTCTGCAGGTGGCTTTCGAGTATCGGACGCAGGTGCTTGTGCTGCTGCGGCAGCTTCAGCGCCTCGCCGAGATGAGCAAGGTCCTCGTCGCGGTCGAAGCCGGGCTCGTTGGTAGCGATCTCGAACAGCACGCCACCCGGCGTGCGGAAGTAGATCGCCCAGAAGTAGTCACGGTCGATGACCGGGGTTACCTGGTAGCCGGTGTCCATCAGCGCCTTGCGCACTTCGAGCTGCTTCTCACGGTTCTCGACGGCGAAGGCAAGGTGGTGGACCGAGCCGGCGCCCTGGGCCGCGCGGTTGACGTTCGGCATCGTCTCGAGGTCGATCACGCGGGCATCGTTGCCGCCGGGCACGATCAGGCGGGTGACGCCATCCTTGCGATCGAGCTCTTCATACCCCATGAACTTCAACAGTTCGGCCGTCGCGCCTTCATCGCGAAGGCGAAGTGCGGCAGAGTGGAAGCCACGGATGGCGTGCTCAACCGAGACGCCACCTTCGGTCCAGGGGGTACGCTGGTCGTCCTTGACTTCAACGAGTGCAAAGCCATCGCCGTCGGGGCCCGCAAAGTTCAGACGCTTTTCACCAAAAGTCTCTTCGCCCTTGAGGCCGGAGACGCCAAGCGTGGTCAGACGATCGCGCCAGAAGTCCAGCGAACCTTCAGGGACCGAAAACACCGTCGTTCCGACTTCACCCGTGCCGGCGCGACCGCGCGGCATGTTCGGGAAAGGGAAGTAAGTCATGACCGTACCCGGCGTGCCGGCTTCATCGCCGTAGTAGAGATGGTAGACATCCGGCGAGTCGAAGTTGACCGTCTTCTTGACGCGGCGCAGACCGAGCGACTTGGTGAAGAACTGGTTGTTGACGCGCGCATCGTCGGCCATCGAGGTGACGTGATGCAGACCCTTGATCTGATTGAGCATTGCCTTGAACCTTTCTCTCCGGCGCCACCGGGCGCTCCGTTGCGTCATAGATGCGCTCATCCGGCCGCCGACGAAAGACGGCTGCGGCCAAACGCATTGTCAACATGCCGTTGACGACGACCGAAATTCGTCAACATCTCACGGCATGCTTGTGGCCGGCAGCACCGACGCTTAAGATTGCCGGACGTTGTCACATGGACGCGAGGAGGGGCGCGCAAGTCTGTGAAATATCGCTTGGTGCTTGGTTTCCTCCTGTTGCCGCTCGTTGCAGGCGTATTGGCTTGGCAAGGCCACACGGTGGCGACCGACAGTTACATGCGGGAGGCCACGGCACAGGCAACCACCGCTCTCAGACTTGCCGTCACTGCACTCGACGGCCATCTCAATCGCTATCAGGCGCTGCCCGCCCTGATCGCCGACCACGAAGATGTCCAGGAACTCGTCACCCGTCCGCGCGATCGGCGCCTGAGGGAGACGGTCAATGCCTATCTCAAGGACATCAACGCCCTCCTCCACTCCTCGGACATCTATGTGATCACGCCCGACGGCGATACGATCGCGGCCAGCAACTATGATGGACCGACGAGTTTCGTCGGCCAAAACTTCAGCTACAGACCCTATTTCCAGGAGGCACTGCGCGGCAAGGAATCGCGGTTCTACGCCCTTGGCACAACATCGCTGAAACGTGGTTACTTCTTCGGATCACCGATCCGCGTCGGCGACGAAATTCGCGGCGTCATGGTGTTCAAGGTCGATGTCGAAAGCATCGAGGCGTCCTGGGAGGGCGGCGAGTACAAGATCTTCGTTTCCGACCCCGAAGGCATCATCTTCATGTCCGGCAATCGGGATTGGCTCTACTCGTCCATCCTGCCACTGACGGCGGAGCGGTTGGCGCGAACGGAGGCGTCGAGGCGCTACGCCGATGCAACCTTGCGCGCTCTTCCAGTGTCGGAACGCGTTTCGTCTGACCATCATTTCCTGACGGTCTCTTCCGGCAATTCGAGCCGCGAATATCTCATGCTTTCGCAGTCGATGCCGGACGCAGACTGGACCGTGAACGTGCTCATCGACACCGCCTCCGTCCGCACGCAGGCGCTGACGTCAGTCATTGCCGCCTTGCTCTTGATCTGTCTTGCCGGCCTTGGCGTCGCCATCATCCTGCAAAGGCGCGCGCGTCTCAACGAGCGCCTGTCGATGCAGGCCGAAGCCCAGGCGGAACTTGAGCGCCGTGTCGACGAACGCACCGCCGACCTTGCGCGCGTCAACGCCCAGATCGAAGAGGAAGTCGCCGAGCGGCGGCTGACGGAACAGCAATTGCGCCGCACGCAGGCCGACCTCATTCAAGCAGGAAAACTGGCGGGCCTCGGGCAGATGTCGGCCGCGCTTTCGCACGAGTTCAACCAGCCGCTTGCCGCCGCCAAGACCTATGCCGACAGCGCGACGCTACTGATCGAGCGCGGCCGTTCGGAGGAAGCAAGCGACAATATCCGGCGGATCTCCGGGCTCGTCGACCGCATGGCTGCCATCAGCAGGCACTTGCGCAACTTCGCCCGCAAGCCGAACGAGAAGCTTGGAGCGGTGGCCGTAGACGAAGTCGTGCGCGATACGATGGAGATCGTCGCCGTTCGGCTGAAGGCGGCCTCGGCGACCATTGACATCGACCTCGGCGAAACGCCGCTCATCGTGCGCGCCGGTTCGGTGCGCCTGCAACAGGTGCTGGTCAACGTCATCTCAAATGCCGCCGACGCTGTTGAAGGGCTTGATGACCGCACCATCCGGCTTCGCGCCTGGCGCGACGGCGACAAGGTCATCCTGAGCGTGCGCGATCAGGGTGCCGGCATTGCGCCGGCGATTGCCGAGCGTATCTTCGATCCGTTCTTTTCCACCAAGGGCGTCGGCAAGGGACTAGGCCTCGGCCTCTCGATTTCCTATAACATCGTCAAGGACTTCGGCGGCAGCCTTACCGCCGTCAACCGACCGGAGGGCGGGGCGGAATTCCGCATCGAGCTCGCCGCTGACACCGACAATGCCCAGGAGGCTGCCGAATGATCGAGAGCCGGATCCTGCTCGTCGACGACGAAGAGGATGTGCGCCACTCGAGCGCGCAGGCGCTGGAACTCGCCGGCTTCCGCGTCGACGCCTTTGCCGCAGCTGAACACGCGCTTGAGTTCATCAGTTTCAGTTTTCCCGGCGTTGTCATCAGCGACATTCGCATGCCCGGCATGGACGGCATGACACTCTTGCAGCGCATCCGCGAGATCGATGCCGAATTACCTGTCATCCTCGTCACCGGTCACGGCGACGTGCAGCTTGCGGTCCGGGCGATGCGCGAAGGCGCCTATGATTTCGTCGAAAAGCCCTTTGCCGCACAGATGCTGGCCGGCACCATCCGGCGGGCGCTCGACTGGCGCGCGCTGGTCCTCGAAAACCGCCGCCTGAAGGCGGTCGCGGGCAAGCGCGACGATATCGAGCAGCGACTGCCCGGACGTAGCCAGGTGATGGTCGACCTGCGCTATCGCATCCGGGCGATCGGTGCGGCCGATGCCGACACGTTGATCATTGGCGACACCGGAGTGGGCAAGGAGGTGCTGGCCCGCACGCTGCACGATCTCAGCGCCCGCGCCAACAGTCCGTTCATCGCCATCAACTGCGCAGCGCTGCCGCAGAACCTGATCGAAAGTGAACTCTTCGGCCACGAGCCGGGCGCCTTTCCCGGCGCGATCAGGCCGCGCTACGGCAAGTTCGAACATGGCCGCGGTGGCACCATCCTGCTCGACGAAATCGGCTCGATGCCTTTCGATCTGCAGGCGAAATTCCTGCGCGTCCTGCAGGAACGCGTCATCACCCGGCTCGGATCGAACGAACAGGTGCCGCTCGACGTGCGCTTCATCGCCACCAGCAAGGTCGATCTCGAAAAGGAGGTCGCTGCAGGGCGCTTCCGCGCCGACCTGCTTTACCGGCTCAATGTCGCAACGCTTCGGGTTCCCTCGCTCGCCCAGCGTCGCGCCGACATCCCGCTGCTCTTCCTGCAACTCGTCAGGGAATCCGCCGCGCGCTACGGTCGCGACGAAGTCGAGGTTTCGCAGGCGATGCTCGCCGAAATGGCGGAGCGCGACTGGCCGGGAAATGTGCGCGAGTTGCGCAACGCTGCCGAACGTCTCGTCCTCGGCCTCGACTCAACTCCAGACGATACGGCCAGATCAGAAAACGGGGGCCGTCTCGCCGACAAGGTCGCCGCCTACGAGAAGGCGCTCATCGCCAGCGCCATCGCCGCGCATGGCGGCGCACTGAAACCGGTTTATGAATCGCTCGGCATCTCGCGCAAGACGCTCTATGAGAAGATGCAGAAATTCGGTCTCGACAAGAAGCTCGTTGCCGCGGATTTTTCGGCCGAAGGCGAGCTCTGAGGGAGCCGAATGCCAGGACCACGATTGCACAAATGAAAACGGGGACGCGATTGCTCGCGTCCCCGCCAATGCTGTCGCCGGGCAACTTAGACGTTGAAGGCTGCGCCGATCAGCGTCTTGGTATAGGGCTGCTTCGGCGCTTCGAAGATGGCATCGGTTTCGCCCTCTTCGACGATCTTGCCATTCTTCATCACGATCACGTAGTCCGACATCGCTTTCACGACGGAAAGGTCGTGGCTGATGAAGATGTAGGAGAGGCCATGCGAGCGCTGCAGATCACGCAGAAGCTCGATCACCTGCCCCTGCACCGATCGGTCGAGTGCCGAGGTCGGCTCGTCGAGGATCACGACCTTGGGCTTCAAGATCATCGCGCGGGCAATGGCGATACGCTGGCGCTGGCCGCCCGAAAACTCGTGCGGGTAGCGGTTGCGCGAGGCCGGGTCGAGCCCCACTTCCTTCAGCGCTTCGGAAGCACGGCGATCGCGGTCGGCACGGCTGAGCTCGGGCTCATGCACGTGCAGGCCTTCGGTGATGATCTCACCGACGGTCCGGCGCGGTGAAAGCGAGCCGTAGGGATCCTGGAAGACGAGTTGCAGCGTCTTGCGCAGCGGCCGCATCTGGCCACGGTCGAAGCCGGAAATATCCGTGGTACCGAAACGGTAGTGGCCGCTGCTCGGCAGGAGCCTCAGCAGCGCGCGGCCAAGGGTCGACTTGCCGGAACCCGACTCGCCGACGACACCGATCGTCTGGCCCTCCTTCAGGCGCAGGTTGACACTGTCCACGGCGCGGAAGACCGACTTGCCACCCCGGAAGAGACCGCCGCCGATCTGATAGTCGACGCAGACGTCACGGCCCTCGAGGATGATTGGCGCGTTGTCGGCCGGAGATGCCTTGCGGCCGCTCGGTTCGGCGGCAAGCAGCATCTTCGTATAGTCGGCCTGCGGCCGTTCGAAGATATCCGCCGTCGTGCCCTTTTCCACGACTTCGCCGCGGCGCATCACCGCGACGCGATCGGCGAAGTGCTTGACGATGCCGAGGTCGTGGGTGATCAGCACGATCGCCATGCCGAAACGCTTCTGCAGCGATTTCAGGAGATCGAGGATCTGTGCCTGGATCGTCACGTCGAGCGCGGTCGTCGGCTCGTCGGCGATCAGGAGGTCCGGCTCGTTGGCGAGCGCCATCGCGATCATCACGCGCTGACGCTGGCCGCCCGAAAGCTCATGCGGATAGCTGTCGATGCGGCGCTTCGGTTCCGGAATGCCGACCAGTTCGAGCAGTTCAAGCACGCGCGCCCGCGCCTGTTTGAACGTGCCGCCCCGATGATGGACGATCGGCTCGGCGATCTGGCGACCGATCGGGTAGAGCGGGTCAAGCGAGGTCATCGGCTCCTGGAAGATCATCGTGACCTTGGCGCCGCGCACCTGGTTCAGCGCCTTCGGCGGCAAACCAACGAGTTCCTGCCCACGGTAGCTGGCCGAGCCGGTGACTTCACCATTCTTGGCGAGCAGGCCCATGATGCCCATCATCGTCTGGCTCTTGCCGGAGCCGGATTCACCGACAACTGCAAGCGTTTCGCCGGTACGAACATCGAGATCGATGCCCTTGACCGCTTCGACGGTGCCGTCTGGCGTCGAGAAGTTCACCTTGAGGCCGCGCACGGCCAGGATGGTTTCCTTGGTATCTGCCATGTCAGCGATCCTTCGGGTCGAGCGCGTCGCGCAGGCCGTCGCCAACGAAATTCAGCGAGAACAGCGTCAGAACAAAGAAGATGGCCGGGAAGATCAAAAGCCACGGCGCCGACTGGATGTTGTTTGCGCCTTCCGAGATCAGCGCGCCCCAACTCGTCAGCGGCGCCTGAACGCCAAGGCCGAGGAAGGAGAGGAAGCTCTCGAGCAGGATCACCTTCGGCACGACGACGGTTACGAAAACGATGACCGGACCGATCGTGTTGGGGATGATATGCCGGCGGATGATCTGCCAGTCGGTCAAACCAAGAGCCTGCGCGGCGCCGACGAATTCGCGGCGTTTCAACGCCAGTGTCTGGCCGCGCACGATACGGGCCATGTCGAGCCATTCCACCGCGCCGATCACCAGGAAGATCAGGATGAAGGAGCGGCCGAAGAACACGACGAGCACGACGACGAGGAAGACGAAGGGCAGAGAGTAGAGGATTTCGACCAGGCGCATCATGACGTTGTCGACGCGACCGCCGATGTAACCCGATGTTGCGCCATAGACGACGCCGATACCAAGTGACACGAGGCTGGCGAGCAGACCGACGGCGATCGAGATCTGGCCGCCGAGCATGACGCGCACCAGGAGGTCGCGACCGTTGGAATCGGTACCGAAGGGGAAATATTCGCGGTCGACCTGACCGGTCACCTTCAGCGTCCGGCCGTCGCCCGCAGTTTCCACCACCTGGGTGTCGCGGAATTCGTTGGCGCGGTCGAAGTAGCGCGTTGCACGCGCATCGATCGGCTGGTCCGACGTGATTGTCGCGGTGAAGGTTTCACCTTCGACCTTGAATTCCTTCAGCGTGACGCGGGCGCGGGTCGCAACCCCTTCCATCACATCCTGAAGCGTCGAGGTATCCGGGCGCGGTTCAAGGCTCGGGGAAATCGACACGTAGGATGGAAAGACCTGGTCGTAGGTGTGCGGAACGAACAGCGGCCCGAGGAACGAGAACAGCGCGATCAGTGCCAGCATGAAGCAGCCGGCCATGGCGGCGCGGTTGCGCCGGAAGCGCATGGCTGCGAGCTGGAAGAGGCTTCGCCCCTTGGTTTCCGGCGTGACCGCCGGGGTCTGGACGATATCAGTCATGGCGAACCCTCGGATCGAGCAGGCCGTAGAGAATGTCGACCAGGAGATTGAAGACGATGACGAAGATGGCAACGAGAATGACCGTGCCCATCACCAGCGTGTAGTCGCGGTTGATAGCCCCGAGGACGAAGTAGCGGCCGACGCCCGGGATGGTGAAGATCGTCTCGACGACAGCCGAACCGGTCAGCAAGGCTGCAGCGCAGGGCGCCAGATAAGAAACGACCGGCAGCATGGCGCCGCGCATCGCATGTGTTACCACCACCGTTCGCGAGGGCAAGCCGTAGGCCTTTGCGGTTCGGATATGGTCGGTATGGAGCGCTTCGATCATCGAGCCGCGGGTCAGGCGCGCAAAGACGGCGAGCTGTGGCAAGGCCAAAGCGATCATCGGCAAGATCAGGAAGCGAAGCGATCCGTCACCCCAGCCGCCCGCCGGCAGCCATGCAAGCACGATCGCAAAAACCAGCGTCAGCACCGGTCCCACGACGAAGTTGGGCACCGTAACGCCAATTGTCGAAAACGACATGATCGCGAAATCGAGAACACTGTTCTGCCTGAGTGCAGCGATCGTACCGGCAGTGACGCCACCGATCAGCGCGACAAGCAGCGCATAGAAGCCGAGTTCCATCGAATAGGGCAGACCCTTGCCGATCAGTTCGGCGACGTTGTTGTCCTTATAGACATAGCTCGGCCCGAAGTCGCCGGTCACCGCATTGCTGAGATAATGGGTGTATTGGCGCCAAAGGGGCTGGTCGAGCTGATACGTCTTCATCAGGTTCGCCATCGTCTGTGGCGGAAGAGGACGCTCGAGGTTGAAGGGACCGCCTGGGGCGAACCGCATCAAGAAAAACGAAATGGTGACGACGATGAACAACGTCGGCACCGCACTCGCCAATCGGCGAAGGATGAAGGAAATCATGGACGTACTCCGGAGGCGACGCGCGGCCGTTAAACCGCGCGTCGTTCCTTTTCGTTATTCGGCGATGCTCAGGAACTTGCTGAGGTGCTCGTTCGGAGCATTGTCCTCCCAGCCCTTGACGCGGCTGGCGACCAGCCAAAGGTCGGCCTGGGTCAGCAGCGGAGCGATCGGCTGCTCCTTCATCAGAAGCGCTTCGGCTTCATGCATCAGCTTGGAGCGGGCTGCCGGATCCTGCTCGTCGTAGGACTTCTTCATCAGGCCGTCGAATTCGGCGTTTTCGAAGTGGCCGTAGTTGAAGGTCTTGTTGGAGCCGACGCTGAGCGCCAGGAAGTTCTCGGCGTCCGCGTAGTCGGCCTGCCAGCCGGCGCGGGCAACGTTGAACTTGCCGCCTTCCTGCAGGTAGGCGTAGTGCGAGGACACATCGAGGTTCACCAGCGACACCTTGGCGCCGAAGGTGTTCTTCCACATGTCGGCGACGGCGGTTGCAACACGCTCGTGGTTCGGGTTGGTGTTGTAGCGCAGCTCAATATCGAGCGGCTTGCCACCTTCACCGTAGCCGGCTTCCTTCATCAGGGCGATGGCCTTGTCTTCGCGGTCGAGCTGCGAGAGCGTGCCGAACTCGGCCTTGGACGGCTCACCATAGCTGTCGATGCCCGGGGGAACCATCGAGTAGGCGGGGAGCTGCGAACCGGCGTAGATTTCCTTGGCGAGGAAGTCGCGGTCGACAGCCATGGAGAGCGCCTGACGGACGCGAACGTCGTTATAGGGCTCCTGACGGGTGTCGAAGGCGTAGTAGTAGGTCGCAAGCGACGGCGACACGTGGACCTGGTCGCTGTAGGACGTGCGCAGGCGCTCGATCTGGTCAGCCGAGAAGTTATAGACGAGGTCCATTTCCTTGGCTTCGAAACGGCGAACCGAGGCGGCCTGGTCGTCGATCGGGTAGAAGATGACCTTGTCGAGCTTGACGTTGGCCGCATCCCAGTAGTTGGCGTTCTTGACGACGGTCAGGCTGTCGTTCGGAACGTGAGCGGACAGGGTGAACGCGCCGTTGGAGACCATGACGCCCGGCTTGACGAAGTCGGCGCCGTTCTTTTCGACGCTTGCCTTGCTGACCGGAAGTGCGGTCTGGTGCGCCAGCAGTTCGAGGAAGAACGGGGTCGGACGCTCGAGCGTGATTTCGACCGTCTTTTCATCGATCGCCTTGATGCCAAGCTGGTCCGTCGGCAGTTCGCCCTTGTTGACCTTCTCGGCATTCTTGATCGGGAAGAGAATGTTGGCATAGCCGGCGGCGGTCTTCGGATCTTCGACGCGACGGAAGGAGAAGACGAAGTCTTCAGCCGTTACCGGCGAACCGTCCGACCACTTCGCATCGGCACGCAGCTTGAAGGTGTAGACCGTACCGTCGTCAGAAAGCTCCCAAGTTTCGGCGACACCCGGGACGATCTTCGCCGAGGCGTCATAGATCGTCAGGCCTTCGTAGAGGTCCTTGAGGATGAACGCTTCGATGTTGATCGAAGTGTGGTGCTGGTCGAGCGTCTGCGGCTCACCTGCGTTGCCGCGATGCAGGACAGCTTCGGCGAGTGCCGGGCTTGCTCCGATGAGCAGCGAGCCGATCAGCGCGGCAGCACGCAGGTTGAGTTTGAATGAAGCCATTTTGTTTCTCTCCTTCCCCTTGTTTTGGGTTTGTGATCGCAGGAGAGAAGTGCAAATCGCCCCCAAAGGCAAGGCGGATTCTGCGGCCGTTTGCATCTTTATCTATAGAGCGGCATTCGACCTATCCCATAGGTTGTATTTCGTTTGCGATTCTTTTCGTCGCCTTTGCGACGGACATATGACGGAAGCTCGGCATTTTCGCGAATTCTCCTGCAACGTTTTAGGTCGATAATTTTTATCGACAAAGTGCCAAGGGAATCGGCGTCGATTCGCACCCGATGCAAAGTTTGTGAATTTTAGCCGCAGTTTACGTAATGTGCGGAAAGAAAGACGCCGTTCGCCGCAATCTTCTTGCGAGGCGTTCACGTCCTGTCGACAGACTGTTTCTCAACGGCGCCCAGCCCCATAGTGTATAGCAGCCGCGTTGCTCTTATAGATTGTATTTGTGATTGCTGCTCCCCTCGCTTGGGAGGCACCACCAGAAAGTGAAACCAGTTCACGGGAAGGGTGTTGCATCCAGTCCACAGTAAAATCGATTGAAGCGACTTTCGACCTCTGGCAACCTGTCTTTTGCCCGGTTGTCAAACCACTTCGATGAACTATTGTGCGCCGGACTTCGGTGGGCGCGACCAATTCGCGCGTGCCGTCACGCCGCACGGAAGACCGGCCATCGCCTGCCTGCGATGATGCCATGTGGCGTCTCAAGCCGGATTGTTTTTGTGGCGCACCGAGAAGGCTGCGCCAAGCACCAAGGGAGAATAGCGAATGGCATTGATCACATTGCGGCAACTGCTCGACCATGCGGCGGAGAACGACTACGCGCTGCCGGCGTTCAATGTGAACAATCTTGAATATATTCAGGCCGTTATGCGCGCCGCCGATGCCACCGACAGTCCGGTGATCCTTCAGGCGAGCCGTGGCGCCCGCTCCTATGCGGGTGACGCGTTCCTGCGTCACCTGATCCTGGGTGCTGCGGAAGAGTATCCGCATATTCCCGTCTGTCTGCACCTCGACCACGGCGACCAGCCGTCGACCTGCATCTCGGCCATCACCAACGGCTTCACCTCCGTCATGATGGACGGCTCGCTCGAGAAGGACGGCAAGACCGTTGCGAGCTATGACTACAATGTCGCCGTCACCGCCGAAGTCGTGAAGATTGCGCACGCGGCCGGCGTCTCGGTCGAAGGCGAACTCGGCTGCCTCGGCAACCTCGAAACCGGCGCTGGCGACAAGGAAGACGGCCACGGCTTCGAAGGCAAGCTGTCGCGCGAGGAACTGCTGACCGATCCGGACCAGGCGCTCGACTTCGTCACCAAGACCGGCGTCGATGCGCTTGCCGTTGCGATCGGCACCAGCCACGGCGCCTACAAGTTCACCCGCGAGCCGGATGGCGACATCCTGTCGATCGAAACGATCGCCAAGATCAACAAGAAGCTGCCGAACACGCACCTCGTCATGCACGGTTCCTCGTCGGTACCGAAGGATCTGCAGGACCTCTTCAACACCTATGGCGGCAAGATGAAGCCGACCTGGGGCGTTCCGGTCTCCGAAATCCAGAAGGGCATCCCGCTCGGTGTGCGCAAGGTCAACATCGACACCGACCTGCGCCTTGCCATGACCGGCACGATCCGCAAGAACTTTGCCGAAAATCCGGAAAACTTCGACCCGCGCAACTACCTGAAGCCGGCAACGGCGCTGATGACCGAAGTCTGCAAGGAGCGGTTCGAAGCCTTCCGCACCGCCGGCAAGGCATCGAAGATCCGCGCCCTTCGTCTGTCGGAAATGGCAAAGCGCTACGCCGCCGCCTGATCATAAGGGTTCCGTCCTGTCTCCTCGACAAGGGGAGGCGGTGGCTAAGCCCGAACGCCATTCGGCGCGCGACCCCGAGCGGGCCGCGCGCCGATTTCGTTTAAAGTGCTACGATCGTTGGCAGGCGAGCGGCCGCGGCGTCCTAGACTAGAATGTCGGCGGCGTGTTGACCCAGAGCAGCACGGTCTCGCCGTCGTGACGGTTGGTCCAGGCGTGGCGGCGTTTGCTCTCGAAATAAAGGGAATCGCCGACGCCGAGGTCATAGAATTGATCGCTGTCGAGGATGAACTCGACCCGCCCGGACAGCACGTAGACGAACTCCTCGCCGTCGTGCCGGTAGGCGCCTTCGCTCGAAGCACCCGGCTCCAGCACGAAACGATGGCAATCCATCTGGTTGCGGCCATCGGCAAGCAGTTGCACGGTGACACCCGGCGTCGTGCGCGGCCATGTCCGCCACTCGCCTGCCCGCACCACGGCGCGGGCATCGGCCTCTTCCTCGCCTGAAAGGCTGGAGACCGTCGTCCCGAAATGCTCCGCGATGTTGTGCAGGACGGCAACCGAGACACCCTGTGACGTCCGTTCCAGGGTCGAGAGAACAGATGCGGCGATGCCGATATCGCCGGCGACCTGCTCAAGCGTCTTGCCGGCGGCATGCCTCAGGCTGCGGAGCTTGCGTCCGACCTGATTGTCGGCACCATCTCCCACGCTGGGAGCCGCCTGATCGTCCGCGGGTCCTTCCGCCTCCAGCGACTCGCGGATCGCAGCCGGGTTCAGGCCACGTTCGGCGCGAAACCAGGCAATGCGTTTCAGTCGGGCAAGGTCGCTCTCAGTATATTGCCGGTGCCCCGTCGGCGACCGCTCCGGCACGACCAGCCCTTGCGTTTCCCATAGCCTCAACGTCGAAGCGGAGACCCCCGCCAGCCTTGCCGCCTCGGCAACCTTGTAGCGCACGGCGCCCATTCCAATTTCCTTTGCCGCCCATCGATGCGGCACGAATCCGTGCTGCATCAGCGTGTTTGCAACCTTAGCCACCGCCATTGTGATCTGACAAGAACGCCGCATCAGCGGACGTGTTGTCTCGATCACCAAATTTGATTTGCAATCGACTGTGAAAGGTGTACCACTTCCAGAACAAACTTGCAGAAAAAATGCAATATATTAACTCCAGAAGTAACAGGAACGCGCCATGACCACCCTCACCGACCGCAAGAACGCCGCCATCTCCCGTGGCGTCGGCATGACCACCCAGATCTACGCCGATCGCGCGGAAAACTCGGAAATCTGGGACAAGGAGGGCAATCGCTATATCGACTTTGCCTCCGGTATCGCGGTCGTCAACACCGGTCATCGCCATCCCAAGGTCATCGAAGCCGTCAAGGCCCAGATCGACCGCTTCACCCACACCTGCCATCAGGTGGTCCCTTACGAATCCTACGTGCACCTCGCCGAGCGGCTCAACGCTCTGACGCCGGGCGATTTCGCCAAGAAGACAATCTTCGTGACGACCGGTGCCGAGGCTGTCGAAAATGCCGTCAAGATCGCCCGCGCTTCCACCGGTCGCCAGGCGGTCATCGCCTTTACCGGCGGTTTCCACGGCCGCACCTTCATGGGCATGGCGCTGACCGGCAAGGTGGTCCCTTATAAGGTCGGCTTCGGAGCAATGCCCGGCGACGTCTTCCACGCCCCCTTCCCGATCGACCTGCACGGCATTACGACCGAACAGTCGCTCGCTGCACTGAAGAAGCTTTTTGCCGCCGATGTCGATCCGGGCCGCGTTGCTGCCATTATCCTCGAACCGGTCCAGGGCGAAGGCGGCTTCTATCCGGCTCCGGCCGCGTTCATGAAGGCGCTGCGCGAAATCTGCGACCAGCACGGCATCCTCCTGATCGCCGACGAGGTCCAGACCGGCTTTGCCCGTACTGGCAAGATGTTTGCCATGGATCACCACGAAGTCGCGCCCGACATCACCACCATGGCCAAGAGCCTCGCCGGCGGCTTCCCGCTTGCCGCCGTCACCGGCCGTGCAGAGGTCATGGATGCCCCTGCCCCGGGCGGCCTTGGCGGCACCTATGGTGGCAACCCGCTCGGCATTGCCGCTGCGCACGCCGTGCTTGATGTCATCGCCGAAGAGAAGCTTTGCGAACGCGCCGAACAACTCGGTGGCCGCCTGAAGCAGCGCCTGGCCGCGATTCGCGAACAGGCGCCCGAGATCGTCGACATTCGCGGGCCGGGTTTCATGAACGCGGTCGAGTTCAACGACGTGAAGACCAACCTGCCGAGCGCCGACTTCGCCAACAAGGTGCGGCTGATCGCGCTGGAAAAGGGCCTGATCCTCTTGACCTGCGGCGTACACGGCAACGTCATCCGCTTTCTGGCACCAATCACCATCCAGGACGAAGTGTTCGCCGAAGCGCTCGACATTCTCGAGGCCTCGATCCTCGCGGCGCGCGGCTGACGCCTGCCTGGGTGACATTCGCTTCAGTTCGCTGTTTCATTGAAGCAGCGAACTGGGCTATGTCTTTGAAATCGTGCGGTTCCGGTTTTCCGGATTTGTGCGAACGCCCGTTTTGAATGAATCGGGTGGCGGCTCTGGCCGGCACCCGCAAGAACAAGGAAAGCGGCCCCTCCCGGGAATGCGGACGGGCGCCGCCGGAGGATGCCCGCCATGACTTTGACCCCGGCCCTGACCAAACATTTGCGCGCTGCCGAGCTGTTCGCCGCCCTCCACGAAATCCCCAAGACAGCAAGGGCGTGGGCGGGTGCGACCTTCGAGGTCTTCAATCCTTCAACCGGCGAGTTGCTGGCAACCCTGCCGGACATGGGCATCGAAGAAGCCCGCGCGGCAATCGAAGCCGCAGCGAAGGCGCAAGTTCTCTGGGCGACAAAGCCCGCCAAGGACCGCAGCGCCGTACTGCGCCGTTGGCACGACCTGATCGTCGCGCATGCCGACGATCTTGCCGCCATTCTGACGGCGGAGATGGGCAAGCCAATTGTAGAATCAAAGGGCGAAGTGCTGCATGCAGCCGCCTACGTCGAGTGGTATGCGGAAGAGGCCAAGCGCATCTACGGCGAGACCTTCCCGGCGCCGGCCAACGACCGTCGGATGCTCGTCATTAAGCAGCCGGTCGGCGTCGTTGGCACGATCACGCCGTGGAACTTCCCGGCCTCGATGGTCGCCCGCAAGATCTCGCCGGCGCTTGCCGCCGGCTGCGCGATCGTGCTGAAGCCCGCCGAACAGACCCCGCTTGTTGCCGGAGCCATGTTCGTATTGGCAGAAAAGGCCGGCTTCCCGGAAGGCGTGCTGAACCTGCTCTTTGCGTCCGAAGGTGCCGCGATCGGCCGTGAACTCTGCAGCAATCCGAAGGTGCGCAAGATCAGTTTCACCGGTTCGACCGAGGTCGGGCGTCTGCTGATGCGGCAATGCTCCGACCAGATCAAGAAAGTGAGCCTCGAGCTTGGCGGTAACGCACCGTTTATCGTTTTTGACGACGCCGATGTCGACGAGGCGGTGGATGGTGCCATTCAGGCGAAGTTCCGCAATGCCGGGCAGACCTGCGTCTCGGCCAACCGCATCTATGTGCAATCGGCAGTCCACGACGCCTTTGCCGAAAAATTCGTCAGGCGCGTCGCCGAACTCACGGTCGGCGACGGCTTTTCGCCAGGCATCACCATCGGCCCGATGATCGACAAGCACGCGATTGAAAAGATCGAGGCCCATGTCGCCGACGCCGTTTCCAAGGGCGCGAAGGTGCGCGCAGGTGGCCACAGGATCGGCACTTCGGGTACTTTCTTCGAACCGACTGTGCTGACGGGCATTTCGACCAACATGCGGGTCGCCCAGGAGGAAACCTTCGGGCCGATCGCGCCGATCATCCGTTTCGAGACCGCAGAGCAGGTGATCGCCGAAGCCAATGACACGATCTATGGTCTCGCCGCCTATTTCTACGCTGAAAACCTGAAGCGCGTCTGGCACGTGGCCGAGGCACTCGAATACGGCATGGTCGGCATCAATACCGGCCGCATGTCCTCGGAAGCCGCCCCCTTCGGCGGCATCAAGCAATCGGGCATCGGCCGCGAAGGCTCCCGCCACGGGCTCGAGGACTACCTCGAGATGAAGTACCTCTGTATGGGCAACATCTGACGATCGCCCTCGGCGGTCGTCAATCGATGATGTGGTAGCCGCCGTCGACATAGAGCACCTGCCCGGTGATCAGCCGGGCAGCGTCATGCGCGAGGAAAGCAGTGGCGGCGCCGACGTCGTCGATATCGATCAGTTCACGGCTCGGTGACTTGACCTTGGTCTTTTCGAGCAGAGCATCGAATTCGGGGATGCCGGAGGCGGCGCGTGTCGCAAGTGCACCCGGCGAAATGGCGTGGACGCGGATGCCCTTGGGGCCGAGTTCGGCTGCGAGATAACGCACCGCACTTTCGAGCGCCGCCTTGGCGACGCCCATGATGTTGTAGTTTTCCACCACCACCTGCGAGCCGTGATAGGTCATGGTAAAGAGCGTGCCGCCATTTTTCATCAGCGGCTCGGCCAGATGTGCCATGCGGATAAAGGACCAGCAGGATATGTCCATGGTCTTGAGGAAACCCTCGCGCGGCACGTCGACCACGCGCCCGCCGAGCGTATCCTTCGGTGAGAAGGCAATCGAGTGAACAACGAAATCGAGTTCGCCCCAGGTCCGTTCAATCTCTTCGAACACCGCCTCCATCTGGCCCGGAACATCAACGTCGAGCGGCAGGAAGATGGGTGCCTCGAGCTCGCGCGCCAAAGGCTCCACGTAGGGCTTCGCCTTCTCGTTCAAGTAGGTGACGGCAACTTCTGCGCCGAACGCACGGAACGCACGGGCGCAGCCCCAGGCAATCGATCGATCGTTGGCGATGCCGACAACAAGACCCTTGCGGCCGTCGAGAAGCTTTGCCTTTGCGGCGGGTATGGACATGGACTGCCTCCGGTGGGTCAGGCTTGGCGGGTTCTAAGAAGTGCAAGCGTATGGCGGGCGATCATCAATTCCTCGTCCGTCGGCACGACATAAAGCGCGACGCGACTTGCCGGCGTCGAGATCAGCGTGGCGGCCGCATCGTTTGCGGCAGTGTCGAGTTCTGCTCCCAGCCAGGCGAGGCCCGCAGCGATGCGGGCGCGGATCGGAGCGGAATTCTCTCCGACGCCAGCGGTGAAGACGAAGGCATCGACGCCACCGAGCGCGGCGGCAAGCATCCCCGCATTGAGGCCACAACGATAGATGAAGTGATCGATGGCGAGCTTCGCATGCGGGTCGTCGCTTGCGAGCAAGTCGCGCATGTCGTTCGAGATGCCTGACAGACCTTTCAGCCCCGCCTCATGATAGAGCAGATCCGAGACGGCCTGCGCATTCATGCCGCGCTGCAAAATGAGATAAAGCACGACACCGGGATCAAGCTGGCCGGGTCGCGTCCCCATCGGCAGGCCGTCAAGTGCGGTGAAGCCCATGGTGGTCTCGATGCTGTGGCCATCCTTCAAGGCACACATCGAGGCACCGCTGCCGAGATGAGCGACGATGACCCTGCCTTGGGCGACCTTCGGCGCCACTTCGCGCAGACGTTCCGCGATGTACTCGTAGGAAAGGCCATGGAAGCCGTAGCGCCGCACGCCGTCGTCATAATAGCTGCGCGGCATGGCATAGCAGTTCACCTCTTCCGGGTGACCGTGGTGGAAGGCGGTGTCGAAGCAGGCGACCTGCGGCACATCCGGGTTGATGGCCATGGCCTGGCGGATCGGCGCGAGGTTGTTGGGCTGGTGCAGCGGTGCGAGATCCTGGTAGCTCGCCAACCGCTCAAGCACCTGAGCATTGATCAGCACCGGCGCGGCATAGTCGGGACCGCCATGGACCACGCGGTGCCCGACGGCGCGGAGAGTGAAGCCTTCGAGCGTTAACAGCCAGTCTCGGGCCGCAGCGATGGCTGCTGGCAGATCGCGGACATCGTCGGTCTCGTAGTTCCGGTCCACGAGCACGGCGCCATCCGTGCCCTTCGCTTGCAGTCGAGGCCGTGTACCGATGCCACCGATCTGGCCCTTGATCTGACGGCCGAGCCCGCCATCGGTGATCCCGAACAGTTGGAACTTCAGGCTCGACGAGCCGGCATTGACGACGAGCAATGCATCCATGGTCACACCGCCGTTATCTGTGCCGCCCGTCGCCGCGCTGCATAGAGCGAGGCTACGGCGCAGGAGGCGAGCCGCGTGCGCACGGAATCGGCCCGCGACGTCAACACGATCGGCACCCGCGCACCAAGCACGATGCCGGCGGCATCCGCGTGGGACAGGAAAGTCAGGTTCTTAGCGAGCATGTTGCCGGCCTCAAGGTCAGGCACCACCAGGATCTGGCCGCGACCGGCAACCGGCGAGACGATGCCTTTGATCCTCGCTGCTTCCGGGTCGATCGCATTGTCGAAGGCGAGCGGACCATCGAGCAGGCCGCCGGTAATCTGGCCACGTTCGGCCATCTTGCAAAGTGCTGCCGCCTCGATCGTCGAAGGGATCTTGGTCGTCACGGTCTCGACGGCCGAAAGAATGGCAACGCGCGGTTCGCCAAGACCGATTGTCACCCAGAGATCAATGGCATTCTGTACGATGTCGCGCTTGGCTTCGAGGTCGGGGAAGATGTTGATGGCGGCATCGGTGATGAACAGCGTCTCGGCATGGCCAGGCACATCCATGATGAAGACATGGCTGATGCGCCGATCTGTTCTCAAGCCCGTCGCGGAAGCCGCTACTTCCTTCATCAGTTCGTCCGTGTGCAGGCTCCCTTTCATCAGGAGTTCGCCCCTGCCCTCACGGATCATCGCGACGGCCTTGGCCGCCGCCGCATGGCTGTGGGGCGCGTCGACGATCTCGCGCCCGCCGAGGTTAAGGCCGTGCTCACTCGCGACCGAACGGATCTTCGCCTCCGGACCGACGAGAACAGGCGCGATCAGGCCGATCTCGGCCGCTTCCAACGCACCGCGGAGCGATGTCTCGTCGCAAGGATGCACCACGATCGTGACGGCCGGCGTTTCATCCCGCGCGGCCGCAATCAGGCGGTCGTATTTGGACTGTTCAAGGGGCGATGCGGTTGCCTCGGACACGTCGAAACTCCTCCTTCGATCAGGATGCCTTGCGATTGCGTTCGGCTTTGCCAGCCGAGATAGAGACCGGCGGTTCGCTGTCGAGGCCGAAAAGCGCCGCCACCCGCTGAAGCCTTTCGGCTGCAAGACCCGTCAGCGGGCCGGACGCATCCAAAACCTCTCGAAGGGCCGTAAAGGCGGCACGGCGGTCCTCGATCGCCTCCGGCAACAGCTTCGGCAGTGCCGCAAGGGTCGCTTCCTCGTCGATCAACAGCATGAAATACTGCTCTCGCATCAGCGTCTTAAACTCGGCGAGGCTTAGTTTCTTGGCCTCGGTATGTGCCCGCCGCAGCCGACGAACAGCTTCGAAACCACGCTCATCGACACCACCTCGGGCCATGCCGACAAAAAGCAAGGCTCTCGCCAGACCTTCGCAGGTGCCGCCGTTGGCCACCCTGGCCTTCAATTCAGAAATGCGGGCCTCGACAAGCGCCTGGTGCAACAGGCTCTTTTCCGCCTTGCGTGGCGGACGGCTCGAATCCGCATCGATGCCGAGCGCGGCCTGCAGCATGGGAGCGCCGTAAACCGCCTGGAACGTCTGCTCCGAGACGTGCTCAGCCATCCGTCGCCAAGCCTCCAGCCCGTCGACGATCTGGCGCGACATGGTCTCCTGCAACGCCAAGAACGGGTTATCCGGCGCGGCTGGTTCGCGGTTTTCCCGCACCTGCTCGGCCAGCGCCGCCGTCCAGGCCATCAACGGATTGTCGGGGCCGAACAGGGCGTATTGCAGCCTCAACGGATGCATGTTGCGCATTGCCTCGGCGACGGGCGGTGTCACCATCGCGTTCACCGCCGGCTGCAGATAGGTGCGATAAAGCGCCAAATTGATTTCCGACAGCTTGGCCGCCGTGGCGAAGCGGCGCTCGTCTTCGATATCGTTGCCGCCAAGGGCGCGGATATCGTCAAGGGTACGCGCCTCGCAGCGCATTATCCATTCGCCGGCGATAAGCTCCCTGCCCTCGGTGATATCGTTTGCCGGCGTCAGCACGGCTTCGTAGAGGCCCGGAGGCAGCACGTCGATCAGCTCGATGTTGGATGCAAATTCGTCGTGTTCCTTGCGCGCAACGCCAGCGGACACGAAGATGCCGAGATGCCCAACAGTCTCGTGCACGGTGTAGACGATCGTCTGGCCATAGGCGCGGATCTCATCGACGCTGTCGTAGAGATCGAGGATCCAGTCGAGCGCCTGCTGCGGCGGGGTGATGTTGTCACCCTTCGAGCAGAACACGACGATTGGCGAGCGGATATTGCGTAGATCGATGGCAGTTCCGTCGGAGGTCCGGATTTCGCCGGCTGCCAGCTTGTTGCCGACGAAGAGTTCATCAACGATGAACTGCATCTCCTCGGCATTGAGCGTGACATGGCCGCCCCACCAGCGTTCAAAACCGAGATAACGGCCTGCCTCGGTGTCGATCTTCGAATAGAGATTGTATTGTTTGGTCCACAGCGTGTTGGCAGGGTTCTGGTTCTCGAAGTTCTGAACCAGCCATGCACCGTCGAAGACGCCGGCGCCGAGATCGCCGGTGAGTGCGGTCAGCCAGCTGCCACCGAGAAGCCCGCCGGAATAGCGCATCGGGTTCTGCCCCTTGACGCCAGCCCAATAGGAAAGCGGCGCCCCGGCAATGATGATCGGGCCGAAAAGTTCCGGCCGAAGGGATGCGACGATCATAACCGCCCAGCCCGCCTGGCAATTGCCGATCACGCAAGGCTTGCCTTCCGCTCGTGGATGGCGGGCGATGACCGTTTCGAGGAAGGCCGCTTCGGCGCGGGCGATATCCTCGATGGTCTGGCCGGGAACCGGATCAGGGAGAAAGCCGATGAAGTAGCACGGATGTCCTGCCTTCATCGCCACGCCGATTTCGCTGTCAGCCTTGAAGCCGCCGATGCCGGGGCCGTGACCGGCACGCGGATCGACAACGACGAAGGGGCGCTTTGACGGATCGATCTCGACCCCGTCGGCTGGCAAGATTCGCACCAGCGCATAGTTCACCGGCCGGGCGAAGGTGCGTCCGTCGCTGACGAGTTCAGTCTCGAAGTTCAGCACATTCGGAGCGGTTTTTGCCCTGTGCTCCTCGTATTGCGCACCGCGCTCGCGCATGACGTCGAGAAACAGCACAGACCGCTGCCAGGCATCGAGCGAATAGGAAAAGGCATCGGCGAACGTCGGCATCGTGGATTGCTTGGGCATGATGTCCACTCCTCGTGCGATGAAAAGCTGGTCCCGTAGCTGTCAGCAATTACTGCAACACAAGGGCCCGAGCTTTGACATGTGTCAAAGAAGCCACGCGGTAGAACCGCAATATGTATCCGATAGTGCTGGTCCGAGACGCTTGCCTCGGCCCAGGCCGCAGGAGCATAGCACTCGCGTGTTACGGCGATTTGTCGCCAACATGAATATCTCGCCCGGTACGCAAGAAAGAAGGGTTTGGCCGACATTCGGCCGTCTTCGCACCTGCAGCATCATACAGAAACGGGTACCACGCAAGACGGCCCTTGAAATTCTGGACGCCGCTTGCCAATTGGGGCGAAACCCAAAGGAGATGCCAAGGCAATGAGCGAAACCGAAATGTCCGTAGAGAAACATGTCTTCGAAGCCGATGTGGCGCGACTGCTCCATTTGATGGTGCACTCCGTCTACTCCGACAAGAACGTCTTCCTCCGCGAACTGATTTCGAACGCCGCGGATGCCTGCGAGAAGCTGCGTTACGAGGCGATCGTCTCGCCCGAACTTCTTACAGGCGACCCCACTCCCCGCATCACCCTGACGCTCGACGAGGACAACAGCCGCCTTGTCGTCGAAGACAACGGCATCGGCATGAGCCGCGACGAACTCGTGGAAGCGCTCGGGACGATCGCCCGCTCCGGGACGCGAGCCTTCATGGAGCGCATCGAGGCAGCACAGGGCAAGGAAGGCGCACAACTCATTGGTCAGTTCGGCGTCGGCTTCTATTCTGCCTTCATGGTTGCAGACAAAGTGGACGTCGTGTCGCGCCGCGCCGGTTCCGAGCATGCCTGGCTCTGGTCCTCCGATGGCAAGGGCAGCTACACGGTTGCTGCCGCCGATCTTACGGACGCTCCGGCCCGCGGCACGCGCATAACGCTGCATCTGATGGAGGACGCCAAGACCTACACCTCGCGCTGGACGGTCGAGCGCATCGTCAAGGACCAATCCGGCCACGTGCCGGTACCGATCTCTATTCTGGAAAAGCCCGGCGCGGAACCGGTTCAGGTCGGTGACGGCACAGCACTCTGGACCAAACAGAAGAGCGAGATCAGCAAGGAAGATTACGCGGACTTCTACCGCGGTGTTGCCGGCCAGTATGACGACCCGGCCCTGACGGTTCATTTCCGTGCCGAAGGTCGGCATGAATATACGGCCCTTGCCTTCGTGCCCGGCTCGAAGCCGTTCGATCTTTTCGACCCGGACCGCAAGGGCCGGATGAAGCTCTACGTCAAGCGCGTATTCATCACCGACGAAGCGGAATTGCTGCCGCGCTACCTGCGCTTCGTGCGCGGCCTCGTTGACACCTCGGACCTACCGCTCAACGTCTCGCGCGAGATGATCCAGGAAAGCCCACTGCTCGCCAGCATCCGCAAGGGCGTGACCAACCGCGTGCTGACGGCGATCGACAAGCTCGCGGAAAGTGAGCCGGAGACCTTCACCAAGGTCTGGGAAAACTTCGGCAGCGTGCTGAAGGAAGGCATCTACGAGGACTACGAGCGGCGCGAGCAACTGGTCGCGCTGTCGCGCTTCCGCACCACCACCTCAGACGAGAGCCAGCGCAGCCTTGCCGACTACGTCAAGGACATGAAGGATGGCCAACCCGCGATCTATTATCTGACCGGGGACAATCTCGCCCAGCTCAAGGCCTCGCCGCAGCTCGAAGGTTTCCGCGCCCGTGGCATCGAGGTGCTGCTGCTGACCGATCCGGTTGACAGCTTCTGGGTAACGTCGGCTCCCGATTTCGATGGCAAGCCGTGGAAGTCGATCACGCAAGGTGCGGCCGATCTCGGCAATATCGCCAAGCCCGAAGGCAGCAAGGAAGAGGCACCGAAAGCCAGCCAGTTGGTCATCGACTTCGTCGCCTTTGCCAAGGAGACGCTGGGTACCAGCGTGTCGGATGTCCGCACCTCCGAGCGACTGACGGAAAGCGCCGTCTGCCTGGTGGCGCCCGAACACGGCCCCGACCGCCAGCTTGAAAAGATGCTGCAGGGCGCTGGCCGCCTCGACGAGGCGCCCAAGCCGATCCTCGAGATCAACCCGAACCACGCGCTGATCACCGCAATTGCTGCCTGCCCCGCCGGCGATACGGCTTTCCGGGCAGATGCAGTCCAGCTTCTGCTCGACCAGGCGCGCGTGCTCGACGGCGACAAGCCGCAGGACCCGCGCGGCTTTGCCGAGCGGCTGTCGCGCGTCTTTGACCGCGCGCTCAAAAACTAAAATGAAAACCCCTGGAAATTCTTTCGATTTCCAGGGGTTCTTCTCATTTCCTTCCGCGGCGCCTTAACTGGCGCCACAGCGCTTCCCGTTGCGTTATCCGGCCTTCGGGGTGTGCAGCCCGATTTCCGCCAGCACCTCGGCTGTATGCTCGCCAAGCCGTGGCACGCCGCGGTCCAGCGCCAACTCGGCATCGGAAAAGCGGATCGGCGTCCTGACACCCGGCGACGTACCAACGGATGCGCCCGAATGTGGTGTGTCTACCCGCATCTGCCGATGCACGATCTGCGGGTCGGCAAAGACGTCGGCTACCGAGTTGATCGGCCCGCCGGGCACACCGGCGTCTTCAAGCAGTTTCAGCAACGCGTCGCGTTCGATCTTTGCGGTTTCGGCAGTCAGTTCAGGCGTCAGCGTGTCCCTGTTCTGCACCCGCAATGCGTTGGTGAGATAACGCGCGTCAGTCGCCAGATCCGGACGATCGAGCAACGTGCAGAACTTGACGAACTGCCGGTCGTTGCCAACAGCGACGATGAGATGGCCGTCGGCGGTCGGGAAGACCTGATAGGGCGCGATGTTCGGATGGGCATTGCCGAGACGTCGCGGCGCGTTGCCGGAGACCAGGAAGTTCAGCGCCTGGTTGGCGAGCACTCCGGTCATGCAGTCGAGCAGTGCCATGTCGATCTGCTGTCCCTTGCCCGTGCGTTCGCGTTGGGCGAGCGCCGCCTGAACGGCAATGACGCCATAGAGGCCGGTGAAGATATCGGCAAAGGCAACGCCGATTTTCTGTGGCTCACGATCCGGCTCGCCGGTCAGATCCATGATGCCACTCATGCCCTGGACGATGTAGTCGTAACCGGCGCGGTGGGCGTAAGGCCCGTCCTGACCGAAGCCGGTGACCGAGCAATAGATCAGCCGCGGATTGACCCTCTTCAGGCTTTCGTAGTCGAGACCGTATTTGACGAGCCCGCCGACCTTGAAGTTTTCGAGCAGCACATCCGACTGCGCGGCAAGGCGGCGCACCGCCTCCTGGCCCTCCTCCGTGGTGAAGTCGAGCACGACGGAGCGCTTGCCGCGATTGCAGGCGTGGAAGTAGGCAGCATCGAGCTTCTCGCCATCTTCGCCAGCAACGAAGGGCGGGCCCCAGGTGCGGGTGTCGTCTCCCGCCGGGCTTTCGACCTTGATGACGTCGGCTCCGAGATCGGCCAGCGTCTGGCCGATCCAGGGACCCGCGAGAATGCGGGCCAGTTCCAGGACACGAATACCCTTCAGCGGCGCTTCCATGACGGCACCGCTCAGAAGAAGGCCTGAAGGCCGGTCTGGGCGCGACCGAGGATCAGCGCGTGGACATCATGCGTGCCCTCATAGGTGTTGACGGTCTCGAGGTTCACCATGTGGCGCATCACCTGGTATTCCTCGGAGATGCCGTTGCCGCCGTGCATGTCGCGGGCCATGCGGGCGATATCGAGCGCCTTGCCGCAATTGTTACGCTTTACGATCGAGATCATCTCAGGCGCCATGCGACCCTCGTCCATCAACCGGCCGACGCGCAGCGAGCCCTGCAGGCCGAGCGTGATCTCCGTCTGCATGTCGGCGAGCTTCTTCTGGAAGAGCTGCGTCTGGGCGAGCGGACGGTTGAACTGCTTGCGGTCAAGACCGTACTGACGCGCGGCATGCCAGCAGAATTCGGCAGCGCCGAGCGCCCCCCAGGAGATGCCGTAGCGGGCGCGGTTGAGGCAACCGAACGGACCCTTGAGGCCTTCGACATTCGGCAGAAGAGCGTCTTCGCCGACCTCGACATTGTTCATGACGATTTCGCCGGTGATCGAGGCGCGCAGCGACAGCTTGCCGGCGATCTTCGGGGCGGAAAGGCCCTTCATGCCCTTTTCGAGAACGAAGCCGCGAATGGCGCCGCCATGGGCTTCCGACTTCGCCCAGACGACGAAGACATCGGCGAGCGGCGCGTTGGAGATCCACATCTTCGAGCCGACGAGTCGGTAGCCGCTCTCGGTCTTGATCGCGCGGGTCTTCATGCCGGCCGGATCCGAACCGGCGTCCGGTTCGGTAAGGCCGAAGCAGCCGATCCATTCGCCGCTGATCAGCTTCGGCAGGTACTTCCGCTTCTGCTCCTCCGAGCCATAGGCGTAGATCGGATAGATCACCAGCGACGACTGCACACTCATCATCGAGCGATAGCCCGAATCGACGCGCTCCACTTCGCGGGCAACGAGGCCGTAGGCGACGTAGGAAGCGCCGACGCCGCCATAGGTTTCCGAAACAGTGACGCCGAGCAAACCAAGCTCGCCCATTTCACGGAAGATTTGCGGATCGGTCGATTCTTCGCGATAGGCGGCGATGACACGCGGCTGCAGCCGCTCCTGTGCATAGGCCCGCGCGGTGTCGCGGATCATGCGCTCGTCCTCGGTCAGCTGATCGTCGAGGAGGAACGGATCATCCCATTGAAATTGCGTCTTGCCGGCCATGTTTCTCTCCCATCGGATTTTTCCGCTTCGTGTTATCGCAAGGGGTGCATGGCGTTTCAAACGAAATTGAGGCACCGCCTCATGCGTCCAGGGAATGGACCACGGGCCTCTTCGCGGCACCTCCTGTTGCAAAACCGCTGAAATATGACGACAAATTCCGACGGTTTCGATCACCGGCCGCGCAGACGTGGACCGGCTAGCCGAAGAGACACAAGCAGAACCCATGGCCAACGATCGCCTCGAACGCTTCGCCCACAATCTCGACTGGAACCTGCTGCGCACCTTCGTGGTACTCGTCGAGGAAGGCAGCATCACTGCAGCTGCGAACCGGCTGCTCTTGCAGCAACCGGCCGTCAGCATGGCGCTGAAGCGGCTGGAGCAGACGGTCGGCCAGAAACTCATCGACCGTCGCCCCGGGCGCTTCAACCTGACGGATGCCGGCGCCCGCCTGCATGCCCAATGCCGTGACATTTTCGCCGCCGTCATCCGGCTGCCGAACGTGCTCGAAACCGCCGGCGAAGAAGTCACCGGCCACCTCAACATCCATTCCGTCAGCCACGCCCACAACCCGGCCTGGGACAGAAAGCTCGAGAGCTTCTTCCGCCTGCATCCGAAAGTGACGCTGTCGGTGACCGTCGCGACGACGGTCGATGTGCTGAGCGCGGTCGAACGCAACGTTGCGACGATCGGCCTTTGCGATGGCAACATTCCCGACTGGCTCACCAAGCGCTTTCATGTGCGCGAGCGTTACGCGCTCTATTGCGGCCGCGAACATCCGCTGTTCGGCAACAAGGGCGTCGACTTCAACGATCTGAGGGGCAACCCCTACATCGCCTTCATCGCCGACGTGCTGGGCGGACAACACATGAATTCGGTCACCGCCGTGCGCGCCGTCGGCTCCTTCGGCCAGCAGGTCCGCGCCGTCTCCTGCAATGTCGAGGAGGTGATGCGGCTGATCGCGTCGAACGTGGGTATCGGCATGTTACCGGATCATCTCGCGGCCCCGGCCGTGGCCGAAGGCAGACTCTGGCAGCTGCCGCCCTATAGCGACCTGCCGACGACGGATGTCTTCCGGATCTCCAACCCGAACGCGATCCTCAATCCGGCCGAGGCGGCCTTTCTGTCCCATGTCGCCGATACTGAGCCGCTGGACCATTGCTTCGATCCCCCAGACCATCAGCGGAATTGATAGCCGCATTTCCCGCTATAAATTTGAACATGGATGGGCACTTGCCTATGGTCCGGCCGACAGCAGATGGAGGCAGGACATGCGCGAATACGATGTGGCAATCATTGGCGGTGGTATCGCCGGCCTGTCGCTTGCCTATTTCCTCGCGCCTCACCGCTCTGTCGTCGTCATCGAGCGGGAAGATGGGCTCGGCTATCACAGCACCGGGCGCTCGGCCGCCGAATTCGTGCTGCGCTACAACGCACCGGAAGTCTGCGCGCTGGCGGCGATCTCCAAGAGTTTCTTCGACAAGCCGCCGGAGGGTTTCTCTGACGTCGCACTGCTGAAGCAGCGGGGCGGCGTGATGATCGCCAACACCGAAAAGATCGCGCGTTTTGAGGAGGTTTTCGCCGAGGAGAGCCGCGCCAACCCCGACCTGGAGCGGCTGACTGTCGACGAGGCGATTGCGCGCGTGCCTATCCTGCGGCGCGACTATGTGGCCGCGGCCTACTACGACCCGCAGTTCTGGGACATCGAGGTCGAGAACCTGCTGCAGGGCTACGTTCGCGGCGCGCGGCGCCACGGCGCAGCGATCATCGAGCGCAGCGACGTGCTCGCCCCGCGTCGCGATGGCGATCGCTGGGTGCTGGCAACCAGCGGCGGCGATGTCCGTGCGAAGATCATCGTCAACGCCGCCGGCGGCTGGGCCGATCCAGTTGCCGAACGCTTCGGCGTACCCCCGATCGGCATCGTTCCGCACCGGCGGACCGCGATCACCGTTGATCTTCCCGAAGGGATCGATGCGCTGACGCTGCCGGAAATCAACGAGATCGACGAGGACTTCTACATGAAGCCCGAGGGCGGACGGCTGCTTTCCTCGCCAGCCGACGCGACGCCATGCGAACCGACCGACGTGCAGCCCGAAGAAATCGACGTCGCCTGGGCCGCCCACTACATCGAGGAAGCAACGACCGTGCCGGTGCGTCGTGTCTTCAAGAGCTGGGCCGGCCTGCGCAGCTTTTCGCCCGACAAGCTGCCGGCCATCGGCTTTGCCCGAGAGCGTCCCGATTTCTTCTGGCTCGCCGGCCAGGGCGGCTACGGCATCCTTACCTCACCGGCGCTTGGAGCACTCGCCGCAAGTCTCTTGATCGGAGCACCCGCGCCGGAGGGCTTTCACGCATTCGGGCTCGACCCGGCGAAATTCATCCCTGCCCGCTTGGAGACCTGACACGCTTGCAGCTCAGGCAGACGGGGCAGACAGTCGCTGGGGGCTGAGCCGATTGCCTGCGATCAGTGCCACACGCAAGCGGATTGAAGCAATCGGCAAAACCTGACACGAATACGTCCGGGAGGACGGTTCATGTATTACGCGATCTTGGCCTATCACGCCGCAGGTGTCGTTGAATCCTGGAGTGAGGAGGAGGACGCCGCACTGATGTCTGACCTTCTTGAGGTTCACGATCGCTTCGTGCAGCAGAAGAACTTTGGCCCGGCGGCGCGGCTTGGCCCTGCCGAGGGCGCCGTGACCCTTCGGGGCCCAGGCGAAGGTATTGTCACAGATGGTCCCTTCGCCGAAACCAAGGAGCACCTCCTCGGGCTCTACGTCGTGGATTTTCCGACGATCGAGGCGGCAATCGCCGCAGCACGCGAACTGCGCCGCAGCAATCCGACGGCGGTCTACGAGATCCGCCCCATCGCGCTCTACGTCCCCGGAGCCACGTTGGAACCTGGGCCGGCGGCCTAGCAAGCGCGGCAGTCTCGCCTCGCCAGATTGCTTGGGCCGCAACTCCGGGCATCCGAGTTTTCGGGGCTGCCTCCCCCCGCTCTCCGGCTGCTCCGCACGTCGATGCGCCGAACCGTTCACATTTGGTTAACCGAAGCCGCGCGGCTGTGAACTGTAACAGAACTTACAACAAACTGACATTTCGCTTTCATGAAGCGCCGATATGGCAGGTGTCATACCGATGACCGGTCTCCCCGCAAGAGGACCTGCTAGAAATGTTTCAGTTGAAGAATGTAACCCGCCAGTTCGGCAAGAAGACAGCCGTGAGTTCGGTTACCTTCGAGATCCCCCAGGGCCAGATGGTCGGCGTTATCGGCCGTTCGGGCGCCGGCAAGTCAACGCTCCTGCGCATGATCAACCGTCTCGTTGATCTGTCCTCGGGCTCGATCATCTTCGACGGCAGTGAGGTTTCGTCGCTTCGCGGCGCTGCACTGCGCACATGGCAGCGTGACTGCGCGATGATCTTCCAGCAGTTCAATCTGGTACCGCGTCTCGACGTGCTGACCAATGTGCTGCTCGGTCGCCTCAATCACCGCTCGACGGTCTTGAGCATCCTCAATATGTTCACCCGCGAAGAACGCATCATGGCGATCGGCGCGCTTGAGCGCCTCGGCATCGAGCAGACGGCACTTCAGCCGGCCGGCACCCTTTCGGGTGGCCAGCAGCAACGCGTCGCAATCGCCCGGGCGCTGATGCAGCAGCCGAAGGTTCTGCTTGCCGACGAGCCGATCGCGTCGCTCGACCCGCTCAACGCCAAGATCGTCATGGACGCGCTGCGCGACATCAACGAGCGCGACGGCATCACCGTCATCACCAACCTGCACACGCTCGATACGGCGCGCAACTATTGCGAACGCATCATCGGCATGGCGCATGGCCGTGTCGTCTTCGACGGCCAGCCGAAAGATCTCACGGCCGCAGCCGTTGCCGAGATCTACGGCGCCGATACGAGCATTGAGGAATCGATGACCTCCACCAGCATCAACATTCCCGCGCCTCAGCCGCAGGAAGAAAAGGCATCAGCCGGCCTCAAGCCGCTGGCACTGGCCGGCATCTGACGCCCGCCACGATCGAAAGCCCGCGTCAAGGGCACCTCTTTGAAACCGAATAGGATCCGGCTGAGCCGGACACACGGGAGAACCTTATGCTGAAGAAAGCTCTTCTGGGCGCCGTCGCGCTCCTCGCCCTTATCGGCCACGCCCAGGCTGAAGACCTCAAGGAATTCCGCATCGGCATCCTCGGCGGCGAAAACGAAGCCGACCGTCTGCGGAACTTCCAGTGCCTCGTCGACAAGCTGCCGGCAGCTATCGGCGTCGAGAAGGTCTCGCTGTTCCCGGCCGCCGACTATGACGGCGTTATCCAGGGCCTGCTCGGCGGCACGCTCGACTACGCCGAACTCGGCGCTTCCGGCTATGCCAAGATCTACCTCGCCAAGGCTGACGCCGTCGAGCCGATCCTGACGACCGTCCAGACCGACGGTTCGACCGGCTACCACTCGATCATGGTTGCCCGCAAGGATTCGGGCATCACCAAGATCGAAGACCTGAAGGGCAAGAAGCTCGGCTTCGCCGATCCGGACTCGACCTCGGGCTACCTCGTCCCGCTTGTCACCCTGCCGGAAGCAATCGGCGCCCCGGTCAAGGAATTCTTCAGTGAAACCGGCTTTGGCGGCGGTCACGAAAACCTCGTGCTCGAAGTCGTCAAGGGCACGTTTGATGCCGGCACGACCTTCGGTTCGGGCGTCGGCGAATTCAAGGACGGCTACACTTCGGGCAACCTGAAGAAGATGGTCGACAAGGGCATCCTCGACATGAACGACCTCGTCGAGCTCTGGAAGTCGCCGCTGATCCCGAACGGCCCGATCGTCGTGCGCACCTCGATGAATGACGACATGAAGGCGAAGTTCAAGCAGTTCATGGTGGATCTGCCGAAGACCGACGCCGCTTGCTTCTCGGCCATCCAGGGCGGTGACTTTACCGGCTACACCGAAGTCAACTCCGACTTCTACAAGCCGATCATCGACGCCCGCAAGGCAACGATCGGCGGCTGATTGATCGCTTTACCCGGGAACGCTGGCCGCCCAAACGGCCAGCGTTTCATCGTTTGAACGGGTGCCTTTCGCCCCTTCCCAGAGGCCGGCCCAAGCCGGAACATACATGGCAACTTCCATGCTCCCGCGGCACCTCAGCGACAATGGTGCGCTCGTCGAGCGCCATTGGCAGGAACTCAACTCCCGCCGCCGGCTCTATTCCTGGCTCGGCTTCGGCGTCCTGTTCCTTGCACTTTCCGGCTCGCTCTGGTTCGCCAACGATTCCAACGCCGGCAAGTTCTTCGACCGGCTGCCGCATTTCTTCGATTTCGTCGGAGACCTCGCACCGCGCGACGGCATGGAAATCTTTCGCGCCATGTTCGACCTGCCTTCTCCCTATGACGACGGCAGTTTCAAGTACAATTACCCGGAGGGTCGGCTCTACCTGACCGAAAGCCTCTACATCCCCGAATACGTGCACAAGATGCTGGAGACCGTGAACATCGCGATCTTCTCCACCGTCATCGGCAGCGTCTTCGGCTTTCTGTTCTGCTTCCTGGCTGCACGCAACATGATGCCCAACCCATGGGTGCGCGGCACGGTCCGCCGTCTCATGGAGATCCTGCGCGCCTTTCCGGAGGTGGTGATCGCCGGCTTCTTCCTCGCCATTCTGTCGCTCGGCCCAATCCCGGCGATCGCCGCGGTCTCGATCCACACGATCGGCGCGCTTGGCAAGCTGTTCTACGAGGTGGTTGAGAACGCCGACATGAAGCCGGATGAGGGCCTTAGGGCTGCCGGCGGCAACTGGATCGAGCGCGTCTGGTTCGGCATGGTGCCGCAGGTGCTGCCGAACTTCACCAGCTACTTCCTGCTGCGCCTCGAGATCAACGTACGCGCGTCGACCATCATCGGTGCAGTCGGCGGCGGCGGTATCGGCGAATTGCTGCGCCTTTCGATCGGCCAGGGCCATCAGGCCAAGACCCTTGCCATCGTCATCCTGCTCTTCACGACGATCTTTGCCGTCGACCAGTTTTCCGCCTGGCTGCGCCGTCGCCTTGTTGGCGAACAGGCCTTCCAGCTTGCCCAGTAGGTGCGCGCCATGACCGTTACGACACGTTTGAGCCCCTTGGAAATGGACGCGATTGCGAGCCGCCACCCGCAGCTTCTGCAGTCCTCCGCCTCCAAGCGGGTGCGCACGGCCATGATTGGCGGCGGCCTCCTCGTCTATCTCGTCTTCAGCTGGTGGTTCTTCTCGATCGGCCATGTGCTCGGCAATGCCAATTGGGGCATTGCCGGGACCTATCTCGCCGATTGGGTCTCCTACGAGGTGCGCCCCGAGATCCACATCGCGCCCGACAGGACGATGACGCTCGACTACCAGCGCAATTCGCCACTCGGTCGCAATCCCAACCCGGACTGGGTGGAACTCGACAAGCAAACGGTGACACGGCAGGTGGAAATCCCCGCTTCGACCACGCAGGCGGCCAAACCGCAGGCAAGCTCGTCCTTCAGCTTCATGGCCCCCGGTTCCGCCCTTGGCGGCAGCGCAGCGGCCGAAGCTGAGAATCGCGTCGAAACGCGGACGGAAGACGTGTTGACGCGTGTGGTCGTAACCTATGACCGCGGCACGAAGATCGAAATCGCCGATGGCCTGGTCAAGGCGACCCACGGCAGCGAAACACTCGTCATGGCCGTCGATGGCGGCGACACGGTCATGCCGGAGGGCAAGCTCCCCGTTTGGGCGACACAGAAACGTCCCGGCGAAAAGATCACCCTCGCCTTCGGCGCAACCGGCTGGGCGGAAGTCGAGGGCGACGAGGTTTCGGTGCGCAACCGCTTCTTCGGCTGGGCGAATTTCCTCTTCGACACCAACTCGCCCTTCTTCGGCAAGAGCTATGGCGACGTCGCTTCGCTGATTGTCTCGGGCGAACGCATCGATCCGGCGCGCTCGAACCTGTCGCTTGCCTGGAACAACATCCTTTACAACGCCGAATGGCAGCATCTCGACGTCTGGACCAAGCTGCTGCAAACGGTGGTCATGGCCTTCGTCGGCACGCTGTTTGCGTCGCTGATTGCCTTCCCGCTCTGCTTCCTTGCGGCGCGCAACATCACACCGAGCTTCCTCACCAACCAGTTGGTCAAGCGCTTCTTCGACTTCCTGCGGTCGGTCGATATGTTCATCTGGGCGCTGTTCTTTACTCGCGCCTTCGGCCCCGGACCGCTCGCCGGTATTTCGGCGATCTTCTTCACCGATACCGGCACGCTCGGGAAGCTCTATTCCGAAGCACTGGAGAACATCGACGACAAGCAGCGCGAAGGCGTCAAGTCGGTTGGCGCTGCACCGCTCGCCGTGCAGCGTTTCGGCGTCCTGCCGCAGGTGCTACCGGTCTTTGCCAGCCAGGCGCTCTACTTCTGGGAATCGAACACCCGCTCGGCGACGATCATCGGCGCCGTCGGCGCCGGCGGTATCGGCCTGAAGCTCTGGGAAGCAATGCGCACCAATTCCGACTGGGAAAATGTCGCCTACATGGTGCTTCTCATCTTGCTGGTTGTCTTTATTTTCGACAGCATCTCGAACGCGTGCCGTTCGCGACTGATCGGCCGCAAGGCTCATTGACCCAGAGGCGTGAATTGCGTGCCCGCCATCATGATGTTGTCATGGAAATCGGCTAGCTGCGCATCGCATCCCGCAAACAATCGACCCGCCACCCCGGCGGGCCGGTCGCTACAAGAAAGTGAAGACCGTGCGTTATGCAATCTACTTCGCGCCGCCGGCGGACGACCGGCTGTCGCAGGCCGCGTCCCGTTGGCTCGGCCGTGACGCCTTTACCGGCGAGCACCTTGCTCCTCCGGCGATCGCCGGGATCGACGAAGCGACGCAGCGCACACTGACGGCCGATCCGCGGCGTTATGGTTTCCACGGCACGCTGAAGGCTCCGTTCGAGCTTGCCGACGGCCGCGACGAAGACGAGCTTCTCTCGATCTTCGAGTGCTTCACCGCCGATCTCGACCCCTTCGAAATCCCTGAGATCGTGCTGCATCAACTCGGTCCGTTCTTCGCGCTGGTGCCATCAGCGCCCTCGGCCGACCTGCAGGATCTGGCTGAAGATGCCGTTCATCGCTTCGACCCGTTTCGCGCACCGCTGTCAGAGGCGGACTTCGCCCGGCGCAGACCAGAGAGCCTCCCCGAACGCCAAAGGCGTTACCTGAGGGAATGGGGCTATCCCTATGTCTTCGAAGAGTTTCAGTTCCATCTGACTTTGACCGGACCGGTCCCCGCCGAGACGAGCGGCGTCATGCGCTCGGCGCTCGAAACCACCTTTGCCGACCACATCGGCAAGCCGCTTCACGTTACGTCAGTCGCGCTCTTCGTCGAACCGGAGCGCGGCGCCCCCTTTACTGTCCGCTCCCTGCTGCCACTCGGCAGCGACACCCAACGAAAGATTGCATGAGATGAGCAAAGAACAGGTTTTGACCAACGCCCGTATCGTCCTGGAGGACAGTATCCTCGACGGTTCGGTGCTGATCCGCGACGGCAAGATTGCCGATATCTCCGAGGGCACCGTCGCCACCGGCGAGGATTTCGAAGGTGACTATCTGATCCCTGGCCTCATCGAACTACACACCGACCACCTGGAAGCGCACTATTCGCCTCGCCCGGGCGTGCGCTGGCTGAAGATCGCGGCAATCCAGGCGCATGATGCGCAGGTCGTCACCTCGGGCATCACCACCGTATTCGACTGCCTGCGCCTCGGCTCCGACGAGGATGGCGGTTTCCAGAAGGGCGAGATGCGCAGCATGGCCGATGCCCTGGCACAGGCGAAGGAAGAAGGCCGCCTGCGCGCCGACCACCTGATCCACCTGCGCTGCGAAGTCTCGACTTCCGACGTGCTCGACCACTACGAGGACTTCCGTGACGACCCGCAGGTCAAGCTGGTCTCGCTGATGGACCATGCTCCGGGCCAGCGCCAGTTCCAGACGATGGACCAGTACACGCTCTACTACAAATCCAAGCGCGGTCTTTCGGACGCGGAGTTTGCCCGCTTCGTCGAGCGCCAGCAGGCACTCTCGGCGAAATATGCCGGCCCGCACCGCACAGCACTCGCCGAGGCCTGCGCCGCCCGCGGCATCACCATTGCCAGCCACGATGACGCCACGGTCGATCATGTCGAGGAATCGATCGGCTTCGGCATCAAGCTTGCCGAGTTCCCGACAAGCTTCGAGGCCGCCGAGGCATCGCACCGCGCCGGCTTGAGCGTGCTCATGGGCGCGCCGAACATCGTGCGCGGCAAGTCGCATTCGGGCAACATCGCCGCCCGCGACCTCGCGGAGCGCGGTGTCCTCGACGTGTTGTCGTCGGACTACGTGCCCTTCAGCCTGATCCACGCGCCTTTCGTCCTTGCCGATGAGGTCGAGGCGATCGATCTGCCGAAGGCGATCGCCATGGTGACGGCGACGCCGGCACGCACTGTCGGACTTGACGACCGCGGCCGCGTTGCGGTTGGCCTGCGCGCCGATATTGCCCGCGTACACCGCCAGGCAGGCATTCCGGTCGTGCGCTCCGTCTGGCGCGAAGGACGGCGTGTCGCATGAGCGCGAGCGAACAGCAGGGCGGCGCGCTCGTCGTCGTCGTCGGGCCGAGCGGCGCCGGCAAGGACAGCGTCATGGGCTTTGCCGCGCGGCACTTTACCGATTGTCGTGACGTGCACCTGGTGCGACGCGTTATCACCCGTCCGTCGGACGCCGGCGGCGAAGTGCATGAAAGCGTCTCGGAATGCGAATTCCTGGATATGCAGCGGGACGGCGCCTTCGCCGTTTCGTGGGATGCACACGGGCTGAAATACGGCATCCCTTCCGCGGTGCTGCAGAACGTCAGGAACGGCATGACGGCGATCGTCAATGGCAGCCGCGGTGCGCTTCCGGCGTTCCGGGAGGCCTTTGGTGAAATCACCGTCGTCGTTGTCACCGCCGAAACGCCGGTGCTCGCCAAACGGCTCGCCGAACGCGGTCGGGAGAGCGAGGAAGACGTCCTGCGACGCCTCAGCCGTCAAGCACCCGACGTGACGACCGGCCCGGGTGTCATCGTCATTGACAACAGCGGCCGGCTTGAGATTGCCGGCAACCGCTTCGTCGACCTTGTGGAACGCCTGCGCGTGAAGGCGGATCACGCGGCTTAGCGGCTTGCGGTCTGGGCGGCCGGGGACGGCTTTCGTCAGTCCGGAGGCCGCCTCCACTCGATTTGGCGCCTCCAAATGGAGCCGACTGAAAAACCCCGAAACGGGCACGTTTCGGGGTTTTTCGATTCTGCTTCAATCTCAATATCCTTGAAATTCAATCATCTGACGAAGTCGGCTCAGACATCACCGCAGAAATCGACATCCTTCTGTCGCCGCGCCGCACCTTTCCTTTTCCGCAGATCTCTTAAATTTCCTCTTGTGGCGAAGATTAATATGTATATACATTATATCCACTGGAGGCGACATCATGACCCAACTGACGACTCGACAGCCGACATCCGGCATCTGGCGCAACCTGCGCCTCGCAACGCTGAGCGAGGGCACGGAAGGTCTGGGCCTCGTCGAGAACGCAGCTGTCGCGGTTGTCGATGGTCGCATCGCTTATGCGGGGCCGGAGCGCGAACTTCCGACCGACCTCTCGCGCAGCATGGAAGCATTCGACGGCAAGCAGCGCGTCATGACCCCCGCCCTCATTGATTGCCACACGCACCTTGTGCATGGCGGCAACCGCGCCCGCGAATTCCAGATGCGGCTTGAAGGCGCCACTTACGAAGAGATCGCGCGCGCCGGCGGCGGCATCGTCTCGTCCGTGAAGGCGACCAATGCGCTCACCGTCGACGACCTCGTCGAACGCGCCCTGCCGCGGCTCGACACGCTGCTTTCCGAAGGCGTCTCAACGGTCGAAATCAAATCCGGCTACGGCCTGAACGTGACGGCCGAGCTCAACATGCTGCGCGCCGCCCGCAAGCTCGAAACATTGCGTCCAGTGCGGATCGTGACGAGTTACCTCGCCGCACATGCGACGCCCGCCGACTACAAGGGCCGCAACGGCGACTACATCACCGACGTGGTGCTGCCCGGCCTAGACGCCGCCCACTCCGAGGGATTGGTCGATGCGGTCGACGGCTTTTGCGAAGGGATCGCCTTCTCGACGGCCGAGATTGCCCGTGTCTTCGACCGTGCCAAGGCGCTCGGCCTGCCGGTGAAGCTTCATGCGGAGCAGCTCTCCAATCTCGGCGGCGCCAAGCTCGCCGCGTCCTATGGCGCGCTCTCGGCCGATCATCTCGAATATCTCGATGCAGATGGTGCCGCGGCCCTTGCCAAGTCGGGTACGGTTGCAGTGCTTCTGCCTGGCGCCTTCTACGCTCTTCGCGAAGAACAGCTTCCGCCGGTGCAGGCCCTGCGGGATGCCGGCGCTCGGATCGCGATCGCCACCGACTGCAATCCCGGCACCTCGCCGCTGACCTCGCTGCTTCTCACCATGAACATGTCGGCGACATTCTTCCGGCTGACGGTTGCCGAATGCATTGCCGGCGCCACGCGCGAAGCCGCCCGTGCGCTTGGCCTCATCGCCGAAACCGGCACGATCGAGGTCGGCAAGTCGGCCGACCTTGCGATCTGGAACATCGAGGACCCGGCCGAGCTCGTCTACCGGATCGGCTTCAATCCGCTTCATGAACGCATCTTCAGAGGGCAAAGGATCGGTCAATGACCATCATTCTACATCCGGGCTCCGTGCCCCTTCGCGACCTCGAAACCATCTACTGGACCGGCGAGCCGGCCCGGCTCGACCCGTCGTTTGACGCCGGAATCCGAAAGGCTGCCGGGCGAATTGCCGAGATCGTTGCCGGCAACGCCCCAGTCTATGGCATCAACACCGGTTTCGGAAAGCTGGCCTCGATCAAGATCGACAGCGCGGACGTCGCAACGCTGCAACGCAATCTGATCCTGTCGCACTGCTGCGGCGTCGGCGAGCCGCTTGCCGAAAACATCGTGCGCCTGATCCTGTCGTTGAAGCTTGTTTCGCTCGGCCGCGGCGCCTCCGGCGTCCGCCTTGAACTGGTTCGGCTGATCGAATCCATGCTCGAAAAGGGCGTCATCCCCGTCATCCCGGAAAAGGGCTCGGTCGGCGCCTCCGGCGACCTCGCGCCGCTCGCGCATATGGCTGCCGTCATGATGGGTCACGGCGAAGCCTTCTTCGAGGGGCGCCGCATGCCTGGTGACAAGGCGCTTGCCGCCGCCGGCCTGACCCCGGTCGTGCTGGCCGCCAAGGAGGGTCTGGCGCTGATCAACGGCACCCAGACCTCGACGGCGCTGGCCCTTGCCGGCCTCTTCCGCGCTCATCGCGCCGCTCAAGCCGCCCTCATCACCGGCGCGATGTCGACCGATGCAGCCATGGGATCTTCGGCCCCGTTCCACCCCGATATCCATACGCTGCGCGGCCATCGCGGCCAGATCGATACGGCCGCTGCCCTGCGTGCACTGCTTGCCGGCTCCGCGATCCGCGAAAGCCACATCGAAGGCGACGAGCGCGTGCAGGATCCCTACTGCATCCGCTGCCAGCCGCAGGTCGATGGCGCCTGCCTCGACATCCTGCGTTCGGTCGCCCGCACGCTCGAGATCGAAGCCAACGCCGTTACCGACAATCCGTTGGTGCTCTCGGACAACTCCGTCGTCTCCGGCGGCAACTTCCACGCCGAGCCGGTTGCCTTTGCCGCTGACCAGATCGCCCTTGCCGTCTGCGAAATCGGCGCGATCTCGCAACGTCGCATCGCTCTGCTCGTCGACCCGGCTCTCTCCTATGGTCTGCCGGCGTTTCTGGCCAAGAAGCCCGGCCTCAACTCCGGCCTGATGATCGCCGAGGTCACCTCCGCCGCCCTGATGTCTGAGAACAAGCAGCTGTCTCACCCGGCTTCGGTCGACTCGACGCCAACATCGGCCAACCAGGAAGACCACGTTTCGATGGCCTGCCATGGCGCCCGTCGCCTGCTGTTGATGACGGAGAACCTCTTCTCGATCGTCGGCATCGAAGCACTGACCGCGGTTCAAGGCGTCGAATTCCGCGCGCCACTGCAAACGAGCCCGGAACTGCAGAAGGCGGCCGCCGCCCTGCGCACCGTCTCGCCAACCATCGAGGAAGACCGCTACATGGCCAACGACCTCAAGGCGGCCGGCGACCTCATTGCATCGGGTCGCCTGAACGCTGCCGTCTCCGCTGGCATCCTGCCAGGCCTGGAGTCTTAAGATGGCGGTCTTTGAAGTCAAAAGGGGAAACTCCCCGGTTATCCTCGGCTTTCCGCATACGGGTACGGATGTGCCAGGTGCGGTCTGGGATCGGCTCAACGACAACGGCCGGATCCTCGCCGATACCGACTGGCATATCCATCAGCTCTATGACGGGCTGCTGCCCGAGGTGACCGTCGTCCGCGCCACCTTCCACCGCTATGTGATCGACGCCAATCGCGACCCTGAGGGCGCGAGCCTTTATCCCGGCCAGAACACGACCGGCCTGATCCCGGAGACTGATTTCGACGGCAAACCAATCTGGAAGGACGGAGAAGCGCCAACGGAGGCCGATATCGCCGAACGTCTCCGGACGTTTCATGCGCCCTATCACGCAGCGCTTGCCGCCGAGATCGAACGCGTCAAGGCGATCCACGGCATTGCCGTGCTCTATGACTGCCACTCGATCCGCTCGCACATCCCGTTCCTCTTCGAAGGCAAGCTGCCGGACTTCAACATCGGCACGGACATGGGCAAGACCTGCGCGCCAGAAATCGAGAAAGGGACGGTCGATATTGCAGCTGCTGCAAAGGGTTACACCAGCATCCTCAACGGCCGCTTCAAGGGTGGCTGGACCACGCGCCGCTACGGGCGCCCCGAAACCGGCGTGCACGCAATCCAGATGGAGTTGGCGCAGTCCACCCATCTTGCAGCAGAAGAACCACCGTTCGCGCTCGACGCGGCCCGCACCGCGCTGCTGCGCCAGCCGCTGAAAGCCATTCTGAACCGCATCGAAACCATCGCATTTGACCTCAAGAGACAGACAGGGAGCGAGGCATGACTATCAACAATCCGCGCCACAACATTCGCGACGTGCGCGCGCCCCAGGGCACGACGCTCAACGCCAAGAGCTGGCTGACCGAAGCGCCGTTGCGTATGCTGATGAACAACCTCGACCCGAACGTGGCGGAAAACCCGCACGAACTGGTGGTCTATGGCGGCATCGGCCGCGCGGCGCGCACCTGGGCCGATTTCGACAAGATCGTCGAGACGCTCAAGGACCTGAACGACGACGAAACACTGATGGTACAGTCCGGCAAGCCGGTCGGCGTCTTCCGGACGCACAAGGACGCGCCGCGCGTCCTCATCGCCAACTCCAACCTCGTGCCGCACTGGGCGACCTGGGATCACTTCAACGAGCTGGATAAGAAGGGTCTCGCCATGTACGGCCAGATGACCGCCGGCTCGTGGATCTATATCGGCACCCAGGGCATCGTTCAGGGCACCTACGAAACCTTCGTCGAGGCCGGCCGCCAGCATTATGGCGACAATCTTAAGGGAAAATGGGTTCTGACCGGCGGCCTCGGTGGCATGGGCGGCGCCCAGCCGCTCGCAGCCGTCATGGCCGGCGCTTCGTGCCTTGCGGTCGAATGCAACCCGGACTCGATCGACTTCCGCCTGCGCACCCGCTACCTCGACGAAAAGGCCGAGACGCTGGACGAGGCGATGGCGATGATTGCCCGCTGGACCAAGAACGGCGAAGCCAAGTCCGTCGGCCTGCTCGGCAACACCGCCGAAATCCTGCCGGAAATGGTCCGCCGCGGCATCCGCCCCGACATGGTCACCGACCAGACCTCCGCGCACGACCCGGTCAACGGCTACCTGCCGAAGGGCTGGACGATGGGCCAGTGGAAGGAAAAGCGCGTCAGCGATCCGAAGGCTGTCGAGAAGGCCGCCCGCGCCTCGATGCGCGACCATGTCGAAGCGATGATCGCCTTCCAGGACATGGGCATCCCGACCTTCGACTACGGCAACAACATCCGCCAGATGGCCAAGGAAGAAGGCCTCGAAAACGCCTTCGCCTTCCCGGGCTTTGTTCCGGCCTACATCCGTCCGCTCTTCTGCCGCGGCGTCGGCCCGTTCCGCTGGGCGGCTCTGTCAGGCGATCCGGAAGACATCTACAAGACCGACGCCAAGGTCAAGGAACTGCTGCCCGACAACAAGCACCTGCACAACTGGCTGGACATGGCCCGCGAGCGCATCGCCTTCCAGGGCCTGCCGGCCCGCATCTGCTGGGTTGGTCTCGGTGACCGCCACCGCCTCGGCCTCGCCTTCAACGAGATGGTCAAGAACGGCGAGCTGAAGGCCCCCGTCGTCATCGGCCGTGACCATCTCGACTCGGGCTCCGTTGCCTCACCGAACCGCGAGACCGAAGCGATGAAGGACGGCTCGGACGCCGTTTCCGACTGGCCGCTCTTGAACGCGCTGCTCAACACCGCATCTGGCGCCACCTGGGTGTCGCTGCACCATGGCGGCGGCGTCGGCATGGGCTTCTCGCAGCATTCGGGCGTCGTCATCTGCGCTGACGGTACCGAGGATGCGGCCAAGCGCCTGGAGCGCGTGCTCTGGAACGACCCGGCGACCGGCGTCATGCGCCACGCCGACGCGGGCTACGACATCGCGCTCGACTGCGCCAAGGATAAGGGCCTGCGCCTGCCGGGCATTCTCGGCAACTGATACGCCCGCGACTGACATACTCAACGGACATACTGATTGGGGCGCCGAAAGGCGCCCCAATCACTTTTTGATGAGACCCGCACCAGGACGGCGTCTTCCTCGCCTCAGCGCCTTGCAGCTATTGATCGCAATGATAGAAAAATCGAGACGCATTGCTGGCGATGCGTTGCGACAGATCTCGTCCGGTTATGCGAGCGCTGGCCCCTTGTGAGGAGGCTTCGCGTGTCGGGCAGAAACAGGAGAAGAACCATTAGACATCTTATGTTTGCCGCGGGCCTTCTCACGAGCGTTTTTGTTGCTTCGTCTTCAGTCGCCCAGAACGTGAGCTTTCTCGGCCCTGTTCGCAACGGAGAGCGACATTTCACCGCCTTCCCGGAGTTTATCGGCGTAGGAATGAGCCAAGGGGAGACCAAGAAGAGGGACGTGGTCTTCTCAACGATTCAAATGCTCGCCATCACTGCCGGACTTGAGGTTCGAGCCCAACCGGGCCTCGGACGGAACACCATCGGCGTCATATTTAGAAAAGATGCGGTCCAGAATGGCCGGGTCGACGTCAGCAAAATCGAAGATTTTGGCTTCGACCCCTACTATCAGAGGCTACTGAACGATAGTGCAGCCACTGGTGCAGCAAACTGCGCTTCCGCCGTGAACTATTCCGCGGAAGGGCGGTTTGACAGAGCCGTCGTCGTTGCAAACAGTGATGTCCCCGATCAGGAGTTGGTGACCTGCGTGGCTCAGGCCCAGGCCCACGCGTTGGGGATCACAACCTTCAACTCCAGCAAAGCCGATTTCTCACGCTTCATCGCAAGGATCATGATCCTCGTCGACCAAAAGAAGCGATGTCTCCAGGACAACCAAACAAAATTCACCTGCAGTTTTGTCGATGAGCCCTGGGACTAGCCCACTTAGCGATGGATCGTTCTCTTCCCTGTTCTATCGCCATCGAGCGCCAGCAGCAGCACCAGGCCGGCAAATCCCCCGACACCGCCGAGCAGTGCCGTGCCGGAATAGTCGCTGATCCGGGTGCCGAGCGCAAACAGCCCGGCGCAAAGTGCGCCGCTCAGGAAAAGGTTGACAGCGATCAGCGAACTCCCGAGCCCCGGCCTGTCGGCGATCAGATCCTGAAGATAGCTGATCGGAATGGTGATCAAGGCAGCAGCACCAAAGGCGCTGATCAGCGTCAGCGCGTAGATCTGCCAAGTGGCGTCGGAGAACCCGAGTAGCACCATGTAGCCGATGTAAATGGCCGTCCCCAGCGCCAGCGCCTTGAACGGGACCAGGCTCAACTGGATGCGTGCCCAGACGAAGATGAAGACAACTTCGAGGAAGGCGACGATGCCGACGATGATGCCGATATCGGTGACGCTGCCGCCGACCTCGTCGGTCATGATCAAGGGCAGCACGGCAGCGTTGACGTGCAGCGTCGAGGTGATGGTCGCAACCGCAATCACCCTGAAGAAAATGCCCGGCGCCAGGATCTCCCGGAACGACGTCCAGTAGGAAAGACGCTTGCCGAGCGAAGCGTCGACCCCGCCTTCATTGGGCAATCGAAAGTAGACAATCAGCAGATTGGCGAGGCAGCCGAGGCAGGCGAGCAGATAGGCCGGCAGCATGCTTTCTCCGCCCGCCAGCGCGAAGCCGACCAGTCCAGGCACCAGAACCCAGGACACCGAGATGGCTGCGCGCGCGCCCGTCGTCAGCGACGCCGCATCATGGCCGCTCATCCGCCGGGCGATGCTGCGAACATTGGCAAAGAGCAAAGTGTAAAGCGCACCGTAGATCGGCAAAAAAACCAGGACGCTGACGATGAAGCTGGCCTGATATGGCAGCAGATAGACGATGCCGTAACCGACGACGCCGAACAGGATCGCCGTCGACATCAGCAGCCGGTAATTGCCAACGCGATCCGCCAGGATGCCGATCGAGACGCTGACGATGACATTGACCGTGGAGGCAAGCAGGATCAGCAGCGAATAGACGGCGTCGCTCAAGCCGAGCTCGTTGATGCCGACAACCGACTGATAGGGCGAGGTGGCAGCGCCGGCAAAGCCGAACAGGAAGATTGCCAGCATGCTGATCCGCATGGCCGGCGTGCGCATGGCGCTAAGGATGGTCGAGGTCATGACGGAAGGCGTCCACAAAGTGGAGGATATTGAGGAACAGGAAACCCGCCTGAGGGTCAGGCGGGCATAGGATCAGATTGCGTCGTGTCAGCCGCCGTTAGACCAGCGTGCCGACAGGCGGGCAACCGGTTCGAAGGCAAAGTCCTGATCGAAGGGATAGCTCGGGCGGTGACGGCGCAGGCTGGCGAGACCCGGAATGTCCTGGTTGACGACACCTTCAGTCAGGGCCATCAGGTTGGGATTGGCGATCGGCGCCAGTTCGGGAGAGAGATAGCCCGACTTGACCACCAGCAGCCGCACCGTCTGCGGGTCGAGACCCAGACGGTGGAAATCCTCAATGTTGTGATAGGGCCTGCGCCGCGCGGCGATGACGATGTCGATCGCGCCGACGCGCACCACCGCCTGCCGCTCCCGTTCCGGGCCCGGATCATCCAGCCTGACGACATCGACCAGCATCTCCGCACGAGGGCTTGCCGGATCGAGGCTGCCGCCGATCTTCAGCATCAGCGTGTGCCCGACGCCGGCTGCAAAACAGGTCTCGACTGCCGGAGCATCGGTGATACCGGCGATCAGCGCACCCCGCCAGCCGCGGGCAAGCAGTGCCTTCAGCACATCGGCCCGGTCGCCGACGCCGCCGCCGGTCGGGTTGTCGCCGGAGTCCGCAAGAATGATGGGTGTGGTCGTCGCCCGCTCGGCAACATCCAGCATCTCGTCGAGCGGTCCCGTGACCGGACCGAAGCGGAAGTTGCGGCGCTCTGCCCAATAGCCGGCAGCGATCTCTTCCGCCGCCCGCTTGGCGGCAACCTTGTCGGTGCCGGTCACGACGGCGCAGGCCGTCGCCCGCGGCTCGTCCGCCCAGACGTAGCCAATCATCAGATTGGCGTCGAGGATCCCCGGCCGCTGATCGATCTCGGGCAACTGTGCATAGAGCGACTTGGCCGGTTCGTCCTCCGTCGAGGTGGATTCTCCAGGCAGAAGCACCGGGACCGGCGCCCAGGCAACACCCGGGCGCGTCCCGTTGCGCAGTGCGGATACGAGCATTGACCACGCGCGCGTCATGGTTTCCGGCGTGTCGATATGCGGCGCGGTACGATAGGCAGCAAAGATGTCGAGCTGGTCGATAATCCTTTTGCTGACATTGCCATGCAGGTCGTAGCTTGCGGCAATCGGGCAATCAGGGCCGACGACGGCGCGGGCCGACGAAATCCAGTCGCCCTCGGCATCATCCATGCCATCGACCTTGATCGCGCCATGCATGGCGAGATAGAGCCCATCGATCGGCAGGGCCGCACGAAGCAATGTCAGGAACTCCGTCTTGAAGGCGTCGTATGTCGCTCGCGAAACCGGGCCGCCAGGCACGGCCCGCGCGTGCAGCAGCGGCAAGTGCTCGACGCCCTCGGCTTTCATGAAGCTGAAGTAGTCGGCGTCGAGTAGCGTTTGCCCCCGCAGCACCCGAAAGTCCTCCTCCGTCATCAATACGGGCGAGTAGGTGCTGCATTCGGTGTGGATGCCACCAACGGCGATGCGCATGGGCTTTCCTCTTAGAGATTGGGGCTGAGCGGGGCGATGGCCGCGAAACGCAGCCAGTCCTTTGACGCCTTCGGCGTCCAGGCCGCCTCGGCAATCGCCGGAAGTCGCGGGAAGACAAGGCGGTTGAAGTAGCCGCGCGAGAGGTAGTGCTCACTCCAGATGCAGGCCTGGACGCCTCTAAGGCGCGGTTTCAACTCATCCGGAAACTCCCCCTCTGCCTCATAGCCGTATGTATGCGCAGGCGTCGCCGTACCGGCCCAGCTCGCGCCCGGCTCTTGCCAGGCATCGGCCTGCGCCATGTCGAGATAATAGGCCTGACCGGGGGTCATGACCACGTCGTAGCCTTCGCGCGCCAGTTCGATCCCGACTTCCGGTCGTTCCCAGGCCATCAGCAAGGTATCCTCGGCCGAAACGCCGCCGCCATGCGCAACCTCGTTCCAGCCGGCAAGCTTGCGGCCGCGGGCCGTCAGCATCGTCTTCACCCGCTTCAGGAAATAGGATTGCAGCGCGAAAGTCCCCGAAATGCCTTCCTGTTCCATCAGCTTCCTGGCAAGCGGCGATGCGAGCCACGAGCCGTTTGCCACCTCGTCGCCGCCGATATGGAGGTATTTGCTCGGGAAGAGCTCAACCATCTCGTCGAGAACCTTCTCGAGAAATTCATAGGTGAAGGCAACTGCGGGGTTCAGCGCGTTGTTGGGATAACCCTGAACCGAATGATAGCTCTCCGGCGCCTCCTGGCCATCGGCAAGATCAGGCAACGCGACGAGCGTCGCGGTGCTGTGGCCGGGGATGTCGATCTCCGGCACGACGTCGACATGAAGTGCGGTCGCCTGGGCGACGATCGCCTTCACGTCCGCCTGGCTGTAGAAGCCACCAACCGGCTCCGCACCATTGCCGAGTTGCGGCAAGAGCGGCTCGTCCGGGCCGCGCAGAACGCCAAGCGTCGTCAACTCGGGATAGGCCTTGATCTCCAGCCGCCAAGCCTCGTCATCCGTCAGGTGCCAATGGAAGACGTTGAGCTTGAACCAGGCGAGGATATCGATCAGTCGCGCCACATCCGATGTCGGGTAGAACTGGCGCGAGACATCGAGATGGCAACCGCGCCAGCTGTAGCGTGGCGCATCGGAAATTGTACCGCTCGCCGGGAACCGGAACTTGGACGGATGATTGCGCGCACCGTCGAGCAGTTGCGCAAGGCTCGTCAGGCCATATTGTCGGCCGGCGCTGCCGCCATAGCTCAGCTTGATCTCGGCTCCGGAAAACTCCAGGCGATAGGCTTCCGCACCAAGGGTGGCATCAGCGGCAAAGGCAATCGCACGCCCCTGCTTGGAAGCAGCGAGACTGAAGGGGGCATGCGCCGCCGGAAACAGCCGCCGGAACATCGCCAGCACGGTGTCAATCGCTGTGACATCCTCGCCAGCGGAGCCGCCGACCGGATAGAGGACGACAGGGAAACCGTCCGCAGGGCGAAGGTCGAGCGCCATGGGCCAAGGCTGCAGCGCATAGGGTTGATCGAGTTTGCCTTCCGGCAACCGCACCGGCGGCGGTTCGCTGGTGGCGTTTTCGAGAAGCAGATCGGAGACCGCGACCGGAACATGCCGGCCGTCGCCAAGCGTCAGATAGGCGGATTTTGCACCGTCGGTGCAATGGCGCGCCTTGCGATGCAGACCACTGACGGTAAAGGTCCAACTCGCGCCGCTCTCGATCGTCAGGCCTTCGGGCGGTGCGAATTCATGAAAATTGGCGTTGCGCCTGAGGAACACGGCATTGTCGCAGGCCTTGGGATCGATGACGCGGGTCAGCGACGTATAGACGATCTTGAAACCGGAGAGCGGTTTTCCGGAGAAATTGAACAGCGTGAACGTGAACCGCCCGAACGGCCCAGCGTCCGGCTGCCACGACGCCTCGAGACGATAGGAATCCGGGTGCATGCTCTTCCTCCGAATGCTTATGTCAGTAATGGCTTGATTGTGAGAACGTGCGCGCCAGTTCCGCCTGCCCCGCGGTCAGGCCGCAGTCGACAGGCAGGCAGACGCCCGATATGGCCGCCGCCATTGGCCCCGCCAGGAAATGCACGGCGTTGGCGACATCGTCGGGATTGACGATGCGTTGCAGCGGATACCAGCGCCGCGCCTCCTCGAAGACATCAGGGTTCGCGGCAGCGCGTGCCTCCCAGGCCTGGGTGCGCACCGTGCCAGGGGCCACGGCATTCGAACGAATACCAAACTTGCCATATTCGACCGCGATCAATCGGGTCAGATGCAAGAGACCAGCCTTGGCGGCGCTATAGGCCGGATGGCCAAAGACGTTCATGCCGTTGACGGAGGCAATATTGATCACCGATCCGCGGCTCTGCTTCAGCATGTCCTCAACGGCGCGAAAGCAGAGGAAGGCCGCCTCGAGGTTCAACGCATTGTCCATGCGCCAGATTTCTGGCGTCGTATCGTGCAGGCTGACGGCACGGGCGGCACCGGCATTGTTGACCAGCGTGCGCACCGTGCCCCGGTCCGCCGCACTCGCCGCCATTGCTGCAACGCTAGCCTCGTCCGTCACATCGCAGGCAGCCGCAACAAAGCGCTTGTCGTCGCCGAGGGCGCCCGCCGCGCGTTCTGCCGCCTCCGCATCGATGTCGACCAGCAGGATCACGTCGTGATCTTCGGAAAGCTTGCGCGCGATAGCGCGGCCGATATCGCCGGCAGCGCCGGTTACGATCGCGAGGGATTGCGTCATGCGCTGACCTTTCGTGGCACGTCAGTCTCCGAGAAGCTGGCGGTCGTCACCGTCGCGGTGTGTCACCAGCTGCTGCTTGATGCGCCGAAGTGTAGTCGTCGCCTGGGGTTGAACCCGATAGGCAACGAGACTGGAGAGGATATCGAGCAGCGCCAGATAGGCGATGCGGGTGGAAGTGGGACGGTAGATGTTGTTGCCCTCGGGCAGATCGACCGGAACGGTGATGCTGGCAGCTGCCGCGACCGGGCTGCCGCTCTGTGTCAGTGCGATGGTCGGCACCTTCAGTTCGCGCGCCAACGTAAAGGCTCGAACGAGTTCGGCGTTGCGACCGGAAAAGGACGAGCCGATCAGCACGTCCGTCGGCCGCGCCGCTGCCGTCATCATCAGCTGCATGCTGTGGTCGGAGCTGGAGGTGATGCGCAGGCCATAACGAAACAGCCGGTTCTGCAGTTCGCCGGCGATCATCGAGGAATTGCCGCCCGAGCCGAAGGCGTAAATCATCTCCGCTGCGGCAATCCGCTCGACCGCCTGCTCGATTGCCGCAAGGTCCAGCGAACGGTGCAACAGGAACAGCGCATTCTGAGACTTGGTGATGATGTCCTGGGCGACGTCGCCGGCTTCGCGGCTCTTCGGCTCCGGCTTCAGGTAGCGCATGCCGATATAGGCCGTGCGCGCGAGCTGCACCTTGAAATCGGAGAAGCTGTCACAGCCGAGCCGGCGACAGAAGCGGGTGACAGTCGGCGGTGAAACATCGGCCTTGCTCGCGAGCTCGATGATGGAAGCGTTTACCGCGAACTCGAAGTCGTTCAGGAGAATATCGGCGATGCGGTTTTCCGACTGGGAGAGCCGCCCTTTTTCTTCCTGCAGTGTCGCGAAGATATCCATCGGCTGAGCTTACCTTTATCCGATCAACCTTCCTTCGGCTTGTAGGCGACGCAGTCGATCTCGACCTTGCAATCGACCATCATCGACGACTGGACGCAGGCCCGCGCCGGCGGATGCGCACCGAAATACTCCTGGTAGATCTTGTTGAATGTCCAGAAATCCCTGGGATCGTCGAGCCAGACGCCACAACGAACCACATGTTCGGGACCGTAGCCGGCTTCGGTGAGAATGGCCAGAAGATTGGCGATCGTCTTGTGGGTCTGCGGGATGATCCCGCCCTCGATGATCTCGCCGTTCTCCATGGCGACCTGACCGGAAACATAGAGCCAGCCGTCCGCCTCGACCGCGCGCGCGAAGGGCAAGGGCTTACCACCGGCACCGACTTGCTCCGCACCGTATCTCTTGATGATCATGTCCGCCTTCGTGCAAATTATTTTCTTCGATCGTTGACAAGTGACCATAGAAAGCGGAATTTGGCCAGCGAAAAACACCATTCATGAAAAGAATTTCAATCTAGGGCGCGAACATGCGGGATCCTTTTCTCAATCCATTCCCTTCCTCCGATACCGCACGCCATTCCATCTGGGAGATGCTCGTCTCTCGAGATATCACCGCCTTTCTGGCTGCCGATTGGTCGATGGTTGCCGGCGATTTCGTCGAGGATGGGTTCATCGGCATCGACGGTCGCCGCGAACAGAACCCGGACAATTGGCGACTGACCTTCCCGTCGCTTGGCGCCTATCGCGACGAGTGGCTGCGCCAGGCAAAAGACTTCGCGACGCAGAGCTTCGCCGAAGATCCTCGCACCGCGATCTTCACGACGACAACGCTCGAGGACATCGAAATCAACGGCGACCAGGCGCTGGCGCGCAAGAAGTTCGACGGTAGCCTCAAGAAGATGGACGGCAGCGTCGACATCCTGAAATGGCAGACGGTCTACTATTGCCGGCTGCATGAGGGTCGCTGGAAGATCGCCGGCTTCACTGGCTACCTGCCGAACCCGATGGGCCCGGCTTAAGCGCGACGCATAAAAAGAGGCAACGGCATTGCGGATCTTCACAGCGGCGCTCGCAACCGAAACCAACACGTTCTCTCCGATCTGCATCGACCGCCGGGCCTTTGAGGCTTCGCTCTATGCACCACCGGGCAAACATCCGGAGACGCCGACGCTCTGTACCGCGCCGATCACGGTCGGCCGGCGCGTCTGCGCCGAGAAGGGCTGGGAGCTGATCGAGGGTACGGCGACCTGGGCCGATCCGGCCGGCCTCGTCAACCGCCAGACCTATGAAGACCTGCGCGACGAAATCCTGGATCAATTGCGCGCAGCCATGCCTGTCGATGCGGTGGTGCTCGGACTGCATGGCGCGATGGTTGCCGACGGCTACGAGGACCCCGAAGGAGATCTGCTTGCGCAGGTGCGCGAGATCGTCGGGCCCGACATTCTCGTCTGCGCCGAACTCGACCCGCACAGTCACCTGACGGCTAAGCGCGCCGCAGCGTCGAACTTTTTCGTCTACTTCAAGGAGTTCCCGCACACCGACTTCGTCGATCGCGCCGAGGATCTCTGGCGGATTGTGGTCGATACGCTCGAGGGCCGGGTAACACCCGTCATGTCGATCTTCGATTGTCGGATGATCGACGTCTACCCGACCTCCCGCGATCCGATGCGCTCCTTCGTCGACAAACTCGTGCGCATTGAAAATGAAGACGCGGACGTTCTGTCGCTCTCGGTCATCCACGGCTTCATGGCCGGCGACGTTCCGGAGATGGGAACCAAGCTGCTCGCCGTCACCAACGGCAAGCCCGAGAAGGGCGCAAGCCTCGCGCGGGAATTGGGCCTCGAACTCTTCTCCCACCGCGGCACCTTCATCATGCCGCAGATCGATGAGAAGCAGGCGGTCTCCGAGGCGCTCGCCGCGCCGAAAGGCCCTGTGGTGATCGCCGATGTCTGGGACAATCCGGGCGGCGGCACGGCCGGCGATGCGACGGTTCTGCTCGAAGAACTGCTGGCACGCGGCGCAACCGACGTTGCCGTCGGCACGATCTGGGACCCGATGGCGGTGCAGATCTGCATGGCGGCCGGCGAAGGTGCGGAAATCCCCTTGCGCTTCGGCGCCAAGTCGGCACCCGGCACCGGCAATCCGGTCGACGGCACGGTCAAGGTGGTCAAGCTGGTGCGCGACGCCGAGATGCGTTTCGGCGAAAGTTTTGCTCCATTCGGCGACGCAGCGCATATCCATTTCAACGGCATCGACGTCATCCTCAACTCGACGCGCGCGCAGAGCTTCGATCCAAGCCTGTTTTCGGTGATGGGCATCGAGCCGACTGAAAAGAAGATCCTGGTGATCAAGTCGACCAATCACTTCTACGCCTCGTTCTCGAAGATCGCCTCCGAGATCCTCTATTGCTCGGCCGGCACACCCTACCCGAACAATCCGGCAAAGACCGACTACAAGCGGGCACCGAAGACCATCTGGCCGAAGGTCGCCAATCCGCACGGAACCGAGAAGGGCGCGGCCTGACCCGCCCCTGGCGTGCGGCACCGCGTCTCCCCGGCACGAGGAACACAATACTCAAAAAAGAATGGACCGCTGTCTCGCCAAAGACAGCGGTCCATTTCATTGTCAGAAGGTTTTGATCAGGCCGCCGCCGGATCGAGAACGCCCATGTCGATGTCGGTCAGTTCGACCCGGCGCTCGAGCGCAAGACCAGCCTCGTCGAAGAGGTGACAATCGGCAGCCCGAATGCCGGTCTGCACCGTCTCTTCGGGCCGGATGGCTGCCGTTCCCGGCAACATGGCGCAGAAATTCTCGCCCTCTCCGCCAACCGCCGCATAGGCGACCGTGTGGGCGCCGAGGCGCTCGATGACGGTCGGCGTAACGGTGAGGCTCAAGTCTCCGGCACCCAGCACAATGTGTTCCGGACGGACCCCGAGCGTCAGCGTTCGGCCGACGAGGCTGCCTTGCGGGGCGACGGGAATGACCGCCTTTTGCCCCTTGTAGTCGACTTCGACGCCCGCATCGCTGACGCCTTTGCAGGTGACCGGCAGGAAGTTCATCTTCGGATTGCCGATAAAGCCGGCAACGAAGGTATTGGCAGGCTTGTGATAGAGCTCCAGCGGTGCGCCCGTCTGGGCGATCTCACCGGCGTTGAGCACGACGATCCGGTCCGCCATCGTCATCGCCTCGACCTGGTCGTGCGTGACGTAGATCATCGTTGCTCGCAATTGCCGGTGCAGTTTCGCCAGTTCGATACGCATATCCGCCCGAAGCGCCGCATCGAGGTTCGACAGTGGCTCGTCGAAGAGGAAGATCTTCGGTTCGCGCACGATCGCTCGCCCGATCGCGACACGCTGGCGTTGACCGCCAGACAACATGCCTGGCTTTTGCTGCAGCCGCTGGTCCAGATGCAGGATGCGTGCCGCATGCTCCACCTTCGCCTTCAATTTCTCCTCGGCCATCTTTTCCACCCGAAGCGGAAAGGCGATGTTCTCGAAGACGGTCATGTGCGGATAGAGCGCATAGGACTGGAAGACCATGGCGATCCCGCGTTTGACCGGCGGCAGGTCGTTGACGCGCTTGCCCTCGATCAGGATGTCCCCCGAGCTGGTCTCGTCGAGACCGGCTATCATCCTGAGCAAGGTCGACTTGCCGCAACCGGAGGGTCCGACGAAAACGACGAACTCTCCGTTCTTGACTTCGAGATCGATGCCTTTCAGCACCTCGAAAGTCCCGTAGAATTTCTGAACCTTGTTGAGATTGAGCTGTCCCAAGAAACTGTCTCCGGCCACCGGCGAGAAGCGGCTCATTTATAGCAGAACGAAGCAAGGGCCGCGAACCCTCAGGGTTCGCGGCCCGATGGCTTTACTTGAACTCTTCGAGGTCGCCAGCGGCCTTCTTCAGAGCATCAGCCGGCTCGGTCTTGCCGGTCACGACCGACTGGACCATCTCGATGATGACGTTCTGGAAGCCCTTGTAGTCGGTAAAGAGCGGCTCGGGACCACCATAGGTGATGCCGTCGATGAACGGCTTCCAATAGGGATCCTTCTTGACGAACTCGTCGACCATCGGCGACGGACGCAGCGGCGTCAGACCGGCGCCGCCCTGCAGCTCATACTCCCCTTGCGGACCGGGCGAGGTGATGAACTTGGCGAACTCGATCGCCTTCTCCTCGACGCCCGAGCCCTTGAAGATCGCCAGGCTGTCGGTGATGAGCAGCGTGCCTTCGCCCTTGGCGGACGGGCCGAGCGGCAGCGGCGCGACGCCCCAGTTGACCTTGGTTTCCTTCAGGCGCGTTGCTGCACCCGAACCCGCCTGGATCATGCCGACCTTGCCGTCGAGGAAGATGGCGCGGATTTCGTTCTGTTCATATGCGGTCGCGCCTTCGACCGAGGAAGGTGTGATGTCCTTGTAAGCCTGGAGTGCTGCCAGCACTTCCGGGCTGTCGATGACGATCTTGTCGCCGTCGATGACCTTGCCGTTGTTGGTGTACACCCAATGCATGAACTGGTGCATGGTGTTGTCGAAGGTCTTGGCCGGGAGGCCGTAGCCGGCGATGCCCGTCTTTTCCTTGATCGCCTTGGCAAACTCGATTTCTTCAGCCCAGGTCTTCGGCGGCGTCTCCGGATCAAGACCAGCCTGTTTGAACAGGTCCTTGTTCCAGTAGAGCGCCTTGGTCGAGAACGCGATCGGAACACCCCACTGGTTGTTGTCGAAGGTAACGGTGTCGACAATGTTGGGATAGTAGGTCTTCTTCTCGTCGTCCGTCATCGGCACGGGGACGATGAGGTCGTTCTGGGCGAATTCCTTCAGTGTACGCGAGCCGACATAGGCCATCGCGACCGGCGTGCCGGCGGCAGCAAGGGTCGTCGCCTTGTCCTGGCACTGGGCCCAGCCGACCACTTCCGGCGTAACCTTCCAGCCCGGGTTCTTCTCTTCCCACTGCTTGATGTACTTCTCGTGGACCGGGTCCATGGTGTCGCCGCAGTAGATCCAGCTGATCTCCTGGTCAGCGGCATGGGCGGTCACTGCGCCGAGCGCGGTCGAGCCGAGCAGGGCAAGGGCGAGTACCCCCGTCTTGAATTGGATAGACACTTTTTATGCTCCCGTTCTCTGGTGGTTGACTTAAGTCTTATTGTTTCACCGCGCCCGCGGTCAGCCCGCTGACGAGATAGCGTTGCAAGAGGAAGATGACGACGACGGCCGGCGCGATGCCAACGAAGCTTGCCGCCATCAGCTCGTTCCAGACCACTTCCTGGCGGCCGAAATAGGCAAAGAGCCCGACCGGAAGCGGCATGTACTCACTCTTGGAATTAAAGGTCAGCGCGTAGATGAACTGCTGGGCATAGGCGCCGATGAAGGTCGTGATTGCCACCACCGTAATGCCCGGCATGGCGATCGGCAGGATCACCCGGCGCAGCGTATAGAAGTGGCTGGCGCCATCGACGAAGGCAGCTTCGTCCAGTTCGCGCGGAATGCGCATCATGTAGGTGCGGAGCAGCCAGATCGCCGATGGGATCAGGAAGGCAACACCCGGCACGATCATCGCCAGATAGGTGTTGAGCACGCCGAAGGTGCGCATCAGCCGGAACAGCGGGATGAGCAGCACCGCGCCCGAGAACATGTTAACCGCGAGGAACGCGCCGAGAAGAACGCCGGCGCCACGGAAATTAAAGCGGGCAAAGGCGTAGGCCGCGGGAATGACGAGCACGAGCACGATCGCCGTGACGATGGTGGAGATAAAGAACGAGTTGAAAATGTAGCGGGCAAAACCCGGCACGCTCTCCCACATCGTATAATAGGCAGTGAAGGACCCGTTTTCTGGCCAGAAGCGATAGGGCGAAGAAAACAACAGCCCGAGCGGCTTCAGCGACACCAGGAAGCCTTCCACGAAGGGCGCCAGGATGAAGCACAGGAAGACGAAGATACCGGCATAGATGCCAACAAGCTCGTACCAGCGGTAGCGATTGATCAGGGCCGGCTGGCTCATTTCTGTTCCCCCGCGGAAAGGCGGCTCGTGACCCGGAAATAGGCAAAGCAGAAGATCGACAGGAAGATGCAGATCAGCACCGCGCGGGCTGCACCCTCGCCGTACTTCTTCGACCCGATCGCAGTGCGATAGGTATCGATAATCATCGTCGTGGTCTCGCCATTGGGGCCACCCTGGGTGAGGATCCAGATGATGTCGAAGGAGTTGAAGGTCGCAATCAGCGACAGCATCGACATGGTGATCAGCGACGGCACGAGCAGCGGCAGCGTGATGCGGCGGAAGCGATAGAAGCGCCCTGCCCCGTCGGTCCAGGCGGCCTCATAGAGATCCTGCGGGATCGCCTGCATGGCCGCGAGCATATAGAGCGTTACCAACGGCACGCCGATCCAGACGTCGGTGATGATCGTCGCCCAGAACGCGGTCTCGCCGCGGGCAAGGAAAGCGACCGGTCCGTCGACGACGCCCAGATTTTGCAACACGCCGGAGATCATGCCGAACTGGCCGTTGTACATCCAGCCCCACATGAAAATGCCGATCGCCATCGGCACGATCCATGGCGGCATCGTCAGCAGGCGGAAGAGCGCCCGGCCGGGCACCGCGGCGTTCAGCATCGTCGCGCCGAACACGCCGATGATCATCTTGATCGACACCGAGAAGAAGGTCCAGACAAAGGTCCGGAAGATGACCTCGGCGAAGGTCTCATTGAAGATCTTGTCGTAGTTGGTCCAGCCGACCCAATTGGTCGTCTTCTTCAGCGACGCATCCGTAAACGACAGGATGAAGGTGTCGACCAGCGGATAGGCGACGATCACCGTGACGTAGAGGACGGCAGGAAGAAGCAGGATCCAGGCGAAGATGACCGTGCTGCGTTGAACACTCATCCCTCGCCTCCCCTTAGGCCGCGCGGGAATGCAGGGCTTCGTCGAAACGGTCCCAGATGGGTCTAAGGTCGATCACGCTCTTCTTGCGCCGCGCCTCGTCCATCGACAGCGCCAGGATGCCGGCCTCAAGCGCATCGAGCGTGGAAACTGGCAGCGGCCGGCCATCGCGCACGTGGCCGATGATATCGGTCGCCATCTGCTCGTCGGCGCCGTAATGCTGTGAAAGCTCGGTGGCGGCGTACTTGTTCTCGATGACCTTCTTGCCGGTCAGCATTTCATGAACGTCGAAGTAGCCGCGAATGAAATCGCCCTCGGCCATGCCGCGCGATCCCATGACGCAGAAGCGGCGGAACTGGTCCGGGACGTTGAGATTGGTGTGGAAATTCATGCCGACGCCGTTGGCATATTCGACGATCGCCACCTGGTAGTCGATGATGTCGCCATCGCTGTCAAAGACCTTGTCGGAGCCCATCCAGCCGCTCGGCTTGCGATGGAAGAGCTCCAGGTCGTTGATGCCTTCACGGGCCGGGTCATTGGCCGGAATGAAGCTCTTGCGGCCGCCGAAGCTGGCGACCCGCTCCGGGCGGGCGCCGACGACGCCGTTATAGAGGTCGAGGTCGTGGCAGCATTTCTCGAGCATGAAGCTGCCGGAATAGCGCTCGTAGCGGCGCCAGTCGCGCATGAAGAAAGCGCCGTGATAGGGCTCGATATGCTCGGCCGCCTCGATCGAGACCACCTGGCCGAGCTTGCCTTCGGCAAGGGCCTGACGCAGGTCGCGATACATCGGCGCGTAGCGCAGCACCAGACCGACCATCAGCCGTTCATGACCAAATTTGGCCATCAGCGCGGCCAGTTCCAGGCTCTCCTGCACCGTTGTGACGATCGGCTTTTCGCTGAAGACCTTGAGGCCAGCCTCGAGACCAATGCGGATATGGTCCAGATGCATGTGGTTTGGCGAGCCGATCATCAGCAGATCGAGCTTCTCGTTGGCGATCAGTTCCTCGGGCGTTGCATAGGCCTTGCCGGGCGAGATGCCCTTCTCGGTCAGGGTAGACAGACCAGCCGGGTTCGGATCGACGTAACCCGCGATCTCGAAGCTCTCATCCATGGCCTTGAAGACGTAGCCCAGATAACCCAAACGGAATCCGAGTCCGATGATGCCGACTTTCATGCTCGTCCTGTTCCCCTGCCTTTTGGCGTAATTTATTTTCGCAGACTGGGACAGTTTTTTCAGGCCGTCAACTCAAATCCGCATATTCTGTAAAATTGTGAAATTCATTTTCATGTTCGAGGCATATGCCGAGAAAGCAGGCATTTCACGGACAACTAAAGAGGGTGCGCAATTCGCAACTCTACGGCAGGAGGAAAGCGGTCCAGACCACTGCACGTTGCGTGCCTGCTTCTGATGGGGTCAGGTTCTGGCAAACAGGCGCTGACGCCAGTGCAACAATCGCAGCAACGGCCGGGCGAGGTAGGGTGGCGGTATCTTCGGATGATCGCCGATCGTCCCCCGACGCACCACTGGCGCATTCGGATCGAGTAGGAACGCGACAACAAGAGATTTGGTGGCAGCCTCGAGTTCCAATGAGCGGTCCGACCGAAACAGGCCCTGGTCTCCCTCGGCAAATTCGATACCTCCGGTCCGAACCCCGCCGAAAAACACATAGAAGTAGAGGTGTCGCCCATCGGCGTTGGGGAAGGTCGTCTTTGCCCCCGCTTCAAGCGTCAGGTCGAAAAAGTCGACCGAGTTGCGCACGAAAAACGGCGCCGTACCACTCTCCGGCCCGACCAGATATCGCCACTGATTGACAGGCGCCGTGGCAATCGGACCGTGTTGAATGTTTGGCGGCAGATCGAGAGCGTCAGGGCGCAGGAGGATCTGCAGCATCCTGAGTGGTGGATCATCAGGCAAAGTCTCTTCCGAATGCCAGAAGCTTCTTCCGGCATTCATTACCATCAGATGCGCGCTGTCGGTGATCAGCCGGCCGGTGGCGCGGTCGTCATGTCGCATGACCCCTTCGGGTACCCACGACAGGATTTCGTCGTTCCGATGCTCGTGCATCGCAACCAGCCGACCCGGGTCCAGCATCGTCTCGGCGACCATTGCGAGCGGCCCGTAACCATGGTCACGCGGCCAGGGCAACAGCCAGCCAGGCATATTGAGCCTTACCCTGAACCCGCCCATATCCCTGAGAACCGGACTTTTGGCGCCGCGATAGAGCATGCACCATTCTAGCACGCGCAGTCCAAGCTTTGCGCATCGAAGATCTGGCCGCGATCCAGCATCTTCGTCCCTGCGGCGACTAGCGTCCCATTCGCGCCGCGAGCCGTCTTTCGGCCGCCTGCAAGCCATCGTGCAAGAGGACGGCAAGGACCGCCACGATCAACCCGCCCTGGACGACGAAGGCGAGATTGTTCGACTGCAGCCCGGCGATGATGACTTCGCCAAGGGTCTTTGCTGCGACCGTCGATCCGATCGTGGCAGTGGCAAGACTGATGACGATCGACAGCCTGATGCCGGCCAGGATTACGGGCATGGCAAGCGGCAACTCGACCCTGAGCAGGCGTTGGCCTCCGGTCATGCCTGCACCGCGCGCCGCCTCCATCACCGAAGGCGGTAGTGTCGTCAATCCGGTCAAGGCATTCTCGAAGATCGGCAACAATCCGTAGAGGAAGAGGGCAATCAACGTCGGCTTTTCGCCGAAGCCGAAAATCGGGACCGCAAGGGCAAGCACCGCGACCGGAGGAAAAGTCTGGCCGATATTCACCAGACTGCGTGAAAGCGGCAAGAACTCGGCCCCTGACGGGCGGGTCACGAGGATCGCCAAGGCAAGCGCCACGACAGCCGCAAGGCCGGTTGCGATCGCCACGGTGCGCAGATGCAGAAGTGTCAATTGCAGCAGGCTGCCCTGATTGTAGATGACCGGCGCATTGTCCTGAACCAGAGGCTTGAGCAAAGGCTCGAACCAATGGGGCTGCAACAGGAAGGCAGCAAGCAGGACAAAGGCCGCGATGCGCAGGAGTACGGAAAGCTTCAGCATCACACTGACCCGGCCGCCCGCCGCGCCAGTCCCTCAAGGCTGACCTTGCCGAGGATTGCGCCGTCCGAACCGGCCACCGGCAGCGCTTTGCGCCCGGACCAGAGCAGTTCGGCGAGCGCCTCCCTTTGGCTGAGCGTGTCTGCAATTGGCGCACCGTCGGCTGAGCCGACTTCAATCGCGTCCGAAACCGATGCGATTCCCAGCAGGCGATAAGGGCGCTCCGAGGCCCCGATCAGGCTCTCCACGAACGGCGTTGCGGGCTTCAGCAACATTTCGGACGGCGACGCATATTGCACCACCCTGCCCTTGTCCATGACGGCGATGCGATCAGCGAGATGGAAGGCTTCCTCCATATCGTGGGTGACGAGGATGATCGTCGTCTCGAAGTGTTTCTGAATGGCAAGCAGATCGTCCTGCGCCTTGGCGCGGATGATCGGATCGAGCGCGCCGAAGGGTTCGTCCATCAGCAGCACCTTGGGTTCTGCCGCCAGCGCCCGTGCGACGCCGACGCGCTGTTGCTGGCCGCCGGAAAGTTCGTGGGGGAAACGCGGCCCGAACGACGCCGGATCGAGCTGGAAGAGGGTCAGCAGCTCTTTCACCTTGGCATCGATGCGAGGCCGCTCCCAGCCGAGCAGGGTCGGTACGGTCGCGATGTTCTGCGCCACCGTGCGGTGCGGGAAGAGGCCGTGGCCCTGGATCGCGTAGCCGATCCGGCGGCGCAGCTCATAGCCCGCCAGCGAACGATTGTCCTCGCCGTCGAGGCGGATCGCGCCCGATGTCGGCTCGACCAGTCGGTTGATCATGCGCAGCAGCGTAGTCTTGCCGGAACCGGAGGTACCAACGATCACGGTAACCGTGCGCGGCGCAATCGTCAGGCTGACATCGTCGACGACCGTCGTTGTGTCATAACGCTTGGTGATGTTCTCGATCTCGATCATGCGGCCTCTGCCTGTCTGTTGTTGGGGGTGGCCATCTCGATCAAGGCATCGAGCACGATCGCCGCCGCAAAGGCGAGCACCACAGTCGGGACAGCGCCAAGCAGGACAAGATCCATCGCCGTCTGGCCGACGCCCTGGAAGACGAAGACGCCAAAACCGCCGCCGCCGATCAGCGCGGCAATCGTCGCAAGGCCGATGTTCTGCACGAGCACGATGCGGATGCCGGTGAGGATGACAGGAAACGCCAGCGGAAATTCGATGCCAACCAGACGCTGCCAGTCGGTCATGCCGATGCCGCGGGCGGCATCGTTTGCGTCTCTTGGCACTCCGGCGAGACCGACGACGGTATTGGCAACGACCGGGAGCAGTGAATAGAGGAACAACGCAACGAATGCGGGCGCAACGCCAATGCCGCGGATGCCGATAGCGGTTGCGCCCGGAACATTGGCGGCGATCCAGCCGAGCGGCGCGATGAGAATGCCGAAAAGCGCGATGGACGGAATGGTCTGGATCGCGTTCAGCACCCCGAGCAGTCCGTCGCGCACACGCGTGACACGGTGGCAGAGAATACCGAGCGGGATGCCGACGATGGTCGCGGCGGCGAGCGAGCCCAGCGCCAATGTCACATGCTTGCGGGCTTCTGCCCAGAAAGTGTCGGCCCGGCTCGCGTATTCCCGGAGGATCGACAGTCCGTCCCAACTGCCTGAGAGGAGTATGGCGCCGGCGAAAACAAGCACGGCGGCGAGCACGACGATGCGCACGAACGGTGCGGGGCGCAATCGCGTCAGCGCGTCGGCCGCCAGCAGCCCGAAGGCGAACAGCAGGACCCAGAAACCGGAAGCCGGAGAGACGCGCGCATAGGTGTTGCCCTCCGGAGTGAGGTGAATGGCGGCCACGCCGATGCCGAGAGCAAGGACAGCCAGCGCGACGAAGGCTGCGGAAAGACGCAGGACGGTCGGCGTGCGGAGCACTGCGACCAATACGCCGGCAAGGACCACGAAAAGGACAGCGATGCCCCACGTTTGCGGCAAGGCCTCGATAATCGTCTTGGCTTCACCGGCGACGATACGATTGGCGCGAAACGTTGCAAAAGGTGCGACGAATGCGCCACCGAGTGCCAAAGCCGCAATGATCGCTCCGAGCTTGTCAAAGCGGAGTTCTGTCAAACCACATTCCCTCCCCGCCTGTGCCGGCGCATCTTCGGCACCTGCAGGCACGCCCCGGAACGCCGGCCATCGGACCAGCGCCCCGGTTAACCGTCAACCTATTTCAAGAAGCCGTTCTTCTTCAGGAAGTCCTCGGCAACCGCCTTGGCGGGTTCGCCGCCGACCTGGACCCGACCGTTCAGATCCTGGAGCGTCACCAGATCGAGCTTCTCGAACACCGGCTTCAGCAGTTCTTCGATCTGCGGGTTTTCCTTCAGCACCGCCTCGCGGATGATCGGGGCAGGCTGGTAGACCGGCTGTACCGACTTGTCGTCTTCGAGCACAACGAGACCGGAAGGCGCGATGCCGCCGTCAGTGCCATAAACCATCGCCGCGTTCGCGCCGTTGGTCTGGTTGGCTGCGGCTGCGATGGTTGCCGCCGTGTCGCCACCGGAAAGCGTGATCAGTTGATCCTGCTTCAGCGTGAAGCCATAGGTCGTCTGGAAGGCAGGGAGCGCTGCTGCCGAGTTCACGAACTCGGATGAGGCCGCAAGTACGATCTTGCCGCCGCCAGCAACGTACTTGCCGAAGTCGCTCAGCGTCTTCAGCTTGTTCTCGTCGGCGACTTCCTTGCGCAGACCGATCGCCCAGGTGTTGTTGGCCGGCGACGGCGTCAGCCAGACGATCTTGTTGGCGTCGTAGTCAAGCTTCTTGGCCGCCTCGTAGCCCCTGGCCGCATCCTTCCATACCGGATCGTCGGCCTTCTCGAAGAAGAAGGCGGCGTTGCCGGTGTATTCCGGATAGATGTCGATCTCACCGGCGGCAATCGCCTTGCGCACCACCGGCGTTGCACCGAGTTGGACGCGGTCAACGGTCTTGATGTTGTTGGCATTGAGCACGGCAAGGATGATGTTGCCGAGCACGCCGCCCTCGGTGTCGATCTTCGAGGAAACCACCACGTCGGCATTCGCCGTGGCAGCCGTCAAGGTGATGGCAAAGGCAGTTCCGATAAGCAATCCAGTCAGGCGCATGAGTTTCTCCCTCGAATATCGCTCCGCAAGTTTGATCACGGAAAGCGCCCTGCGTCGGGGCAAGCCATTCCATATATGTCAGGCCCCGGCAAAAAATAGGGTTGCACGCAGAGACTGCGGCGGGCGAATATTTTCCTAAAACGACAAACGCCACAGAAAGCATAGACTACCGCCCTGGGGCAGTATCTGATTGGGCGTTGCAATCGCCGGCGTTGTCGGCCACTCTGACCATGCCCCACCAGAAACATCCGCGTTCATTCTTGGTTGCGATGCCGCTCGACCCGGACCGCCTGGGGGCTGGCGACACGGGTTGCCCGGCCAACGTTCGGGGAACTGATGTCGATTTATCTTCTCGCGCTCATCATCGGCGTGGTCGCCGGCCTTCGCGCCATGACGGCACCGGCGGCCGTCAGCATTGCCGCTGCCGCCGGCTGGCTGCCGCTTGGCAGCAGCTGGGCTGCCTTCATGGGTTTCCGCTTCACACCTTACATTTTCGGCCTTCTCGCGCTCGTCGAGTTTGTGACCGATCAGCTGTCGAGCACGCCGAGCCGCAAGGTGCCGCAGCAATTCGGCGCCCGCATCGTCTCGGGCGGCTTCTGCGGCGCCGTGCTTGGGACGGCTGGAGGTGCTATGCTGGGCGGACTGGTCGCCGGCGTGATCGGTGCCGTCATCGGCACGCTCGTCGGCTACGAAGCCCGCAAGCGTCTGGTCGCGGCCATCGGCGGCAAGGATTTGCCGATCGCGCTGCTTGAGGACGTTATTGCTGTTCTCCTCGCACTCTGGGTGGTGTCCTCGGTGTCATGACAAAACACTTCGATGCAATCATCATCGGTTCCGGTCAGGCCGGCCCTTCGCTTGCCGGCCGGCTGACCGCGGCGGGAAAGTCCGTTGCCTTTGTCGAGCGCAAGCACTTCGGCGGCACCTGCGTCAACACCGGCTGCATGCCGACCAAGGCGATGGTCGCAAGCGCCTATGCGGCGCATCTGGCGCGGCGTGGCGCAGACTTCGGGGTCACGACCGGACCCGTTTCCATCGATTTCGCCCGCGTCATGGCGCGCAAGGACACGGTGCGTTTCACCTCGCGCAAGAACATCGAAAACTGGTTGAGAGGCATGGACAACTGTTCGGTCTTTGAAGGCCATGCGCGCTTCGAGGGCCCGCATCAGGTCCGCGTCGGTGACAACCTGCTGTCGGCCGACCAGATCTTTCTCAATGTCGGCGGCCGTGCCGCAACTCCGGATTTCCCCGGTGTCGAAGATGTGCCCTACCTCACCAACGTCTCGATCATGGACCTCGAAACCCTGCCTCGCCACCTGATCGTCGTCGGCGGCAGCTATATCGGGCTTGAATTCGCGCAGATGTTCCGCCGCTTCGGTTCCGAGGTCACGGTGATCGAGAAAGGGCCGCGGCTGATCGGGCGTGAGGATACGGACGTCTCCGACGCCATTCTCGCGATCCTCGAGAAGGAAGGCATAAAGTTCCGGCTCAATGCAGAATGTATCCGGTTTGCCAAGCGCGGTGACGACGTTGTCGCTGGCGTCGACTGCACGTCCGGCGCGCCCGAGATTGTCGGCTCCCACCTGCTGCTTGCGACCGGCCGCCGACCGAACACCGATGATCTCAACCTGGAGCGCGCCGGCGTGAAGACCGATGCGCGCGGTTTTGTCGAGGTCGACGAGACGCTCAGGACCAACGTGCCGCACATCTTCGCCATGGGCGATTGCAACGGCCGCGGTGCCTTCACGCACACCGCCTACAACGATTTCGAGATCATCGCGGCGAACCTCATCGACGGTGAGAAGCGAAAGGTCAGCGACCGTATTTCGACCTACGGTCTTTTCATCGACCCGCCGCTCGGCCGCGCGGGCATGACCGAAACAGAAGCGCGCAAGTCAGGGCGCAAGCTGCTGATCGGCACCAGACCGATGACCCGCGTCGGCCGTGCCGTGGAAAAGGGCGAGACCGAAGGCTTCATGAAGGTAATCGTCGACGCCGACAGCAAGGAGATCCTCGGCGCCTCGATCCTCGGCACCGGCGGCGACGAGGCCGTGCAGAGCATTCTCGACGTGATGTATGCCGGCAAGCCCTATACGACCATCACGCATGCGGTGCACATCCACCCGACGGTCTCAGAGCTGATCCCGACCGTCTTCGGCGATCTGCATCCCGTCACCTGATCCGCCGGGATCCGGGCTCGCACATCTGAAAACGCAGGTCCGGATTGCCTAGACCAGCGCAGCGCGCGCGAGGTTGTAGAAATAGGTCGCGCCGCGCTCGAGGATGTCGTCGTTGAAGTCGTAGCGCGTGGTGTGCAGCCCGCTGCTGTCGCCGTTACCGATCAGGACATAGGCGCCCGGCACCTTTTCGAGCAGGAAGGAAAAGTCCTCGCTGCCCATCAGCGGCTCCGACAACTCCACATAGGCGCCGGCGCCGAAGGTTTCGGCGATCACCGTGCGGGCATCGTCGATCGCCTCGGCGTCGTTGATCGTCGCGGGATAGCCGACCTGCCAGTCGAAGGTGGCTTCGGCATTGTAGCTTTCGGCCTGCAGGCGGGCGATCTGCTCGACGCGCCCCTGCAACTGCTTGCGGACGGTCGGATCCATCGCGCGCATGCTGATCTCCAGCACGGCCGTATCCGGGATGATGTTCGACGCGGAGCCCGCCTGGAACGAGCCGACCGTCAGCACCGACGGCTGGTGCGGCGACACATTGCGCGACACCAGCGTCTGCAGCGCCATCACCACACTTGAGCCGACGACGACGGGATCAACCGTCAGTTCCGGCTGCGCGCCATGCCCACCCTTGCCCTTGATCGTCAGCGTCAGTACGTCGATCGAGGCGGCGATCGCGCCGGCGCGGCTGGAGAACTGCCCGACCGGCAGGCCCGGCCAGTTGTGCAGCGCATAGACGCGTTCGCAGGGGAAGCGCTCAAACAGACCGTCCTCGATCATCAGCTTGCCACCGCCGAAATTCTCCTCGGCCGGCTGGAAGATCAGGTGCACCGTGCCGTTGAAGCTCTCGTCCTTGGAAAGCGCCCAGGCGGCACCGAGCAGCATGCTGGTGTGGCCGTCATGGCCGCAGGCATGCATCGCGCCCGGATGTTTGCTCTGGTAGGCAAGGCCGGTTTCCTCCTGCATCGGCAAAGCGTCCATGTCGGCGCGAAAACCGATGGCGCGGTTGCTGTTGCCACGCTTCAGTGTCGCGACGATGCCAGTTTTGGCCAAGCCGCGCGTGACCTCGAAGCCCCAGGATTGCAGCAGCCCGGCGACGTAATCCGAGGTTTTCACTTCGGAAAGGCCGATCTCGGGCATTTCGTGCAGCATGTGACGGATCTCGACGAGTTCGGGCAGGAAATCGGAAAAACTAGCGTCGCGCATCAAGGCCTCCTCAAGCCATCTGCAGGAACTGACGCAGGCGCGCCGATTGCGGATCCCGCATCACCTGCGAAGGCGCGCCGCGTTCTTCGACGAGGCCCTTGTGCAGGAAGATCACTTCGCTCGAGATATCACGGGCGAGTGACATTTCGTGGGTGACCATCACCATGGTGCGCCCTTCCTCGGCGAGCTTCTTGATGACGAGCAACACCTCGTTGACGAGTTCCGGATCGAGCGCCGAGGTCGGCTCGTCGAAGAGCATCACTTCCGGCTTCATCGCAAGAGCCCGGGCGATCGCCGCGCGCTGCTGCTGGCCGCCCGAGAGCTGGTTGGGATAGTGGTCACGCTTCGGCGTGATTCCGACCTTCTCCATCAGCAACTCGGCCTCGCCGATCGCATCCTTGCGGGCCATGCCGAGCACGTGGATCGGCCCCTCGATGATGTTTTCGAGAATGGTCTTGTGGGACCAGAGATTGAAACTCTGGAACACCATGCCGAGGCGGGTGCGGATATGTTCGAGCTGCCGCTTGTCGGCGGCGACGAGCTTGCCGTCCCTGCCCTTGACCGTGCGGATCACCTCGCCCGAGACCGAGATCTCCCCCTGGTCGGGCGTTTCCAGGTAGTTGATGCAGCGAAGCAACGTGCTTTTGCCGGAGCCGCTACTGCCGATCAGCGAGATGACATCGCCGGACTTTGCCTCGAAGGAGACGCCCTTCAGCACCTCGACGGATCCGAAGCTCTTGTGAATATTGTTCACGGAAAGCGCAGTCGCAGCCATGTCCGTTCCTCCTCGTTATGCCTTCGCCGTGCGGTAGCGGGTAAGCCGCTTCTCAACGACGCCCATGACGCGCGTCAGGATGAAGACGACGGTGAAATAGATGATGCCGGCGGCAATCAGCGGTTCGAAGATCAGAAGCGACTGGCGCTGCAGCATGCGGGCGGTGCCCATGACCTCGAGGATGGTGATGGTCGAGGCGAGCGACGTCGTCTTCAACAGGATGATCAGGTCGCCCGTCAAAACCGGCAGGCACGAGCGAAACGCCTGCGGCAGGGTGATGCGGCGAAGGATCATCGACGAGCGCATGCCGATCGATTTTGCCGCCTCGATCTGGCCGCGCGGCACCGCCTTGATCGCACCGCGGATGACCTCGGCATTGTAGGACGCCTGGTTGAGGCTGAGCGCAAAGATCGCATACCACAGGCCGTCACGCAGATAGGGCCAGAGGAAGCTGTGGCGCACCCAGGTGGCGGGCAGGATCTGCCCGAGGCCGTAATAGATCAGGTAGATCTGCACCAGCAGCGGCGTTCCGCGGAAGGCGAAGGTGAAGACATAGGCCGGGACCGATAGGATGCGGCGGCCAGAGAGCCGCGCAAGCGCCACGAGCGTACCGATGACGAGACCGAAGACGCCGGCAACGGCGGTCAAAAGCAGCGTCAGCGGCGTTGCCTTGATCAGCGCCGGCAGAAAATTGGCTACGTTGAGGATCGTTTCCATCAATGATGCCCCCGATTGAGGCGGCGCTCGATCTGCGCAATTACCAGGACGGAAACGAGCGTGATCGCCAGGAACAGGATGGCCGTCAGCCCGTAGAAGAAGATGTATTGCTTGGTGCCCGCGGCTGCGCGGTAGCCCGTATAGAGCAACTCGCTGAACGAGCCGAGCACGCTGATGATGGCGCTTTCCTTGGTGATCGACAGCCAGAGATTGCCCATGCCGGGCACGGCATGGCGCATCATTTGCGGGAAGACGATGCGAGTGAAGATCTTCGGCCTGGTCATGCCGATCGAAACGGCCGCCTCGATCTGCCCCGGCGGTACGGAGAGATAGGCCGAGCGCAGCACCTCAGTCATGAAGGCACCGGAGACGAAGGCGAGCGCGATGATCGCCGCCCAGAAGGAGCTGAACTGGAAGGTTTCGCCGACGAGACCGAAGTGTTTCAACAGCCGCTCCGCGCCGCTGGCAACCGAGAAGTAGAGAAGCAGGATGACGAGCAGTTCAGGCAGGGAGCGCACGACCGTCGTGTAGATATCGGCAAGGAAACGCGGGATCCGATGTTTCGACAGTTTGCCGGCGGCACCCAGAAAGCCAAAGAGAACCGCAACCGCATAGGCGACCACGGAGACCTGGAGGGTCATCAGCAGGCCCCAGGCGAAATCATCGCCCCAGCCCTCGCCGCCCCAGGCAAGCAATTGCCAGTAATAGTCCATCCGTCGTTACCTGTTCCCGATTGCCTCGTCAGCCCCGGCGCCATTGCCCCAAATGTCGGGCAAGGTCGCGATCGCGGTTGCTGCGATAGTGCCCCGGCGCTGTGGCCGGTTTGGCGAATGAGGGCGGCTGCGGGCCGAAGCCGGCCACCACCCTCAAGAACGTGCGATTACTTTTTGCCGAAGATCCACTTGTCGACGAGCTTTTGGGTCGTGCCGTCCTTTTCGAGAGCGGCAAGGCCGGCATTGACCTTCTCAAGTATCGCAGCGTCGCCTTTGCGCACGGCATAGGCAACGCCTTCGCCGAGCGTGACGTTCTTCGGCACTTCAACCTTGACCTCGTAGTCGGCGCCTTCCGGCGACTTCAGGAAGGTCTGGATGTAGAGGTCGGGGATCAGCACGTAGTCGACGCGGCCGGCGACGAGGTCGGCGACCGAGTTGTCGGCGGTGTCGTAGCTCTTGGCCTCGGCGCCCGTCAGGTACTTGGCGACATAGGCCGACTGTACGCTGGAGGTCTGGACGCCGATGATCTTGCCCTCGACGCTTGCCGGATCGATGATCTTGCCGGAACCATCTGCTGCGTCGGCCGTCTTGATCTCGCTCGTGTCACCCTTGGAGCCGACGAAGGACGTGCCTTCAGTGTAGTAGGGTGTCGAGAAATCGACGACCTGGCGACGCTCGTCGGTGATCGAGAAGGCGCCGATGATGAAGTCGACCTTGTTTTCCTTCAGCGACGGGATGAGACCGTCCCAGGCCATCTGGTTGATGTCGCACTTGACGGCCATCTTTTCGCAGAGTGCACGGGAGAGATCGGCTTCGAGACCTTCCCATTCGCCACCGGCGTTCACCTGGGTGAAGGGCATGTAGGGTTCCGGCGTCATGCCGAGGCGCAGCGTGTCCTCGGCAAATGCGCTGCCGGCGGCCATGGAAAGGGCGATCCCTGCGAACAGGGCGGTCTTCAATGTCTTCATTTTGTTTCCTCCTCGGGGATTGCGTCGGATCAGAGCGTGTTGCTGAACCAGCGCAGCGACATGCAGGACAGGCCTGCGTCGATCTTGCCGATTTCCGTCGTCTTCATCGGCACGACCTTGTAGCCGAGCTTGTCGAGCATCTCGATCGTGCGCGGGAAGTCGGAACCGACCATGACGACGTCGTTGACGCGCAGCGCATTGGCTGCCGGCTCTTCGCCTTCAGGAATGATCACCTGCTTGAAGCGCTCGAAGGCACCGGACTTCGCAAGACGCGCGGTCGAAAGCACGGTCTCGTCGTCGAGCAGCGAGCAATCGGTCTTGAAGTGCAGAACGCCTTCCGGCGTTGCGACGATCTCGCTCTTGCGGCCGAGTTTGGTGAGGCAAGCCTGCAGGGCTTCGGCGCCAACCTTGTTGGTGCGGGCCGAAAGGCCGATCATCACGCTCTCGCGGGTGGTCAGTACGTCGCCGCCATCGGCAAAGCCGTTGCCCGGCAGGTCGAGCACGGTCTCGAACATGGCGCGCAGCGTCGGCTCGATCTCCGGCGTTTCCTTGACGCGGGTCTCGGCACCCGGACGCAGCAGGATCGCGCCTTCGGTAAAGACCAGCGCCGGGTCTTCGACGAAGATCGAATCCGGGAAAGCTTCGAGCGCCGGAAGCACCGTCACCTTCACGCCCGCGTCCTTCATCGCCGCGATATAGGCGTCGTGCTCAGCCTTCACGCCCTCAAAGGTCGGGTTACCACGGTCGTCGGCGCGCAGGCCGTTGACGACCGACTTCGACGGGGTGCGGACGATGATGTTGTTGAACTGGTAGACGGGGCGAGATTGCGACATTTGTAGTACCTTTGGCTTGGATGGGGTGCTTCTATCGATCGGACGTGGCGGCGTAAAGCTTTTGCGTACCGGCTGGTTCTCTTCTCGACAAATGAACGCCGGCCAGCATGCAGCGAACGGAACCGCCGGCAAGCTCGATGGTCGGCACGTCGAAGGCGAGCACGCGGGCGGAGACTTCGAGCGCCTTGATCTGGTCCGGGCGCAGCGACGCCAGCGCGCGGGCCGACATGACCACGACACGCCCGTCGGTGCCCTCGAGCTCGATGGCGTTGCCGGCGAAATTCTCGATCTGGTCGAGGGTCAAATCAATAACCTGGCGGCCGGTTTCCTCGAGCCGCGCGCAGATTTCCTGGCGGCGGGCCACGTCCGGGATCATGCTCGTGCCGATCAAGGCGAACTCGGTTCCGATGCACATCAAGACGTTGGTGTGATAGATCGACTTGCCGTGGCGGTCGACCGCACCGAAAATCATCGGCTCGAAATTGAAGTGAGTGCAGAAACGCTCGAGCGCCACCTCGTTGGTGCGGTTGGAACGGGCGGCATAGGCGACGCGACCGATATGGTCGAGCACCATGGCGCCGGTGCCTTCGAGATAGACGCCGTCCTTTTCGAGACCGGAGTAATCGATCACATCCTGAACGCGGTATTCGTTCTTCAGCATCTCGATGATATCGGCGCGGCGCTCGCTCTGGCGGCTTTCCGAATACATCGGATAGATCGCGACGTGGCCGCCCGAATGGGTCGAGAACCAGTTGTTCGGGAAGACGCTATCGGGACGGGTCGTCGTCTCGTCCTCGAAGAGATGCACGGCAACGCCGGCGTTTGCGAGCCCGTCAGCCATGCGGCTGACCTCGTCAAAGGCCGCCTTGGCGATTGCTGTCGGCTGGCGTGCCGCATCGGTCGCCTGGAAGGCGTTATCCTTCGCCGTCATCGGGTTCGGGCCGAAGTGGTGCGGGCGGATCATCACGACGCCCTTCGGCGCCTGTACGGACAGTCTCTTCATGTTATGCAGCGCTCCGCTCGGCAGGGGCGGCCGGCGGCTGCCGGAACAGGCCGTAGAGATCGCGCGGATGGTCCGGCTGGGTCGTCAGGTCGAGTTCGGTGTAGAATGCGGTGCCCTGGATCTTGTCGCGCAGGAAACGCAGCGCCGAGAAGTCCTCGGTCGCAAAACCGACGGAATCGAAGATGGTGATCTGGGCGCTCGAGCGACGGCCTTCGGCCTCGCCGGCAATCACCTGCCAGAGTTCGGTCACCGGGAAATCCGGCGCCATCTGCTGGATCTCGCCTTCGATGCGGGTCTGCTCCGGATATTCGACGAAGACGTCGGCACGGCGCAGGATATCGCCCTGCAGTTCCGTCTTGCCGGGGCAGTCGCCGCCGACGGCGTTGATGTGAACGCCGGCGCCGACCATGTTGTCGGAGAGGATCGTGGCGTTGCGCTTATCGGCCGTGACCGTGGTGATGATATCGGCGCCGGCGACGGCTTCCTCGGCCGTGGCTGCGACGACGATGTCGAAGTCCATATCCGCGAGGTTGTTGCAGAACTTGTCAGCGGCTTCGGCATCGATGTCGAAGACCTGCAGGCGCTTGACGCCAAGAAGGGCGCGGAAGGCCAGCGCCTGGAATTCGGACTGGGCGCCGAGGCCGATAATCGCCATCGAACGGGCGTCGGGACGAGCGAGGTACTTTGCCGCGAGTGCGGAAGTGGCCGCCGTGCGAAGCCCCGTCATGATCGTCATTTCGGAGACGAGGCAGGGATAGCCGGTGCTGACGTCCGAGAGCACGCCGAAGGCCGTCACCGTCTGCAGACCGACATTCGGGTTCTTCGGATGGCCGTTGACATACTTGAAGCCGTAGTGCTCGCCGTCCGACGTCGGCATCAGCTCGATGACGCCCGTCTTCGAATGGCTCGCAAGCCGCGGCGTTTTCTCAAAGGCATTCCACCGGCGGAAATCATCCTCGATGTATCCCGCAAGACCCACAAGGAACGTCTCGATGCCGATCGATTTGACCAGCTCGATTACGTTGCCGACACCGACATACTGAACCACGTTTAAAACTCCATCGGAGAAATTCGATGAAGTCAGCCTAGGCAGGCAAGAAGTGAGTTGAAATTTTAAACTTGCGCAAAATCGAAAGGCATATTGAGCAAATTGCGCAATGAGAATATACAGTTTTCATGCATATCTTCGATGACCTCGATCACCAGCTCATCTCGCTCCTGCGAGAAGACGGTCGTGCGCCCTACTCCAAGATCGCGGCCGTGCTCGGCATATCGAGGGCGACGGTGCAGACACGCATCGACCGGCTGCTCGAAAGCGGCGCCGTGCTCGGCTTCACGCTTCGCGTGCGGCAGGATTATGACGATCGCGCCATCCGTGCGATCATGATGATCGAGGTCAGCGGCCGCAACACCACCAAGGTGATCAAATACCTGCGCGGCCTGCCCGAGCTTTATGCACTGCACACGACCAATGGCGGCTGGGATCTGGTCGCTGAAATTCGCGCCAACAGCCTGAGCGATTTCGACCGCATCTTGCGCGAAGTGCGCGACGTCGACGGCGTTTCGAACAGCGAAACGAGCATCCTGCTCAGCACCGTTTAATTTCTCAGCACCACAAGCGCACCGCGCGTGTGTCAGTCCAGACAGGCAAAACCCGTGAGCCATATCCCGCAAATCGACTACGACACCGCTTCCGACAACATCCGCGCCGCCCATGATGAAGAGGTGCGCGTGCGCGGACGCATGACCAACATGAAGCGCACGCTGCTGCATTCACCGGTGGCGCACCGGATCTATGCCGAGTGGTTCACGCTGCGTGAGGAACTGCGCCCGGCGCTCAACGACCGTGAGACCTGGTTTCTGTCGCACGCGATATCTGAGGCCATGCGTTCGCCGATCGCCATGGGCTTCTTCCGCCGCGCCTTTGCCAATGCTGGAATCGATTTCCATGTCGTCGCACCGACGGAAGATGAGCAGCGGCTGATCGCTTTCGGCCGCGCGATCGTTGCCAACAGCAACGCCGTCCCGGACGAAATCTGGGTTGGCCTCAAGGCGCGCTACGACGCCAAGGCGCTGGTCGACCTCGTCGCCTTCTCCGGCATCATGGTGGCAACCGCCCTCTTCAACAATGTCGTCGAGGTCGAGTTCGACAAGGAACTGGAACCGTTCGTCGACTGAGAAGCCGGTCGCGATCTCCGAAAACGAAAGGACCACGACCTTCTACCTCGCAAACGGCTTCGAAATAGCCGGACAGCCCCATTTCCGGATCGATGAGCAGGCCTACCCGAACCAGGTCCCTCAATATCGCCGGGAAGGCTAGCGCCGGGTATCTCCGGAACCGGAGACTTGACGTTCCGAATTTACGTGTATATACACGCATCATGTCTCGTTGCTACTGCGCCCTTTTACGCAAAGCCACCCGGAGAGTGACGTCACTTTATGACGACGCACTTGAACCGATCGGTATCAACCTCGCCCAGTTCAGTATGCTCAGGCACATTGAACGCGGCGAACCCATTTCAATGACGGAACTTGGCCGAACGATCGAACTCGAGCGCTCGACGGTCAGCCGCAACGTGAAGGTGCTTGAGGGCATGGGGCTGGTGACGACCGGGAGCGGAAAGGACCAGAGAGAAGCCGTTATCGAACTGACGGAAAGCGGTCGCCGGATACTCACGGACGGCGCGCCGCTCTGGGAAGGCGCTCAGGACAAGATCGAAGCACGGCTGGGAACAGATGCAGCCGCCGCGCTGAAGGAGATGCTCCTGTCACTCTAGACAAGCATCGTCGGCGGCTCCTGCGAGATGACAATTCAATTTGCGATCTGCGCTGCAAAAGCCCGCGCAGCGCTTTCGCACACCTCGAAATACGGAAAAAGGGAAAATCGACGATGCTCGGTCCGGCACTTGCGCGTTATCTTGCCAGACGCAATATCCACTACGGCTGGGCGGTCGCCGGCGTGACCTTCCTGGTCATGCTGTCGACCGCCGGCGCCATGGGCTCGGCCGGCGTGCTGATCAAGCCGCTTGAAACCGAGTTCGGCTGGTCCAACGCGCAGATCTCGATGGCACTGGCGATCCGGCTTTGCCTTTTCGGCCTGCTCGGCCCGTTCGCCGCATCGTTCATGAACCACTTCGGCGTACGCCCGGTCGTGTCCGCGGCGCTGATCCTGATCATCTCCGGCATCGCCGTCTCCTTCTATATGACGGAACTCTGGCATCTGGTGGTGATCTGGGGCGTGGTGCTCGGCGTCGGCACCGGTATGACGGCGCTGGTTCTCGGCGCAACGGTCGCAACGCGCTGGTTCGACAAGCGCCGCGGGCTCGTCGTCGGGCTGATGACCGCCAGCAACGCCACGGGCCAGTTGGTGTTTCTGCCACTGCTCGCCTCACTCACCGAAACGATCGGCTGGCGCTCGGCTCTGACGCTGATCATTGTCATCCTTCTGGCAGCCTTTACTCTGGTCCTCCTACTGATGCAGGACCGCCCCAGCGACCTCGGCATCGCGCCCTTTGGCTCAAAGCAGATCGTCTCCGCACCGCCGAAGGCAAAGAGCTTCGGGGCCTTGCTGATGGCTCCGATCAGGGCGCTTTCCGACGCTGCGAAGACCAACACCTTCTGGGTTCTGTTTGCCACCTTCTTCGTTTGCGGCTTCAGCACCAACGGCCTGATCCAGACCCATTGGGTGTCGATCTGCGGCGATGTGGGTATTGCCGCCGTCGCCGCGGCCAGCCTGCTAGCGCTGATCGGCGTGTTCGATCTCATCGGGACCGTCGGCTCCGGCTGGCTCTCTGATCGTTACGACAACCGCTGGCTGCTCTTCTGGTTCTATGGCCTTCGCGGCCTGTCGCTGATGTTCCTGCCGTTCAGCGGCTTCAACATCTACACACTGTCGATCTTCGCGATCTTCTACGGTCTGGACTGGGTGGCGACGGTGCCGCCAACGGTAAAGCTCTCCGCCGAACGCTTCGGCCCGGAACGGGCAGGCCTCGTCTTCGGCTGGGTTTTCACCGGTCACCAGCTTGGTGCCGCCAGCGCGACCTTTCTCGCCGGAGCAAGCCGAACGTCGCTTGAAACCTATACCCCAGCACTGCTTGCCGCCGGCATGCTTTGCGTGGTCGCTGCGCTGCTGGTGCTGACAATCGGCCGACGCCAGCCGGAAGCACTGGTGCCGCAGCCGGCCTGAGCCGGTCTCCGCAATTGCAGCAAAAAGGGCGGGCTGCCATCGGCAGCCCGCCCTTTTGTATTGGACCTAGGGACTGCTGGCCGTCAGTGACCAAAGGTCGTCACGAATTCCGGATTGCCGCGGATCGTGTTGCTGACGGTGCAGATCTCGTTTTCAGCGGCTTCGGCGATCGCATGACGGACCGCATCGTCGAAATCGCCCTTGATGTCGAAGACGATGTTGAATTTTGCCACGCGAGACGGTTCGTCATGGGCCTTCTCGCCGGTCACCTTGGCGCTCACTTCCGTCAATCGGTCGAGCACGCCGTAGCGGCTGGCGGCGATGCGGGCACTGAGCACGAGGCAGCTCGCAAGCGATGCATAGAGCAGGTCGAGCGGACCATAACCTGGCTGCGAGGGACCGGTGACGATATCGAGCTCGCCGCCCGTCACCGACGTCACATGCGGGAAACCCGTCTTGCCGACGACGGCCGTCGCACCGGTTTCACGGGTCCTCACCTTCACATCCGCCATTTCACAAACCTTCCAGAGCCTTCAAAACCGATCGCTAGAAACACGTCGCCCCGGACCGATGGCCCAGGGCGTTTGATATGAGCGCCTTCTTCAACACGCGCAAGGGTCAGAACGACCGGATCAGTTCTTCTTTACCAGGCGGTAGAAGACGAAGTCCGAGGTGGCGCCGTTGACGTAGCCTTCGACCTTGTCCTTCATCGCGACCTGGGTCGCCGCCTGGAACATGATCACGATCGGCGACTTTTCCTGCACCTTGCGCTGCAGGTCGACATAGAGTGCGTCGCGCTTGGCCGGATCGGCTTCCTTGAGGGCTGCCTTGGTCGCTTCGTTGAGCTCGGCCGGAACCGCCCAGCCGTTACGCCAGGTCGTCGTCGACTGATACTTGTCGTCAGCGTTGTCCTCGTTATAAGCGAAAGCCTTGGCGTTCGAATGCGGGTCCATGAAGTCCGGACCCCAATAGAGCAGCATGGCTTCGTGGGTGCGGGCACGGTACTTGGTGATGACCTGGCTTCCGGTGCCCGGGATGATCTCGAAGTTGATGCCGGCTTCGGCAAACGACGCCTGCAGCGACTGCGCCATGTCAGTGAACGGCGTCGAGTTGATAACGTCGAGCGTCACCTTGATCGGCGTCTTGATGCCGGCGTCGGCCAGGATCTTCTTCGCCTTTTCGACGTCGTGGCTGTAAGGCGTCTCATCGAGCGAGCCCGGGAAGCCCTTCGGCCAGAAGGCCTGGTGGACATCCATCTGGCCCTTGAGGAAGCTGTCGGTCATGCCCTTGTAGTCGACGAGATAGCGCGCGGCTTCCCAAACGGCTTCAGGCTGAAGCGCTGCGTTCTTCTGGTTGAAAGACAGGAAGTGCACGGCCGCCTGCGGATAGGATTCGACCTTCACGCCGTCCTTGCCTTCGAGACCCGACACCTGGTCCGGCGTCAGGTTCTTGGCCATGTCGACGTCGCCCGTCTGCAACATCAGCTGCTGGGTCGCGGCTTCCGCGACGTGGCGGATGATGACACCCTTGATAGCCGGGGCGCCGCCGAAATAGTTCGGGTTGCTCGCAAGGTTCAGGAGTTCGCCGGCGCGGAAGGCCTTGAGGACGAAGGGGCCGGTGCCGGCCGAATTGGCCTTCAGCCAGGCATTACCGAGGTCTCCATCGGCTTCGTTGGCCTTGACGGTTTCGGCGTCGACGACGGAGGCCGGACGGGCGGCGAGAACGTTGAGAACGAAAGCAGACGAGAAGTCGCCTTCATACTTGATCGTGACCTTGTTGCCGTCGGCGGTCACCATCTTGTCGATGTTTTCAGGCGTCCAGCCGAGCTGCGTCAGGATGAAAGCGGGCGCCTTGTTGAGAACGACGACGCGCTTGAAGGAGTAGACGACGTCTTCGCCGCGCAGCGGGTTGCCTGACGTAAAGGTGACGCCGTCACGCAACGTGAAGGTGATCGTCTTTGCGGCATCGTCGACGGTCCATTCGGACGCAAGGCCCGGCGCCAGCTTCTTCACGTCGGGCGCATCGTACTGCACCAGGCGATCATAGGTCTGGGTGACGTATTCGCCCGAGGAAAACTCATAAGCCTCGGCCGGGTCGATGCTGACGATGTCGTCGATATTCTGGGCAACGACCAGCATATCCGCCGGCGTTTCGGCGAGCGCGGCCGGCGCCACGCTCAGCATCAGGGACGCCGCGAAGACCGCGGCCTTGAACATTCTCATCATCATTCTCCTATTTTCGATGAGGCTTGGTTTTTGTCGTTGCCGGCTTGGGGAGCGCCTGCGGCGCGCCGGTCTCGTTGGATTGGGAGGCGCGCGGCCGGAAGAGCGGCAAGGTGCCGGTCCAGATCAGCCGCACGGGCCTATCGGTCCTGTTCCACCAGTAGTGCGGCTGGATGCCGCGAAAATGCAGGCCGTCGCCCGCGGAAAGCATGGTGTCGTCGCCGTCGAGCCCGAACAGGATTTCACCCTCGAGCATGTAGACGAGCTCTTCGCCCTCATGACTGAAGACCTCCGAACGGTGCCCCGGCGGAATGGTGATGACGAAGCTCGAAAGCTGGTTGCCGGCGAAATCGGCGCCGATCCGCTCATAGGAAACCGGCGAGCCGCCGACCGAAAACACCATGCGCCCTTCGGCGCGCGAAAGCCCGGTATCGATCGCCGGCGCGAGGATGAAATGGTTGAGTTCGGCGCCCAGCCCTTGAGCAATCTGCGCCAGCGTTCCGAGCGAAGGCATGGCGAGATCGCGCTCGATCTGGCTGAGATAACCGACCGAGACGCCCGCCGCGTCGCTCAACGTCTGCAGCGTCATATGCATCTGCCGGCGGCGCGCGCGCACCAGCGCACCCACCTTCGGTTGGCCTGCCCCGGACTTGCCCGAAGCCACTTCCGTATCCTCAGACGGATCGCTCACAGCGGTCGTTCCTCCCGTTTCCGCCTCAGTAAAATTTTTTTGATTTAAGCAAACTTATTTATATACTCCAAGCGAATTTTTGCGGTATCGACAATTCAGACCGCACGCGAGAAGGGATGGAATCGCCACGTGGCAAACGACAGCACGACAGCAGCAACGCCGGCCCGCCGCGCCGCAAGACCGAGCCGGAGCTGGCAGCGCCTCACCTCATTGGCAGGCTTCCTGGTCACGCTTGCAGTGACCTTCCTCGGCCTGCTCGCCATCACCTTCTTCATCGGCCGCATCGTGCCGATCGATCCGGTTCTGGCGGTCGTCGGCGACCGCGCGCCCGTTGCCGTCTATGAGCGCGTCCGCCAGGAGATGGGCCTCGACCAACCGCTGATCACCCAGTTCGTGCGCTATGTCGGCGATGTCGTCACCGGCAATTTCGGCACCTCGGTTTCGACGGGAAAGCCGGTCATCGAAGACCTCGCCCGCGTCTTCCCGGCAACGCTCGAAATGGCGACGCTTGGCATCATCCTCGGCGTGCTGATCGGCGTGCCGCTCGGCGTTTTCGCCGCGGCCCGGCGCGGCTCGTGGGTTGACCAGTTTATCCGCGTCATCGGCTTGCTCGGCTATTCCGTGCCCGCCTTCTGGCTCGGCCTTGTCGGCCTTGCCGTGTTCTATGCACGGCTGAAATGGGTCGGCGGACCGGGGCGCGTCGACATCTTCTATGACGGCATGGTCTCGCCGGTCACCGGCCTGATCCTTATCGACAGCATCATCGCCGGCGAGTGGGAAATCTTCCGCAACGCCGTCTGGCACCTGATCCTGCCGGCGTCCTGCCTCGGCTTCTTCTCGCTCGCCTATATCGCCCGCATGACGCGCTCCTTCATGCTCGACCAGCTGAGCCAGGAATATGTCACCACCGCCCGGGTCAAGGGCGTGCCGGAGCGCCTGGTCATCTGGCGTCACGCCTTTCGGCCGATCCGCGTGCCGCTGATCACGGTCATTGGCCTTTCCTATGCCGGCCTGCTCGAAGGCTCCGTGATGATCGAGACGATCTTCTCCTGGCCCGGCATCGGCAACTACCTGACCGTCGCCCTGCTCAACGCCGACATGGCGGCCGTGCTCGGCTCGACCCTCGTCATCGGTGCGGTCTTCATCGGCATCAACAAGATATCGGACGTGCTCTATCGCGTGCTCGATCCGCGCGCACGCTAAGGAGGAGGCGGACATGACCACTTTTCGCGACTGGCTGATCGACGACAGCCCCGCCTCGCCGATGCAGGCCCGCCTCGGCCGCTTCTACCGCATCTTTGGCGCACTGATGCGCAATCCGCTTGCGGTCGTCGGCGGCGTCATCATCCTTGTTCTGGTGCTGACCGCTTTGTTCGCCCCGTGGCTTGCCACGCATGACCCGCTGCGCCAGTCATTGAGCGAACGGCTGCTGCCGCCAAGTGCCGCCCGCTGGATGGGAACCGACGAACTCGGTCGCGACATCTGGTCCCGGGTCGTCTACGGTTCACGCATCACGCTGGCGATCGTCACCCTCGTTGCGGTGCTTGCAGCCCCCGCCGGCCTGGTGATCGGTGTTGCCGCCGGCTATTTCGGCGGCTGGGTCGATCGCATCCTCATGGGCATCACCGACATCTTCCTGTCGCTGCCGAAGCTGATCCTGGCGCTCGCCTTCGTCGCCGCCCTCGGTCCGGGCATCGAGAACGCGATCATCGCCATCGCCATCACCTCTTGGCCCGGATACGCCCGCGTCGCCCGCGCCGAGACGCTGACCTTCAAGAATTCCGAGTTCATCTCGGCCGTCCGGCTGCTCGGCGCATCGAGCCTGCGCGTCAATCTCGGCCATGTCCTGCCGCTTTGCACCTCGTCGATGATCATTCGCGTCACGCTCGACATGGCCGGCATCATCCTGACGGCCGCCGGCCTCGGCTTCATCGGCCTTGGCGCCCAGCCGCCGCTTCCCGAATGGGGCGCGATGATCTCGCGCGGCCGCTCGTTCATTCTCGACCAGTGGTGGGTTGCGACCATGCCGGGCTTTGCCATCATTCTCGTCAGCCTCGGCTTCTGCTTCCTCGGCGACGGTTTGCGCGACGTACTCGACCCGAAGAGCGGGGAGCAACGCTGATGACGAACCTTCTCGAAGTCGAAAACCTGCGCGTCACCTTCCCCACACCCCGTGGCGATCTCGATGTCGTGCGCGGCATTTCCTTCACGCTCGGTCGCGAGCGGCTCGGCATCGTCGGCGAGAGCGGCTCGGGCAAGTCGATGACCGGCCGCTCGATCCTGCAGCTCATCCGGGCGCCGGGTCGGGTCACCGCCGACAAGCTCGTCTTTGACGGCATCGACCTCACCAAACAGTCGGAAAAGCAGATGCGCGCCATTCGCGGAGCCCGCATCTCCATGGTGATGCAGGACCCGAAGTTCTCGCTGAACCCGGTCATGACCATTGGCGAGCAGATCGCCGAAGCGTTGCTGACGCACCAGAAGCTGCCGCGACGCGAGGTCAACACCCGCATGCTCGCCATGCTGGAATCGGTGCGCATCGCCGACCCGGAGCGCGTCGCCAAGCTCTATCCGCACGAAGTCTCCGGCGGCATGGGCCAGCGCGTGATGATCGCGATGATGCTGATCCCCGAGCCGGATCTCCTGATTGCCGACGAGCCGACTTCGGCACTCGACGTTTCTGTCCAGGCACAGGTGCTCGACATCATCGACGAACTGGTGAAGCGCAAGGGCATGGGACTGATCTTCATCAGCCACGACCTCAACCTCGTCTCCAGTTATTGCGACCGCATCCTGGTCATGAACACCGGCGAGGTGGTCGAGGAGTGCAAGGCCGGCGAACTGATGGCCGCCAAGCATCCCTATACGCGCGGGCTGATCGCCTCAATCCCGCGCCTCGATGAAACACGGGACGAGCTGCCGGTGCTCGACCGCAGCGCATGGGCCAAGGCATGACCGCGCTTTCTCTCAAGAACCTCGACATTTCCTATGGCGACGTGCAGATCACGTACGACGTCAATCTCGACATCGCCGATGGCGAAAGCTTCGCGCTTGTCGGCGAAAGCGGCTCCGGCAAATCGACTGTCTTGAAGGCGATCGCCGGCCTCGCGCCGGAATGGACCGGCGAAATCACCGTGCTCGGCTCGCCGCGCGGCCATGGCATCGACCGCGCGTTTTCGCGCCAGTGCCAGATGGTGTTCCAGGATCCTTATGGCTCTCTGCACCCGCGCAAGACCGTCGACGCCACGCTTGGCGAAGCGCTGACGATCCACGGTATCGGCGACCGCAATGCGCGGATCGAGGAAGTGATGACCTCGGTCGGCCTCGACCGCAAGTTCCGCTTCCGCTTCCCGCACCAGCTCTCCGGCGGCCAGCGCCAGCGCGTGGCAATCGCCCGCGCGCTGATGCTGAAGCCGAAAGTGCTTTTGCTCGACGAGCCGACCTCAGCGCTCGACGTCTCGGTCCAGGCCGAAATCCTCAACCTGCTGAAGCGCCTCAGGCGCGAGCAGAACCTCACCTTCCTGATGGTCACGCACAACCTGGCCGTCGTCTCCTTCCTCTGCGATCGCCTCGCCGTGATGCGTCAGGGCCGCATCGTCGAGGTGGCCGATGTCGCCGACCTCAAGCGCGGCGACCTCAAGGAAGCCTATTCGCGCGAGCTGATGCAGATCAGCGCCGCCCACGCCAACTAGAGCGGGACACCCAACGCCGGCGGTTCTCCACTCGCGTTCCGTTCTGACATATCGAGTAACCCCAAGGACATAGCATGAACAGTGAACAGATCGCTTCCGCGCTGGCGGAATTCGACGCGGCCATTGCCAAGACCACAGATGCCGATGCGGTATGGACCGCGCTGCAGACGCTCTGCCGCCAGGTGATCGGCGCCAAGCTCTTCACCATCATGACGGTCGACATGGTCAACGAAGTCGCCCGCCGTGCCTATACCTCGCATCCGGAAGAATACCCGACCTCCGGCACCAAGCCGATCCGCTATGACAGCTGGTTCGACATCGTGCACAAGGCGCATCAGACCTTCGTCGCCAACACCATCGTCGACATCTCCAAGGTCTTCGGTGACCATGAAACCATCTGGTCGCTCGGCTGCGGCTCGGTCGCCAACATCCCGGTCGTCGTCGGCGGCGAACTGCTCGGCACGGTCAACTGCCTTGACGTCGAGCACCACTACACGCCGGAACGCGTCGCGCTGTCAAAGCATCTAGAACTGCCGGCGAAACTCGCCTTCCTTGCCGCCGCGCGCGCCGAGCAGAAGTAATGGTCCGAGCCGAAGGCGTCACCGCCTTCGGCTCCGTCCCTCCGATTAGCGGCCGATCGACTTGCCGGTTTCCTTCAGGAAGAAATGCATCTTTTCCGCTTCGATCGGCACCTCGATCTGATCGTCAGGGCCGATGCGTGACGCTGCGTGAACCTGTGCGGTGAAAGCGCCTTGTCCCACCCTGCCGAGCGCCAGCGTGTGCGGCCCTAGCGGCTCGACGTCACGCACGGTGAGCTTCACGGTCGGCGCAAGAGCGTCCGTCGCCATCGTATGCTCAGGACGAATGCCGAGCACAACGTCCTTGCCGGCAAAGGCGCCGAGCTTTTCCGCCCGGTTCTGCGGAACCGCAATTGCAACATCGCCCTCCGCCCGGAACGTCAACCCGCCATCGCCACGCTCGAGCCGGCCCTCGATGAAGTTCATGCTCGGCGCGCCGATGAAGGCGGCGACGAAGAGATTGGCCGGAGCTTCGTAAAGCGTGATCGGATCAGCCGCCTGTTCGATACGACCCTGGTTCATGACGACGACGCGGTCAGCCATCGTCATCGCCTCCACCTGGTCGTGCGTGACATAGACGGCCGTCGTCTGAAGACGCCGGTGCAACAGCTTGATTTCCGTCCGCATTTCGATGCGCAGCTTCGCATCGAGATTGGACAGCGGCTCGTCGAACAGGAAGACATCCGGCTGGCGCACGATCGCCCGGCCGATCGCCACGCGCTGGCGCTGGCCGCCGGAAAGCGCACTCGGCTTACGTGCGAGGTAAGCGCCGAGATTGAGAATGCGCGCCGCATCTGCGACCGCCTTATCGATCTCCGCCGCCGGCGTGCCGCGCACCTTCATGCCGTAGCCGATGTTTTCGGCAACCGTCATATGCGGATAGAGCGCGTAGTTCTGGAACACCATCGAGCAATTGCGCAGACCAGGCCTCAGATCAGTGACGTCGCGGTCGCCTATCCGGATCGAACCCGACGACGCGGTTTCGAGGCCGGCGATCATCCGAAGCGTCGTCGTCTTGCCGCAGCCGGATGGCCCGACGAGCACGACGAATTCGCGATCGGCGATATGAAGATCGAGCGGCGGAATGACCGTGACGTTCCCGAAGGACTTGGTGATCTGTTCCAGTCGGACCTGTGACATGCGAAAACCCTTGCTGCTGACGGTGCCCGGTCTCGCCCGGGACGTTAGGGCCCGCCCCGACCACCTCGGGGCGGGCGCGGTCTCGTTATTCCTGGGCGAGGCCCATCGACGCACGGTAGGCGGCAAGCTGCTTGTCGCGGCCAAACTCGTCGGTCAGCTTGTTCCACTGCTCGGCGACGCTATCGAGCGCCTGCTGTGGCGTCACTTCGCCGGCAAGCGCCTTGGAAAGCTCGATCTCCAGCACTTCGGTGTAGGAGAAGTAGCCGGGCAGGCGCATGTCGAGCGCGATGTTCTTCGCGGTCACCGCCTCCTTCTGCGCGCCGAGATATTCCTTCGCCTCCCGCTCGGAGAAGATCTTCGACCAGAGATCGAGATTGGTCGTGTGCGAGATGCGATAGGGGTTGACGCCCGTGCCGCCGGTGATCGCCGCCTGGCCGGAGACGGCTGGGCTCGTCAGGTACTGGATATAGTTCCAAGCTGCTTCCTGCTTCGTCGAGGTCGCCGGAACCGCCGCCTGCCAGCCGCCAAACGCCATGAAGGAGGTCTGGACGACATGGTCAAACTTGTCCCATTTCTTGGTCTTGTAGTTCCAGATCTCGTCCGATCCCGGCAGCGGCGCCGAGCCAACACTGCCGGCAACCTTCGACTGCTTCGGGTCGGCGCCGATAACGCCGGTGTCGCCCCAGCCGATCGATTCTGCCACCTGACCACCGGCAAAGGCGGCGTTCACTTCGCCGAAGGAGAAGTTGAGCGCATTGGGCGGTGCGAGCTTGGACGCGCGGATGTATTCCTCAAGGCCGCGAACCCAGCCGGGATTGTTGACCTGGGCGTCCATTGTCTCCGGATTGAAGAACATGGCGCCAGGATTGTCCGGATGGCTGGTATAGCCGGCGACGTGGCTGAACAGGAACCAGAACTGCTGACCGCCGCGGCGGAAGGCTTCGGCCGTGCCCCAGAGGTTGTTCGTCGGCTGGTTGAAGTATTCGGCGATGTCGAGGTACTGCTTCCAGGTCTTCGGCGGAGCGAGGTCGTATCCGTACTTTTCCTTGAAGGCCTTCTGGTTGTCGGCATTTTCGAAGAGATCGATGCGGTAGCTATAGGTATGGGCGTCGCCGTCCATCGTCTGTGACAGGACCTTGCCGTTCCAGACCATCAACTGCTCGCGGTAGACCGGCGCGATGTCGTCCCAATCGGCGCCCTTCTGCATATCCGCCGGCATTTCCGACAGGAAGTCGGTAAAGTCGGGCGCCCAGGCCGGCGCAAAGGCGATGACGTCGAACGCGTCTTCGCCCGAGGTCAGCGACGTCACGATCTTCGGATAGAGTTCCGACCAAGGGAACTCGACGACCTTGACCTTGCCGCAGGTCTTTTCCTCCCAGCCCTTGGCCGCAAGCTGCAGCGCCGAAGCGATATAGGGGCCGGTCTGTGTCGTCGCGGTCAGTTCGACGCCGGTGTAATCCGGATCGCAGGCAAGCGCCGTTCCAGCACTCCCCATTACCAGTGCGCCGAGGGATGCAGATGCCAGTAGCAGTTTCCTCATTCTATCCTCCTGTTGAATGAATTCATGCCAAAGCGGTTGATTATTTGATCGCTCCCAGAAGCAGGCCGGAGCGCATGAGCCGGCTCAAAAGCCCGGCCATGACCATCATCGGAATGATGGCGACAAGGGCGGCAGCGGAAATCGCCCACCATTCGTCGCCGCGCTGGCTGTTCTGGCCGGCAACGAGAATGGGCAGCGTCTGCCACTTGGAATTGGTCAGGAACAGCGCAAACAGAAACTCGTTCCACACGAACGCAAGCGTGATCATGAAGGTCGCGATCAGCCCCGGCTTCGACATCGGCAGCACGATACCGAAGAAGATCCGCCAGGACGGCACATTGTCGACCATCGCGGCTTCCTCGACCTCGACCGGCAATGCCTCGAAGAAGTCGCGCATCAGCCAGATGACGATCGGCAGCGAGAAGGCGATGTAGGCGAAGGTCAGGCCGATGTAGCTGTCGACCAGCTTGAAGCCGAGCTTGCCCATTTCAGTGTACATCAGGTAGAGCGCGAAGGCGGCGACGATCGGCGGAAACATGCGCTGGCTGACGAACCAGAAGACGATGTCGTTGTTGCCGAGTTCCGGTCCGGGAAGACAGAAACGGCTGGAAATCACCGCAAGTGCAAGTGCTGCAACGAAAGAACAGATCAGCGATATGCCCTGGCCGTAGCCAAGCATATGGCGCCCGAGCAGAAAGCCGCCAAAGGCGATGACCACGAAGATCAGTGCCGAGAGCAGACGGAAGCGGAAGGTGAAGCGCACCAGCGCATAGGCCGCCATGGCGCCGATGAAGGTCGCGGCGATCGACGCCGAAAGGCCAATGATCGTCGACGCCCAGAAGGTGCTGAAGAACTGGCCGCGCTGGCCAGACAGAAGCTCGCTCCAGGCGGTCAGGCTCGGCTCGAAGTCGACGAATGGCAGATAGGTCGGGCCACCGACGACGGCGATCGGCGTCTTGAACGAGGTGATCAGCACCCAGTAGAGCGGGAAGAAGGTGATGGCGAGCCAGGCGAGGCAGCCGCCGAGCGCCAGCCAGCGCCGTTTTCCCTTGAGAGTGCGCACGCTCATTTGTGCTTCTCCAGATAGGGCTTGAGGACCGCGAGATAGACGAGGCCGATGACGGTGATGACGATCAGGAACAGGAAGGAGAGCGCCGAGGTGTAGCCGAGATTGAACTTCTTGAAGCCCTCCTGATAGGCAAAGAGCGTCAGCGTCTCAGTCGAGATTCCCGGCCCGCCGCCGGTCATGACGAAGACGGTGTCGATGATCTTGTAGCTCTCGATCAGCCGGATGAAGACGACGGCGACCGATATCGGCAAGAGCATCGGAAAGGTGATGTCGCGGAACTGCTGCCAGGGCGTGGCGTTTTCGAGGGCTGCCGCCTCATAGACATCGTCAGGCAGCGTCTGCAGCCCGGCCAGCAGCATCAGGATGACGAAGGGTGTCCATTGCCACACCTCGACCGCGACGATCGAGCCGAGCGCCCAGCTCGTCTGCGTGAGAAACGGCAGGTTGGGAAATCCGAGCGCGGTCATCACCTCGTTGAGCGGCCCCATTGTCGGATTGAGCACCTGGCGGGCGATCAGCGCGACGGCGACCGGCGCGACCAGCATCGGCAGGAGAAAGCTCACCCGGAAGATGCCCTCGCCCGGCACCTTTGAGTTCAGCGCCAGCGCCACCGAAAGACCGATGACATATTGCAGCCCGACGGAGATGACGGCGATCAGCGTCGTCGTTCCCGCCACATGCCAGAAGCGTGGGTTCTGCAGGAGGTCGAGATAATTGCCGAAGCCGACGAAGCGCGCCGGCGTCGGTGGCACCAGCCGCATGCTCATGAAGCTGGTGGTCAGCGAATAGACGAGCGGGAAGATCGAGATCAGAAGCACGATCAGCAACGCCGGCCAGATGAAGAAGTGCTTGATCGGATCGTTGCGCGTCATGCGGCCAGCCCTTTTGCAAGCAGCGCCTCGATCTCGACAAGCGTTGGCATGGCCGGCGCCGTGCCGCGGCGGGTCACGGCGATGCCGGCCGTGGCGCAACCGAAGCGCACCGCGTCGACCGGCGAAAGATCCCGCGCCAGCGCTGCCGAGAAGCCGCCGACGAAGGCGTCCCCTGCCCCGGTCGTATCAATCACCGGACCGCTCGCGATTGCGGGCACCAGCACCGATTGTTGGTGGTTGTGGTAAAGGACGCCGCGTTCGCCGAGCGTGATCAGCGCCGTCTTGGCGCCCTTTTTCAGGAGCACGTCACCGGCACGGCGAATGTCGTCCTCCGAAGAAAGTGCGAAACCGACGATTGCTGCTGCTTCGGTTTCATTCGGCACGAGATAATCGCAGAGCGGATAGATCGCGTCCGGGAAGGGTTCGGCCGGCGCCGGATTGAAGACGGTGATGACGCCGGCCGTATGCGCGATCTCGAGCGCGCGCTGCGCGGCCGCCACCGGCTGCTCCAACTGGGTGACGAAGATGCGCGAACTCTCGATCGTCTCCCGGGCAGCCTCGACATCGTCGACGCCGATCGAGCCGGCGGCACCCGGATAAACGATGATGGCGTTTTCACCGTTCTGGTCGTTGACGTAGATGAAGGCGGCACCCGTCGGCAGATCGTCCATCTGCACGATCTTCGGCGTCACACCGGCTTCCGCGTAGGTGCGCAGCGCCATCTCGCCAAAGGTGTCGCGGCCGAGCTTGGAGATGAAGGAAACCGGGCTGCCTGCGCGTGCCGCAGCCACCGCCTGGTTCGAGCCCTTGCCGCCGGGGCCGACGGAGAAACCGCTGCCGGTAATCGTTTCACCGACAACCGGCATGCGCCGCGCCAGATAGGCCGTGTCGGCAACGAAAATGCCAAGGATGGAAACGCCAGTCTTCATTCAAGCCTCCCCCTGCGACCGCACCGCAGGAACGGTGTGCCCAGGCAATCTCTCGCGATTTCATGTGTGGTCTGGCGCCAACGCGGCGGCCGCGCAGGCGTGTCGCTCAGGTCTTGGGCGGAATGACGCCCTTGGTGAACAGGAAGCAGCCGTAGAAGCGCGTCTCACCCGTGGTGATAACGCAATAGGCCTTCTTGGCTTCCTCGTAGAACTTGAAGCGTTCGATGCCGTACATCGGCGCCGACTTGCCCTCGGCGCGGTCGATCACGGCCTGGACTTCCTGCTGCACCGGCAGAACTTCATCGGGAGCGCCCATCACCTCCATTCGGCCAGCGGAAGGCTGCAGTGGCGTATCGAGCGGCAGCACCGAAAGCACCGCTTCGACGGCGCGCGCCGCCGAGACATTGTCGATGCGCAGCAGTGTGCCGAGCGTCGTCTTGCGGGCGATGGCATCGGACGGAAAATTGGTATCGGAAATGACCAGCGTGTCGCCATGCCCCATGGATCTGAGTGCGTGCAGCACATCAGCGTTGAGGGCGGGGTCGATATTCTTCAGCATGCAGTCCTCCTCCAGACGCTGCCGTCGCGGCCGCGCCATATACGCTTGCTCTTGGGGCAAGCGCGTCTCCCAAACCGTACATTTCTCCATTGTGCGCGAGCCGGCTCCCCCCGCCTCGCGCCTCCATCAAGTTAGAGCGGGACGCGGGCGGAAAACCGCACGCACTTTTCCTCATCCCGCTCCCGACGACCCCCTACTCGCCGTAGGGGATCCAAATGTTCTTGACGTCGGTCGCACGACGCAGATAGGCGGGGCCTTCCGCAGCGTCGCGATCGAGCCAGTTGGTTGCCTTGCCGTAGTCGACGAAGGTGCGCTTCAGATTGCCGACCGAGAGCTTCTCGACGAGAGTCGATAGTTCCTGCGTGCCGAAAGCCCAGACGGCATCGACGTCATTGTGGCTTGCAAGCGTCTTCGCCAGTTCCACCGCCGAACCTGTGACGATGTTGACGACGCCGGCCGGAACGTCAGACGTCTCCAAGACCGTGTAGAAGTCGGTCACGGCCAGCGGATGCGGCTCGCTTGGCACGACCACGACGCGGTTGCCGGTGGCAATCAGCGGCGCGACGAGGCTGATCATGCCGAGAAGCGGTGCTTCCGGCGGGCAGATCACGCCGACGACGCCGATGGCCTCGGGTATGGCGAGTGCGACGCCGCGCAGCGGTGGCTGGTGGATGGCGCCCTCGTACTTGTCCGCCCAAGCACCGTAGGTGAAGAGGCGGGCAATCGAGGCTTCGACCTCCGCCTTGGCGTTGGCCGCAGAGGCACCGGTCATGGCGGCGATGCGGTCGGCGAACTCGTCGGCGCGACCGCTCAAGTTCTCGGCGATATAGTAGAGAATCTGCGCGCGGTTGTGGGTCGTTGCCGAAGCCCAGCCAGATGCCGCTTGTGCCGCGACCACGGCGTTGCGTATGTCCTTGCGGTTGCCTTCGCCGACCTCGCCCAGCACCTTGCCCTTGGGCGAAAGCACGTTGCGGTTATAGTTACCGTCAGGCCGCGCCTGCTTGCCGCCGATGAAGAGCTTGGCCGTACGGTCGACCGTCGGCATGGCGAAATCACCGGCGACCGGTTTCAGCGCGGCCTCGGCAACGGCAGGGCGCGGCTTGCGGCCGAGCCATGCCTTCGGCTTCAGATACTCGTAGCAGCCCTCGCGACCACCCTCACGGCCGAAGCCGGACTCCCGCTTGCCGCCGAACCCGGCCGACGCATCGAAGAGATTGGTTGAATTGACCCAGACGACGCCGGCGGCGAGCTTGGCCGCCACGTGCAGCGCGAGACCGATGGTTTCGCTCCAGACGCTGGCGGCAAGGCCGTAGCACGTGTGGTTGGCAAGCTGGATCGCCTCTTCCGGGGTGCGGAATGTCATCGAGACGGCGACCGGTCCGAAGATTTCTTCGGTTGCGACGATCGAGGTCGGCTGCACGCCGGTCAGAAGCGTCGGCGGATAGAAGCTGCCGCCCTTCGGCAACTCGATCTTCGGCTGGTGCAGTGCCGCACCTTCGGCGACACCCTTGGCAACGAGGCTTTCGATACGCTGCAACTGCACCGGGGCGATGATTGCCGCCATGTCGATCGCCTTGTCGAGCGGATGGCCGACACGCAGCGTCTGCATGCGGCGCTTCAGCCGCTCGTAGAAAAGGGGTGCTACACCTTCCTGCACGAGGATGCGCGAGCCGGCGCAGCAGACCTGGCCCTGGTTGAACCAGATGGCGTCAACCACGCCTTCGACGGCGCCGTCGATATCGGCATCGTCAAAGACGATGAAGGGTGACTTGCCGCCGAGTTCGAGCGTCAGCGACTTGCCGGTGCCGGCGGTGCGCTCACGGATGAGGCGGCCGACTTCGGTCGAGCCGGTAAAGGCGATCTTGTCGATGTCCGCATGCTCGACGATCAGCGCACCGGTCTCGCCCTCACCGGTGACGACGTTGAGTACGCCGGCAGGCAGGCCGGCAGCGGCGGCGAGTTCCGCAAAGAGCAGCGCCGTCAGCGGCGTGAATTCGGCCGGCTTCAGGATGACCGTATTGCCGAGCGCCAGAGCCGGCGCGACCTTCCAGGCAAGCATCAGGAACGGGAAGTTCCACGGGATGACCTGGCCGACGACACCAACCGGCACCTGATCGGCAAACTCGGTTTCCTGCAGCTGCGCCCAGCCGGCGTGGTGGTAGAAATGGCGGGCAGCGAGCGGCACGTCGATGTCGCGGGTTTCGCGGATCGGCTTGCCGTTGTCGATGGCCTCGACCACGGCGATCAGGCGCGCGTGGCGCTGGATCATGCGGGCGAGCGCATAGAGATGGCGGGCGCGGGCATGGCCCGGCAGCTTCGCCCAGGCGCCTTGCGCCTTGCGGGCGGCGGCAACGGCGTCGTCCACGTCCTTGGCGCCACCGAGCGCAATCTTGGCCAGCAGCTTGCCGGTTGCCGGCTCGTTCGTCTCGAAGGTCTTGCCCGAAGCGGACGCCACGAATGCGCCGTTGATGAAGTGGCCGAATTCGCCCTTGTGACGAGCCAGCCACTGGCGTGCTTCGGTGTCGGCTTCCGGTGCTGGACCATAGGACATTTCGTCAAAATACCTTGCGACAGTCATCGGGATCATCCAATCGGGTGTCGGTTGAGGGCCGAGTAGGCGCCGGTCACGTGATGCTCGAGTTGGCGCTCGATGTCGGCAAGCAGGCTCGATGCGCCGATGCGGAAGAGATCCGGCTCGAGCCATTCACGACCGAGCTCGTCCTTCATCAGGAACTGGTAGTTTAGAATGTCCTTGGCCGCCGAAATGCCGCCGGCAGGCTTGTAGCCGACCTTGAGGCCGGTCTGCTCCTGATAGGCACGGATCATGCGCAACATCACGAGCGTCACGAGCAGCGTGGCGTTGACGCCTTCCTTGCCGGTCGAGGTCTTGATGAAATCGGCACCGGCCATCATGCAGACGAGCGAGGCGCGCGCGACGTTGCGCAGCGTCTTCAGGTCGCCCGTCGCCAGGATCGCCTTCACATGGGCATCGCCACAGGCAGCACGGAAGTCGCGCATCTCGTCATAGAGCGCCTGCCAGTTGCCGGTGAGCACATGCTCGCGCGTGATGACGATATCGATTTCCTTGGCGCCATCGGCGACCGAGGCTTCGATCTCGCGCAGCTTGACGTCATGCGGAATGAGACCGGCCGGAAAGCCGGTGGAAACGGCGGCAACCGGAATACCGGAGCCATCAAGCGCCTCGACGGCGGTCGAGACGAAACGATGATAGACGCAAACAGCGCCGGTGGTGATGCCGCGACCACCCATGCCAAGCGCATCGAGCAGGTCCTGGCGCACCGGCTGACGCGCCTTGGCGCAGAGGCGCTTGACGCGCTCCGTCGTATCGTCGCCATTAAGGGTAGTGAGGTCGATGCAGGTCACGGCTTTCAGCAACCAGGCGGCCTGCGCGTCCTTCTTCACCGTCCGCCGGCCGGGTAGCGTCGCCACGCGGCGCTCGGCGGCAGACAGATTGACGCGCTGGTCCAGCACCCAGCCGAGATCGAGATCGATGCCGTTGTTGCGCGGCCAGTTATGGCCTGCCGCAGGCGATTGCGCGGCTTTCACCGCGCCTGACTTCACAGCTAGGTCTTCCAAGCGATGGCTCCTTGAACTCCCTGTCACGGCATAACTCTACACCCAGGGCGCAGCCGTGGAGATCGTCAATTTTGTTATTTTTCTACCGATTTTTTGTGACTATTCCATCAAATATTGAAGGTGTCAAGCGAAGCGTGCGGATTTTGACGAATTCGTAATATTTTTGAGCGGACGATAATTACTGCGCCGGCACCAGGGTTTCACCCTCTTCGGTGATGACGGAGCGAAAGACATGAAGGGGCGCGAAGAACGCCGGCTTCAGCTTGCCGATCTTGCTCAAATCGATGACGAGATGGCTTTCACGCGCCAGCGAAATGACCTTCTGCTTCACCGACACCTCGTGGAAATGAACACAGGTCGCGCCCCGCCCCGGATCGACTCCGGCCGCCGAAAGGAAGGCCACGTTAATGCCGAGCGAATCGAGCGTCTCCAGTCCGGAATTGCCGGAAAAGGATGCCGATGACGGGTGATAGACGCCACCCAGCATGACGATCCGGACATTCGGTTTGCGTGTCAGCTTTTCCGCGACGTTCAGCGAATAACAGACTGCCGTTATTGAATAATTTTCCGGAATGAGCTCAACGAGATACTCGAGCGTGGTGCCGCAATCGATAAAGATCGTCTCATCCGGTCGAATGTGACGGGCCGCGTGCACACAGGCCTCGCGCTTGGCGGTCGCATGGCTGTCGGCTTCACGCGCGAGCTCATAGGGCGCATCCGGCTCCATCTCGCCTGCCGGAACGATGTGGCCGCCGAGGAAGGCGAACTGGCCGGGATTGTCGGCAACGTCGCGGCGAATGGTCATTTCCGAAACGCCAAGCAGGGCTGCAGCGTCGCGCAGATGCAAAACCCGTCGCCCGGAAAGGGCGTCGGCGAGTTGGATGATGCGGGCTGTCTTGCGGCTGACCATGGCTAAATCCGTGTCCGGAGCGTTCTGCCCGTTCTCCAAGTGCTGGAACAGGCTTTGTGAAATTTATCACAAATTGCATTCCGCAAGCAAGAGGACTCACATTGTTTGAGAAGCAGCCAAGATGGACATGGACTTAAAGTGGCTTAGCCACAAAACAAAGCGGCGGGCACCCGCCCGCCGTTCGATTGAATGGTCTTGTACACATCGCATAGGGAAACGGTACGGATCAGCCGCCTATCGGGACCGTCCGCTCCGCCAGCCAGGCCAAGCTTTCATTGTCGAGCAACTCGCCCACCTCCTGGGCGACGCGCCGGTGATAGGCGTCGATCCACTGCCGTTCGGCCGGCGTCAAGAGATCGAGGCCCGCCAAGCGCATGTCGATCGGGACCAGCGTCAGACTGTGGAAACTGAGGAAGCCATCGCCGTCATCCACCACCTCCACCTGGTTCTCGATGCGGATGCCGTAGGCACCGGCCTTGTAGTAGCCGGGTTCGATCGTCGTCACCATTCCCGGCGTCAACTCGATCTCGTTGACACGGCGATCGAAGCGCTGCGGCTGCTCGTGAACAGACAGGAAGTGGCCGACGCCGTGACCGGTGCCGTGATCGTAGTCGAGGCCGAGATCCCAGAGCGAGCGGCGGGCGAAGGCGTCGAGCTGGTGGCCATAGGTTCCCCTTGGGAACTTGAGCGTGATCATCGAGATCAGGCCTTTGAGCACGGCCGTGTAGGCGCGCCTGATCTCATCGCTGACCGGGCCAATCGCCGTCGTGCGCGTCGCGTCCGTTGTGCCGGTCAAGTACTGGCCGCCACTATCTAGTAGATAGACCCCGCCCCTCTTGATCGGCGCACTGGTCGCACTTGTAGCGGCGTAATGGCACATGGCCGCGTGGCCGTCGGCGGCCGAGATCGACCGGAAACTCGGCTCGACGAAGCTTTCGTCCATCTGCCGGTAGGCGAGAATGCGCTCCTCTGCCTCCAGTTCGCTGACGGGCCTGCCACTTGAATCCCGCTCTGCAGCGTTCCGTTCGAGCCAGGCGAAAAAGCGGACCCAGGCGGCGCCGTCAAGGCGGTGGCAATCGCGAAAGCCGGCAAGCTCCGTCGCGTTCTTGTGCATCTTGGCAAGCGTGATCGGGCTTCGCGCCAGCTGCACGGTGCCGCCGCCAGCGCGCGTCGCTCGGGCCGTCGCCGAAGGGGCGAAACCCGGATCGATCAATGCCGCGCGACCCGCAGCCATCGAGCGGACCCGCTCCAGCAACTGCCCCGGTTCGGCCATCGAGACGTCATCAAGCTCGAAGTCCGAGAGGTCGTTTGGCAGCTTGCGATGATCGACGAGCCACACCATCTTGCCGTAGCGATCAAAGATCAGGAAGGATTGCGGCATCGGGTTGAAGGCGACGTCGCGACCGCGAACATTGAGGAACCAGGCGATGTTGTCAGGCTGCGCCTCGATCAGGAGATCCACGCCCTGCTCCGCCAACATGGCGGCGATGCGGCGCTTCTTGTCAGCGACGCTTTCGCCGGAATAGGTGACGGGAAAGGCCATGATCTTGCCAAGCGGCTTTTCCGGTTGGTCAGTCCAGATCGCGTCGACAAGATCCTCCTCGACAGGCGCCCAGACGCCACCGGCGCCTTCCACCGCGCGACCGCAATCCGCGTCCCAGGTCGACGGCAGCAGCATCGCGTTGAAGCCGACGCGCTCGCCCTTGCGCAAATTGGTCCTCAGCCACGCCTTCAGCGGCGCATCGTAAAAGTGCTCGATTGCGAAGGTTTCCAGATCCACCTCGTCGCGCACCTGCACCTGGTAGCGGCCGTCGACGAAGATGGCGGCGCGATCACGCATGACGATCGCGACGCCGGCCGAGCCGGTGAAACCGGTAACGAAGGCCAGGCGATTATCGTGCGGCGCGCAATATTCGCCCTGGTGTTCGTCGAAACGCGGTACAACGTAACCGTCGAGCCCGGTTTCCTCAAGCTTGCGTCGCAGGGCGCCGATCCGGCCGGAGATGTCCGGCCTTGCTCTCGTATCCATGATGTCTTTCCTGTTGAGTGGTGTTTCAGGCGTCGCCGATCGTCTCGGCGAAATGGCAGGCCGTCATACCGGCGCCGACGGGGCGGAGTGCCGGCTTTTCTCGACGGCAGAGCTCGGTTGCATGCGGGCAGCGCACGTGAAAAGGACAGCCGGGCGGAATGGCGAGTGGGCTCGGCAGTTCGCCTGACAGCGCCGGTGCCTTGCGCCGTGCACCGGGATCGAGCGAGGGTGCCGCCGCCAGCAGCCCCTTGGAATAGGGATGCATCGGCTTCGAAAAAAGCGCCTCCGACGGACCGATCTCGACGATAGCACCGAGATAGATGACGGCGACGCGGTGCGAGACATGACGTACAAGGCGAAGGTCGTGCGCCACGAACAGCACGGTCAGCCCCAGTTCGTCCTGTAGCTCGATCAGCAGATTGACCACCTGCGCCTGCACCGAAACGTCGAGCGCCGAGACGAGTTCGTCGGCGACGAGACAGGTCGGCTCCAGCGACAGTGCCCGGGCGATACCGATCCGCTGGCGCTGCCCGCCCGAAAATTCGTGCGGATACTTATCCGCCGCCCCCTCGGGCAGCCGAACCAGATCCAACAGTTCGTCGACCCGTTTGTCGATCGCGGCCCCTTCGCGCATTCGATGTACCGATATCGCCTCTCTCAATGTATCGCGCACGGTCATGCGCGGGTTAAGCGAGGTGTAGGGGTCCTGAAACATCATCTGGACGCGCCTGTTATAGGCGCGCCGGCGCGCGCCCTTGAGGCCGACGACACTTTCGCCCTCAAACAGGATGTCGCCTGATGTCGGACGGTGCAGCCCGGCAATGAGCCGCGCGAGCGTCGACTTGCCGCAACCGGATTCTCCGACAATGCCCATCGTCTCGCCGGGCATGACGTCGAGATCAATGCCATTGACCGCTGAGACGACCTGCTGCGGGCGGCGGGCGAGCGTATCGGAGAGTGAACGTCGTTTCTCGAACTGGATCGATAGCGCACGGATCGAAAGCAACGGCGTTGTGCCTACCGTGGTCGGAATGGTGGTCATTGCGCCGCCTCCCGCGGTCCGAAATGCACTTGAGCATCCTGAAGATGATGGCAGGCCACCTGGCGCGACGAGCCGACCGCTTCGAGCGCAGGTCGACGGTCTCGACATTCGCGTCCCGCCACCGGACAACGGGCGCTGAAGGCGCAGCCGGGCGGAAGCGCGTTCAGCGCCGGTGGTGCGCCGGGGATTGAATAGAGCGGCGTCCTTGGCGCCACGTCGCGCGGGATCGAACGCAGCAGCCCGAGCGAATAGGGATGGCGGGCGTCGGCGATCACTTCCGCCGTCGTGCCGATTTCGCAAAGCCGACCGCCATACATCACAGCCACGCGGTCACAGGTTTCGGCAACGACGCCCATGTCGTGGGTGACGAGGATCACCGCCATCCCGAGATCGCGGCTGAGCGACTGGATCAGCCGCAGGATCTGGTCCTGGATGGTCACATCGAGCGCAGTCGTCGGCTCGTCCGCCAGCAGAAGCCTTGGGTTGGAGGCGAGCGCGATTGCGATCATCACCCGCTGCCGCATACCACCGGAGAACTCGTGCGGGAAATCGTCGAGACGATTGCGTGCGGCCGGGATGCCGACCAATTCAAGGAGCTCGATCGCCCGTGCTTTCCTCGCCCTGGCGTCGAGATCCGTATGGGCGACGAGGTTTTCCGAGATCTGCAGGCCGACCGTCAGCAGCGGATTGAGCGATGACATCGGCTCCTGGAAGATCATCGCGATTTCCCGGCCGCGGATACGCCGGAGCTGCGCCTCGGAGAGCGCCACAAGGTCCTGGCCCTTCCACAGGATTTCGCCGGCGACCCGACCACGCGGCCGGACAATGCCGAGGATCGAGCGCAACGTGATGCTCTTGCCGGAGCCGGACTCGCCGACAAGCCCAAGGATTTCACCCTGTCTCACCTGGAACGAGACGTTGTCGACCGCAACCAGCGGCCGCTCGCGCGTGCCAAACTCGGTGCGCAGGCTTCTAACCTCGAGCGCGATGGCTCCTTCTTTGATTGCCATATCAGCGCCCTTTCGGTCGAAGCAGGTCGGCGAGCGCGTCGCCAACAAGGCTGAAGCCGAGACCGGTCAAGACGATGGCGATGCCTGGCATCAGGCTCATCCACCAGGCGGTCATCAGGAAGTTGCGGCCCTCGGCGATCAACACGCCCCACTCGGCCGCCGGAGGCTGGGCGCCGAGGCCGAGATAGCCGAGTGACGAACCGAGCAGGATCGCGAGCGCCATGTCGGTCATCCAGTAGACAAGGATCGGCGAGATCGCGTTCGGAAGCAGATGGCGGAAGATGATGCGCCGGTCGGAATAGCCGAGTACGCGGCCGGCGGCTGCGTAGTCGTTCGCCTTCTGCGCCATGATTTCGGCGCGCGTCAGCCGGGCGTAATAAACCCAGTTCACCGCGGTGATCGCCACATACATGTTGACGAGGCCGGGTCCGAGCACTGCGACGATGGCGATCACGAGGACCAGGAAGGGGAAAGTGATGATCGCATCGACGCAGCGGCCGAAAATCACGTCGGCGATACCGCCGTAGTAGCCGACGAAGGCGCCGACGGTGAGCCCGATCAAAAGCGCGAAGATCGTCGCGAAGAAGGCCATCTGCATGTCGACGCGATAGGCCCAGATCACCCGCGAGAGCACGTCGCGACCGAAATTGTCGGTGCCGAAGGGGTGCGCGAGGCTTGGCCCCTGCTGGATCGCCTGAAGGTCGAAGGCGAGCGGATCGTAGGGCGCAAAAGCTTGCGGAAACAGCGCAAGCGCCAGCGACAGACCGAGTATGACGATGCCGACGACGAAAGACGGGCGGGTGAAGGCGCGGGCGAGGAAGGCAGCCAGCCGTCCCGGCTTCCGCGAATGAGATTGCGTGATGGCACTCATGATTGGCGAAGCCTCGGGTCGAGCCAGGACTGCACGACATCCGTCAGCAGGAAGACGACGGAGACGAGCACGGCGAAGGTGAGTGTCAGCCCCTGGATCAACGGATAGTCGCGAGCAAAGATTGCTTCCAGCATCAGCCGTCCGACGCCGGGAATGGCAAAGACGGTCTCCGTCACCAGCGTGCCGCTCATCAGGTTGCCGATCGAAAGCCCCAGCAACGTCACCGTGGAGACGAGCGCGTTGCGCAGCACATGCCGCGTCATGATGATGCGCGGCGATAGCCCCTTGGCCCGAGCGAACTGCACATAGTCGGCGTCGAGCACCTCGATCAGCGAGGCACGTAGATTGCGCAGGATGATCGCAGACGTATAGAGCGCGACGCTGAGCGCCGGCAGGATCAGGTGATAGAGATTGGCAAGAAAGGTCTTGCCGTAGCCACCAACCGGGAACCAGCGCAATTGCGCGGCAAGCACCGTCAGAAGTACGAGGCCGATATAGAAGACGGGCATCGAGAGCCCGACCTGGAACACACCGCGGATGGCGACATCGATGGGGCTGTTGACCCTGGATGCCGCGAGGAACGCCAGCGGCCCGGCAAGGATCACGGCGAGCACCACCGAATAGAGCGCAAGGAAGATCGTCGTCGGCAACCGCGCGAGGATGATCTCGCTGACCGGCGCCTTCAGCATGATCGAGCGGCCGAGATCACCTGTCAGCGTATTCTTCACAAAAACCAGGAACTGCACCGGCAGCGGCTGATCGAGACCGAGATTCTGCCGGATCTGTTCGAGCTGGGCATCGGTCGCCTTGGCCTCGGCCATGGCGATCGCCGGGTCGCCCGGCAAAAGACGCACGAGCAGGAAGATGAAGACCATCACCAAAAGAAACGTCGGGATGATCTGCAAAAGCCGCGCGATGAGATAGGAAAGTGAGGGCATGGTTCCAACCTTCAACGGAAAACCGGGCGGCTTGCCGCCCGGCTCTCTGGGACCGTTCCGCTATCAGTCGGCGCGCCAGGCTTCGGAGAAGTCGTTGGCGCCGAGCGGGGTTTGGACATAGCCCTCGATCGACTTCGAGACCGCGACGGCAAACGGCGTTTCGAACAGGAAGAGCAATGGCGCTTCTGCCGCATAGATCTCCTGCATGCGCTTGTACTCATCCTTGCGCTTGGCAGGATCGGTCTCGGCGTTGGAGGCCTCGAACAGCGTGTTGAACTCCTGGTTGTTCCAGCCGGTGCCGACGGCTTGGCGCTGTTTGTAGTAGCCGAGCCAGCCGGTGACCTGCGCCGGGTCGTTGACGTCGTTGGCCCAGCCATAGGTATGGATGTCGAAATCGCCGGAACGGTTCTTCTCGCCGCGGGTCGGGTTGTCGACCTGCTCGACCTTGAGATTGACGCCGAGCGGCGCCCACATCTGCTGCAGGGCGGTAAACAGCGTCGCATCGTCTGCGCTGCCGGCAAGCGTCGTGAGCTTCACCTCGAAACCACCGCTGAGGCCGGCTTCCGTGAGCAACTGCTTGGCCTTTTCCGGGTTGTACGGATAGAGCGGCTCCGGCCCGTAGTGCAACTGGGTCGCGGCCGACATCAGCGAGGTCATCGGCTTGCCGGTGTCGAAGGTAACGAGCTTGATCAGCACGTTCTTGTCGGTCGCATAGTTCAGCGCCCGACGCACCCTAGCGTCGGCAAGCGGGTTCTTCTCACCGTCCTTCTTCGCCTCGCGCGTGTTGATCGGCGCGTAGACGATACGGGTCGAGGGAAAGAGTTCCATCTTCAGGTTCGGATCGGCGCCCAGTTCACCGACACGCGCGAAGGGAATGAACTCGGCCGCATCGACTTCGCCCGCCTGAAGCTTGAGGATGCGGGTGGCGTCATCGGGGATGACCAGGAACTCCACCCGGTCGAGATAGGGCAGCGGCTTGCCATCCTCGCCCTGGCGCCAGTAGTTCGGGTTGCGCCCGAAACTCATGCTCGAGCCCTGCACATGGCTCTTCATGACGAAGGGACCTGATGTCACCGGTCCGGCGGCAAAGAAGGCGCGTGCTTTCTCCTGATCCGTCGCACCGGCTGCCTTTTCGAAGGCTGCCTTCGGCATGATGCCGGTATTGAAGGTCGCAAGGATTGAAATGATCGTCGGATCAGGGTTCTTCAGCGACACGGTGATCTTGTTGCCGTCAGCCGTCACCTTGTCGACCGCGCCGAGCAAGCCGGCCCAGGGGCCGAGGTTTGCGTCGCGGGCCCGGTCGAGCGAGAAGACGACGTCAGCACCTGTCAGGTCGGAACCATCTGAAAACTTGAGGCCGCTTCTGAGCGTCAGCGTGATGGCTTTGCCGTCGGGCGAGACTTCGTGTGCCTCTGCAAGACCGGGTACGATCGAACCATCGGGACCGTTGCGCAGCAGCGTTTCATAGAGACCGTTCACCATCCACAGATCGGGGTTGCGGTCCGCATAAACGGGATCGATGACGGTCGAATCGTCATAGCGCGCAAACGTCATCGCGCCGCCGCGCTCGATCGCGAATGCCGAGGTGGCCGCAAGCAGCCCAAGCGTCGCGCCGAGCATGATAGGCAATATACGTTTCATCTCACTCCTCCTTTGTTCGCAGCCGCCATCGATCGCGCGTCACGCACATAAATTGGATATTGGATCCAATTTTTCTTAGTGATTTTTGCCGCCGACGGATTGCCGTGAAAGCGTTCTTGTAGTTCCCCTTATCAAGAAGGCGCAGCGTCCGATCTGATCGGCTTGCCGAACCAACTTTAGTTGGACTAAAGTACATCGATAGACGCGAGTCAAGCGGAAAGAAAATCATGCCCGTGAAGATTGACGAGGCGCCAGAGAAGACCACAGGCGCCTCCCTCCCCGAAGCCCAGACCACAGCATCGCTCGGACAGATGCTGCGCGCTCGCCGCAAGGAAATCGGCAAGACCATGAAGGATGTCGCGCGGGAGGCAGGCCTGACCGAAGGCTTCATCAGCCAGATCGAACGCGGCATTTCCACCCCGTCACTGATCTCGCTCTACAACGTCGCCAACGCACTCGGCACCAGTGTCGATACGTTCTTGTCACAGCCACCGCAGCATGGGCATTCAATGGTGTCGCACGCCGGTGAGCGCCCCGGCTACAATGTCGAGACGAAGGAACGCGTCTACGAACTGATCGAACGCGGTTTCCCCGGCGCGGCCCTCAACGGCTGCATCACGCACATGCCGCCGGGATACGCGTCCGAGTTGACGAGCCACGAAGGCGAGGACTTCCTCTATCTGATCGACGGCGAGATGCTCTACGAGATCGACGGCAAGGAATATCTCTTAAAGGCCGGCGATACCCTGCACTTTCCCGCCTCGCTCCCGCATCGCGCCCGCAATGTCGGCACCGGGCCGGCCCGCGAACTTTGGGTCGGCACGACGCGGATCATCAAGGAAAGCTAAGGCGGCCACGCCATTTCTGAATGCGGGCCGCACGGTGCGGCCCGCTCTACCCCCGCGTTACTGCTTGCGCGGCCACGTGTCGGCGAGCCGGTAGCCGGCCGGCCACGGGTCGGCGGGATCGAGCATCACCTGATGGGTGCCAGTGATCCAGGCGCGGCCCGAGATTTCCGGCACGATCGCTGGGCGGCCACCAACCGTCGTTTCGCCGACGATGCGGCAGTTGAACGTCGAATCGATGATGGAATGGCCGCTGAAGCGCTGGCCGACCTTCATCACGCCACGCGCGTGCAACACGGCCATGCGCGCCGAGCAGCCGGTGCCGGTCGGCGAGCGATCAAGCTTTGCCGGCTGGATCACAACGGTGTTGCGGCCATGCAGGACGCCGTCCTTCTCTTCGACCGGCAGCGTCAGCTGGCAGAAGGAGATGTGGTTCCACTCCGGGTTTTCCGGATGGGTGAAGCCAAGCTGTTCATTGGCCGCACGGGTAATCTTGATGCCCGTTTCGGCCAGTTCCCGCGCCTCATCCGGCGTCACGGAGAAACCAAGGGCGCGCGCATCGGTGATGACGAAGCTGTCGCCGCCATAGGCGGTGTCGACCGTGAGTGTGCCGAGGCCCTCGACCTCGAGCTTGGCGTCGAGCTTGTCGGCAAAGGACGGCACGTTGGTGACGGTAATGCGCTCGGCCTTGCCGCCGCGGCACTCGGCAACGACGTTGACCAGCCCGCCCGGCGCTTCCAGCACCATGCGTGTCTCCGGCTCCTGCATCGGCACGATGCCGCTGTCGAGCAGCACGGTCGAGACGCAGATCGAGTTGGAGCCGGACATCGGCGGCGTATCCTCGGGCTCCATGATGATGAAGCCCATCGTCGCGCGCGGGTCCTTCGGCGGCACGAGCAGGTTGATGTGGCGGAAGACACCGCCGCGCGGCTCGTTGAGCACGAAATTGCGCAGCGTCTGGTCTTCGGCGATGAACCGGCGCTGCTCCCAAAGCGTATTGCCGGGTGGCGGAGCGACGCCGCCGACGATCACGTCTCCGACCTCACCTTCTGCGTGGCAGGAAACGATGTGGACGACCTTGCTGCTGCGCATGCCTTTTTCTCCTTCAAGCGGCGGACGACGCCAGCCGCGCTCCTCATGCAATCCGATCTTGCGACCACCAATGCGTGAACGCGCTCGTGGCCGCGGAAAGGACTCATAGAAAAATTGGATCCAATATACAATCCGAAATTTCCAGGGAGTTTGTAATACGATGATGATGTAAAAAAAGTAGGCTGAAATTGCCCACGGCAAGCCGGAGCTTCCGCAAAAGAAGGCTCAAATTTCCCAAGGCAGAAAAGCGCTGATTTTCAAGAGGTTAGCGACGCCGTCGGTAAGATCGAAAGAGGAAGGTTCTCGGGTCCGAATTTTTGCAACCGGCAGAAAGAGTTGGCTGTTCAGCGATACGGTCGACGGTGCCAGGGCGAGCGCCGTCATCTGTAGCCTGACGCTGACCTGCCACGCCTGTGGCGTCGAGCCACTAGCTTGGCTGGGCCACGCTCTCTGCCTCAGCGCACCGAAGAAGCCGATATCGATTATCTGCTGCCCTTCAACTTCACCAAAACCGCTGCTGCCTGATCAGACCAGAAGCCTTCCAACTCGTAGGCGATCCGTCGAAATCGCCGGCGTCAACGTGCCGGGAAAATAGCGCTTACCAAAAAAGCTCAGTTTCGCGCCAGCCAAAGCGCTCAAGGACGCACTTAACAAATGACGCCGTTGAGGGTCCGACACTCTGGCCCTCGCCAAATCGACGAATGGTGGAGGCCGTTGTGAGGATGCTCTGCCCATTCCGGTGATCATCGAACTCCGCTTCTCGGCAGAGCAACCAAACAAGTCTGAAGACAAATTCGGCTCCTGCGGAGACATCCCCGCAGGAGTGAATGTTTGGGTGTCACGGGCTTGGCACGCCATTCTTACGTTGCCAGCCAGTTTCACCTGGCCTCGGCGGAGGCGGTGAGCTGACCAATTCTTCAATAAACTCCGCAAGTGGGCCGATTTTTTCGTTCTGGCTCGCCTCTTCCAGACAAGACATGTAACGATCACGTTGTTCAACGGGCACCACGGTCCAGGGAAGACGCGCTTCCGCCATCAAAGCGTTCATCAGAAAGCGGCCCGTCCGTCCGTTACCATCAGGGAATGGATGGATGTAGGTAAACAAGAATGGCGCAACGATCGCTTTCGCGAGAGGATTTGGTTCATCCTCGATACATTCAAACAGGGCATCCATCGCGTCGGAAATAGCGTGGGGAGGTAATGGCACGTGCGATGACCCACAGAGATAGACATTGTGGCTGCGGTAGCCTGCAAGTTGATATGCTTCAATGATGCCCGCCTGAACCGACGGCTGAAACATTGCACGGAACCAATCCTGATGTCGGTGGGCAAGCAACTCGCCCGACGGAGCGCCCTCTAGGATTTTACGGATATCGACTTTCACCTCCTCGAAGGCCATGCGATAGCCTTTCGCCGCCAAAGCATTTCTGGCGTCCGCGTCTCCTGCGTGTTGCTCGGGATTCCAGTCTCCGGATTGGACGCGTTCAATCAAATCTTCAGATACCTGATAACCCTCGATCGACAGCGAGTTGAGAGCGTCAGCGACATATCGCTCCTCGATATCGCTCATGTAACTGTCGATATCGTTGAAGCGAGTGCCTTCAACGTTCACGTTCTGAAAAGCGTCGTTGCTCATCTTCGCCCAGAGATTTTTGATCCGCGTCGCGGCAGGCGCGGCCGCACGTCGTTCGTCGAGGACCGCGTGGGCTTGGTCGTCGAAGGGGTTCTCTTCATTCGTAGTATACCCAGCCGATTGCATTGCAGAGAGAATCTGGTCGGCGTCTTTCGTCCTTCCGAGGTGGCGAAGCGCGCCGGCGATCCTCCCTGCAATTGTACTTTTCCGCTTGGAGAGAAGTACCCTTATTAGAGAAGAGGACCCGCGAATGGATCCGAGAACGGAGATAATGTCGGTTGCTGCTGTGGACCAAGTGTTTTTCGACAAATTGATCACGGTCTCTTCCTTCGAGAGAACCCGCATTCCACCATGAATTTCCGAATTATCGCCTTCCGGCACCCGCAACATGAAAATTGAGGTGTCACCAGGCATTTGGAGAACCTGATTGTTCGCTTGAGGACTGCGAACGACGATTTGTTGGGCAATCGACCAATTTTCGGCCCACAAAGAGACCGACGTTTCGGGAGAAAGCACCCATTGGGTTTCGAAACGGTCGTTGAGATATCGTTCGAGGAACTCCCAATAGACTGTGCTCCACGCGACATCGACACGGCGACGGTCAGAAGGTCTGGAGTTGACTGCGATCCAACCGTTCATAATGGGTTCGACGAACCCTGCGTTTGTCAAACGATCCCGATGAACCCTGCTAAGGCTATCGCTCCTAAGAACAGAGATCGTCCCCTGCTCCGTAATTCCTCTTAATTCCCGTAGCGATGTCGCCAAAAGCTCGTTTGGGGTCTTTCCTCGCACTTCCCGCTCCTTCGCGGCTTCACTAATTTCTGAATTTTTTCCACACTAATTTTCTGAATTTTTATAACACTAATTTTTTGACTTTCTCCAGCACTAATTTCTTGAATTCCCCCAGCGCTAATTTTCTGAATTCCTGCGGCACGAACTTTCCGCATCCTCGCATGGGCAAACAAGGCCGCGAGCCTGGCCGAGCTCTCGGCCTCCATCGCCCACGAAGTCAGCCAGCCGCTGACGGCTGTAGTTACCTTCGCGAACGCCTGCCAGCGATGGCTGGTGACGGAACGGCCGAACGTCGAACGGGCGGCGAAGAGCTTGGAGCGCATCATGCGGGCCGCAAACGCCGCGGTCGAGGTCGTGAACTCCATCCGCGCCTTGTTCAGGCAAACCGCGGAAACGAGGGATAGGGCAGCGCTCGAGTGCCTCGTGACCGAGGCACGCGACCTGATGGCCGAGGAGGCTTCGCGACACCATATCCACATGGATGTCGAGGTCGAGGGCGATCTGCCGCCCGTTGTGGTTGATCGCGTCCAGATCCACCAGGTCCTGGTCAATCTCGTCCGCAATGGTCTAGAGGCCATGGAGTCCCTTGCCGGCGACAAGGTCCTTCGCATGCGCGCGCGGCGACTGGAGGATCTGGTCCAGATCGAGATCAGCGATCGTGGCCCAGGCGTCGCGTTTCCTGACAGGATATTCGAGCCGTTCTTCACCACAAAAGGTCGCGGCATGGGCATGGGGCTCGCGATTTGCCGATCGATCGTGGAATCGCATGGCGGGCAACTCTCCACAGAGAGCAACGAACCGCAAGGCGCGAGGTTCATTTTCACGTTGCCGGTTGCTCCGGCCCTGGCGATATCTCCCCAAGGACAATAGGTTTCCCGCGTGTTTGCGTGAACGGCCGAACCAGACGGTCTATCTGATCGCCCTGTAGCTGTGCCAGGTCGCGTGGCCGAGAACGGGGAACGCGACGATGAGGCCGACGAGACCCGTAAGCACGCTCAGAAGGAACAGGCCGAGCACAATCGTTCCCCAGGCGAGCATGACCGGCAGGTTGTTCCAGACGAGAGAGATGCTTGTCCCCATCGCGGTAAAGGCATCGGTCTTTTCGTTGAGCAGCATGGGAATGGAGAATGTGCTGATCGCAAAGGAGAAGGCCGCAAAGAGGCCGCCGACAACGGTGCCGACCAAAAGCATGGCCCAGCCCACCGGGGTCGTAAACAGCATGGAAACGATGTGATCCAGTCCGGGGAATGGACGCAGGCCGAAGAACAGCGCGTAGATAATGACCGCGGCGCGCATCCAGACCAGCATCAACAGGCAGAGGATCGCCCCGGTGTACCAGACCTGTCTTCCCCCGGACTGGGCTTCGACGAACAGCATGCGCGCGAGACTGAGCGGCGTTCCGGCCTCGATGTCACGGCTCTTCTGGTAGAGGCCGATGGCGAGAAGCGGGCCGACGACCATGAAGCCGGCAAGGGCCGGAAACAGGATATAATCGAGCCCGACCGAGTAGAGCCCCCAGACGATGGCAAGGGACACCGCGAAAACCACAAGACCGTAGACAAGACTGGGACCGGGGCGAACCGCAAAGTCTCGCCATCCGGCCTTCAACCAGCCGAAGGCCGCGCTTGCCGGAAGATGGCGCTGTCGCTGCGCCGCAAGCGGCGTGACCGAAAGACCTGAGCGATTGGTGGCAGCCATGTCCTAGTCTCCCTGGTCAGCAGCTGGGTGACGCCGCTCGTAGCGCTCCACCTTCACTGCCCGACTTCGCGTGCGGCACGCATTCCGGTTGGGAATGGACCGCGACGTAAACAAGATGCGCGTTTGCGCTGAGAACGATCAGCCCGCCCAGGGCGACGATTGCGAGCGAAAGACGTCGCCAATTGACCTGCGACGCACCCGCGCCCGGTGCAGAGATGCCCCTACCCTCGCTCATTGGGTTTCTCCCTTCAGCGAATGAACGTAGGTGGCAAGGATCTTCAAGTCGAGCTCAGACAACCGGCCACTCCAATGCGGCATATGTCCCTGTCGCCCCCCATACACGCTCAAATGAATGGAGCCCCTGTCGCCGCCATAGATCCAGTGCTTGTCGGTCAAGTCCGGCGCTCCGACGTCGTGCTTGCCCTTCGCGTCTTCGCCGTGACAGGCAACGCAATTGGCGGCGAAGACCTCCTGGCCGGCTGCGATCTCTTGGGCATCTGCGGTAGCGCCAGCCCCTTGAGACAGCGACATCACATAATCCACGACGGCGCTGACCTTGTCGCGTTCAAGGACGCCGTCGCGCCCGAAAGCTGGCATCTGCGAGACCCGCGTATCGTCGTTGGTGGAGTTGATACCGACCTTGATGGTTTGCGCGATCATGTCCGGCTCGCCGCCCCAGAGCCAGGACTTCGCCCTCAGATCGGGGAAGCCAGGGCCGCCGGTTGCGTTGACGCCATGGCAGGCAGCGCAATTGTCGACGAAGAGCCTGTGGCCCGTCTCCTGCACTTGCTGCATCAGGGCAGCGTCCGCTTCGATCTCGCCAAGGCTTGCCTTCTGGATCTGGTCGGTCCACGTCACACGTTCCGCGGCTGCACTTTTGACTTGCTCCGCGACCACCTCGCGCTGATCAATGCCGAGCAGGCCCTTCGTATAGGTCGATCCGAGCGGCCAGGCCGGCATCAGGATCCAATAAACGATGGCAAACAGCGTGCCTGCGGCAAGGAAGAACAGCACCACCCGCGGCACAGGAGTGTCGAGTTCCTCAATGCCATTCCATTCATGGCCAGTGGTCATCCGGCCCGTGACGGGATCGAGCTTTTCTAGGGCCACGCGCTTAGCTCCACGGATTGTCGTCCTTGTCCAGAATACTGTGCTTGGCACGGTCGAAGCGTTGCCTGTGGGACGGCCAGAGCGCATAGGCGGTGGCCGCAACCGCCATGGCGATCAGGTAGAACATGCCCCAACTCTTGGCGATGGCAACCAATGTCTGGTGATCCACGGTCATTGCCTCAATCCCCTGCCAGAGCAGCTTGCTGCGACGCTGCGGCCGTCAACAGACCAAGAATCTGCAGATAGGCGACCACCGCGTCCATTTCCGTGACGCGGCCCGCGTCACCATCGAACGCCCGGATATGGGTAGCGTCACCGTAGCGCGCGCTGACCCCGGCTGCCTTGTCGCTGTCGGGCGACGCCTGGCCGAACGCATCGATCGTGGCGTTGTCGATCATCTCCTCGGTATAGGGGACACCAACGGCGCGCTGCGCGGCAAGATGCTCCCCGAGATCGTCGATCCTGAGGGCGTTGCGCTGCAGCCAGCCATATTTCGGCATGACCGATTGCGGCACCACGTCGCGCGGGTTGATCAGGTGGGCGACGTGCCAGGCATCAGAATACTTCTCGCCGATGCGGGCCAGGTCGGGTCCGGTGCGCTTGGATCCCCAGAGCATCGGATGGTCGTACTTGGATTCCACCGCCAGGGAAAAAGGCCCGTAGCGCTCGACCTCGTCGCGCAACGTCCGGATCATCTGCGAGTGACAGGCGTAACAGCCCTCGCGGATGTAGATGTTGCGCCCCGCGAGTTCGAGCGGCGTATAAAGGCGCATGTCGGGCGCATCCTCTACCGTCTCGTGGATCGTGAAAAGCGGTGCGATCTCGACAAAGCCGCCGACCGCCGACACGCCGATGATGGCAAGCACAAAGCCGATTGCGCTGCGTTCTAGCTTGCGATGGAACCCGAACATGTCGATCACTCCGCAGCAGGAAATGCGCCCGCCGGCGCGGAAACCGGCAGGTCCGGATCACCTTCGGCGGCAGCCTCCGCATGAGCGGAGCGGATCGTCATCACGACATTGAAGAACCCGACGCACGCCCCCGCCAGGAACAGGAGGCCGCCGAAGGTACGGGCGATATAATAGGGGTGCATGGCGACGACGGTGTCGAGGAACGAATAGGCAAGCGTGCCGTTCTCGTTATAAGTCCGCCACATCAGGCCTTGAATGATGCCTGAATTCCACATAGAGAACACGTAGACGATCGTTCCGGAGAGCGCGAGCCAAAAGTGCACCTCGACCAACCCGGGCGAATACATCGCCTTGCGCTTCCACATCCACGGCACGAGCGCGTAGATCGATCCGAAAGAGATCATCGCCACCCAACCAAGTGCGCCGGCATGAACATGCCCCACGGTCCAGTCGGTGTAGTGCGACAGCGAATTGACGGCGCGGATGGCCATGAAGGAACCTTCAAAGGTTGCAAGGCCGTAGAAGACGGCGGCGACCATCATGAAGCGCAATGTGGCGTCGTCGCGCACCTTGTGCCAGGCGCCGTTGAGCGTTGCCAGCGCGTTGCCAGCCGAAGCCCACGACGGCACTAGTAGCACCAGCGAGAAGGTCATCCCGAGGGTCTGCACCCACTGCGGCAGGGCGGTGTAGTGCAGATGGTGCGAACCCGCCCACATGTACATGAAGGTGATGCCCCAGAAGCTGATGATCGACAGCCGATAGGAAAAGATCGGCCGATCCGCGCGCTTGGGCAGATAATAATACATCATGCCGAGGAAGCCGGCGGTCAGGAAGAAGGCGACGGCGTTGTGGCCATACCACCACTGCGTCATGGCATCCTGGACGCCGGAGTAAAGCGAGTAGCTCTTGGCATGTCCGAACGACACCGGCACGGCGAGATTGTTGACGATGTGCAGAACCGCGACGACGAGAATGAAGGCCATGTAGTACCAGTTGGCCACGTAGATATGCGGTTCCTTGCGGCGCGCGAGCGTGCGGATATAAATGAAGAAATAGACGACCCAGACGATCGTCAGCCAGATGTCCGCATACCATTCAGGTTCTGCATACTCCTTCGACTGCGTGACACCGAGCAGATATCCGCTCGCGCCAACGACGCAGAAGAGGTTGTAGCCGATCAGCACGAACCAGGGGCTGAGCTGGTCCGGGAGGCGGGCCCGCGACGTTCGCTGCAGCACATGAAACGATGTTGCAATCAACGCGTTGCCGCCGAAGCCAAAGATCACACCGGAGGTGTGGACGGGGCGCAGCCTTCCGAAACTCGCCCAGGCTGCATCGAACGTCAAATCCGGCCAGGCAAGCAAGGCTGCGACCCAGACGCCGACGAACATGCCGATCACCGCCCAAGCCATGGCCAGGACGATGCCAACCTTGGTCGGATCGTCATAATAGCGCGTCAGCCGCTCAGCATCGGGCGCGGGCGAATAGAAGGCCGACATCACGAAGAAGGCGAGCCCGATACTGACGACGAGAGCAATGAAACCGTGGACACCGAGCGGGTCTGCGCGACCAGCGGCCGCCATCGTCAGTCCACACAGGGCGAGTGCGACGAGAATGACGACAGCCATTCGCCGTTCGCTCATTGTCAGGCTCGCGACCATCAATCTGCCTCGTTCCGAACAGGTTGCACAGAGCATCAGAACTGTCACGACGCGCGGTTGCGCATCGGAATGTGGAAACGTCGACCATGGTTATACTTGGCGGTTAGTCTTTGCAGAAAGCACTGCGTTTTTCAATTCTGCCGCGTGCAGTCATGGCTGGCAAGTGGGCTGGCGCCAGCGAGCAATATTGTTCAAAATACAGTTCAAAGCGACAAGACGCAGAGTACTATTGCCGCTGAACGTGTGATGCGTGGAAAGAACTCCGGCGCGGAGGCGATGGAGTGAAGGAACGATCGCAGGAACCGCCGGTCGCGACACACGACCCGACCAAGTCGGAACATCCGCCGGGCGTGGCGCCGCTCGGCACCCCGGACGCCATTGTGGCTTCGTAGATGGGAAAGGCGCCCGCCGAGGCAGGCCCGACCGGGCCGGAGTCGGCGATCACGCCGAGCCGGCGCCGTTACCGGATGCACGGATTAGCAGGACTACTGCGCGACCGCCCTGCGATTGCTGATGACCTCGGCTCGATGTTGTCGAAACGGGCCGCCACCGAACTTCTTCGGCTGCAGAAATACCGCAATGACGGCAGTTCCAAGTCAGCGCCCCGCCTGGCCGCTCTGATCAAACAGCTGGTCAACATTTGACGGCCCCATACCCCGTACCGGTGTAACGGAGCCGCGTGTTTGCGCGTGGTTTCCAACAGGCGATACCTTGCCCTGGTGCTCGAAAGGGCAAAACGAATGCTTCATCAGACTTCGTTGGATTCAGCGCCAAGGCTCTGTTGCCCGACGTCCGGATTGGACCTATGACCGTGCAAGCACCATGTAAACGGGGACTGGCCAAGCCTGAGGCTCGGCCAGCAGGGTTCGAATACGATGAAACTCGATGCCGTCGATGTCAGGCAAGCAGCCTCAGCCGCCGATATCGTCTATGAGGCCCTGCGCAAGGCGATCATCGAAGGCGACCTCGCCGAGGGCGAGAACCTGCGCCAGGATCACATTGCCCAGATGTTCAACACGAGCCGCATTCCGGTACGCGAGGCGCTTTCCCGCCTCGAACAGCATGGCCTGATCACCACCGAGCGCTACAAGGGCGCGGTCGTCGCCGGACTCTCGATCGAGGAAATCGAGGAAATCTTCGAGTTCCGGGCTCTGATCGAGGCCGAGGTCATTCGCCTCGCGGTACCCAATCTCGACCGGCGCACGCTCGATCTTGCACGCAAGCATTGCGAGGAGTTCGAGCAGGAAGAAAACGCCGACCGATGGGGCGAAATCAACCGCAATTTCCACTATAGCCTCTATGAGGCCGCACGCCGTCCCTACTATCTGCAGATCGTTCGCGCTTCGCTCGACCGCATCGACCGTTACCTCAGGGCACAATTGACGCTGACCTCGGGGGTTGCACGGGCACGCCGCGAGCACAAGGCGATCCTCGACGCCTGCATCGCGCGCGATGCCGAGCGCGCCTGCGAACTCACGCGTAACCATATCCTCGACGCCGGCCGATCGCTGACCATCTTCCTCAGGGAGCAAAGGGGCTAGGCGGCGCTGACGCTCAGTCGTCATACTAGTTTGATTTAGATAACGTTTTATCGTGTTTCATTCCGGATCGATGTGTTCAACTTCGCGCAAGGACACCCGTTGAAATTGCACCGGGCCTTGATCTCTCCTCGGTTGACAAGCGACCGGGAAGCTTGAAAAGTGAAGCCCCTATCGAGACCGGCAGCGTTGGGAGGACTTGATGTCTGTGCGCGCGTTTTTCGGCCTTTCCATCCTCTTTTTGTCCCTTCTGACCGCTGGTAGTCCCGTTGCTGCCCAGGAGAGCGGTCGGCAGATCGAGATAACGCAGGATGGCGACTATTTCGGTTTTGATCTGAGAACCGAGCAGAACGTCTCGCTCGACGAATGCCAGCAGACCTGTATCGCGGATCAGTCCTGCCGCGCCTTCACCTACAATCCCAAGGTGAAGTGGTGCTTCCTCAAGTCCGACTATAACCAGCTCAATACCTTCCCAGGCGCCATTGCCGGCAAGATCGTTGAGGCCCAGGCGGCCGAGGCCGATATCGGCGCACCGCCGCGGCTGAAGTTCGTTTCGGACCAGCTGTTGCAGGACGCCCGTAACACCAAGGCCAATCTGACGCTTGCCGACGACCAGCAGGGACTGGGCGTCAATACGCTGCTCGAAATGGCGCGCGGCCAGGCCGGCATGGGCAATATCGAGAATGCGCTGAAGGCGTTCCAGGGCGCGCTTGCAATCACACCGGATGATGCCGAGCTCTGGCTGGAGGCTGCACGCACGGCAAACCGGATCACCAACAATTCGAGCGTGTCGATCCAGGCGGCGATCGCCGCGATCAACGGCTATGAGCTCACCCGCACCACCGAGAGCCGGGCGCATGCGCTTGCGGTCATGGCAAAATCGCTCGAAGGCGCCGAAAACTTTCGCGCCGCGCTGGAGGCCTACAAGGCGAGCCTTGAGCTCGTGAAGGCGAAATCCGTCGAGGCCGCCTATCTCGATCTCAAGCAGCGCAAGGGCTTCCGTGTCGTCGAACACACCATCGATTCCGATGCCGCGACCCCGCGCGCCTGCGTCCAGTTTTCCGAGCAGCTCTTGAAGAGCGGTGCCGACTACGCCTCCTTCGTCACCGTCAACGGTGCCGCACCGAAGGCGCTTGAGGCCAAGGGCGATCAGATCTGCGTCGAAGGACTTTCGCATGGCGAGCGCTACAAGCTGACACTTCGCACCGGCCTGCCCTCTACCGTCGACGAAGTGCTGGAAGCGCCTGTCAGCCTCGACATCTATGTCGCCGACCGCGCCCAGATGGTGCGCTTCACCGGCGACAGCTTCGTGCTGCCCTCGACCGCACGTCGCGGCATCCCGCTTGTTTCGGTAAATACCGACAGCGCCAAGCTCAAGCTTTATCGCGTCGGCGACCGCAGCATCGCCCAGGTTCTGCAAAACTCGCAGTTCCTGACCCAGCTCGACGGCTACAGCGCCCAGCGTATCGAGGAAGAGAGCGGTGAACTCGTCTGGCAGGGCACGATCGACATCGAGCGCGACGTCAACAAGGAAGTCGTCACCAGCTTCCCGGTCGACGAAGCGCTGCCTCAGCGCAAGCCTGGCGTCTATGTGCTGACCGCAGCACCAACCACCGGCGTCAGCCAGGAGTGGGATGCCCGCGCCACGCAATGGTTCGTCGTCTCCGATATCGGCATTTCCACCTATGCCGGCACCGACGGTCTGAATGTCTTCGTCCGCTCGCTTGCTTCGGCCGAGCCGATCGAAGGTGTAGAACTGCAGCTCGTCGCCAAGAACAATGAGATCCTCGGGACTGCGGTGAGCGACGGCGACGGCCGCGTCACCTTCACGGCCGGCCTGATGCGCGGCACGTCTGGCCTCACGCCTGCGGTCATCACCGCCAGAAACGGCGAAGACGACTACGTCTTCCTCGACATGAGCCGCGCCGGGTTCGACCTTTCCGATCGCGGCGTCACCGGCCGCACGGCTCCCGGCGCCATCGACATTCTCGCCTGGACGGAGCGTGGCATCTATCGCGCCGGTGAAACGGTGCACGCGGCGGCCCTTGCCCGCGACGTCGACGGCATGGCGATCGAGAACCTGCCGCTGACCTTCGTCTTCCTGCGCCCCGATGGTGTCGAGTATCGCCGCATGACCAGCCCTGGTGGCAAGCTCGGCGGTCACACATTGCATCTCGACGTTCAGGCAAACGCCATGCGCGGCACCTGGACGATGCAGATCTTCACCGACCCGAAGTCCCCGGCGATCGGCGAAAAACAGTTCCTGGTCGATGACTTCGTGCCAGACCGCACCGAATTCGATCTGACCAGCGACGCCAAGGAGATTGCCGTCGGCGAACCCGCAATCGTCGCCGTCGACGGACGTTATCTCTACGGCGCCCCGGCAGCCGGCCTCGAACTCGAAGGCGAAGTGACGATCAAGCCGACACGCGAAAACGCGGCCTTCAAGGGTTACTCTTTCGGCCTTGCCGACGAGGAGGCGAGTGAAGACACCCGCCTGCCGCTTGAAGACCTTTCGGCCCTTGACGAGGAGGGAAAATCGAACTTCGACGTCCTCATCGACGAAGTGCCGTCGACCACGCAACTGCTCGACGCCAGCGTGACCGTGCGTATGCGCGAAGCTGGCGGTCGTGCCGTCGAGCGCTCGCTGAAGCTGCCGGTACGTGCCGAAGGCCCGATGCTTGGCATCAAGCCCGAATTCGAGGGCGAACTCGCCGAGAACTCGGTCGGCAAATTCCGCGTCATCGCCGTCGATCCGACGGGCAGCAAGATCGCAGTGCCAGGGCTGCTTTGGAAACTGATCAGCGTCGAGCGCAATTATCATTGGTATCGCGACGGCAGTGCCTGGAAGTACGAGCCTGTGGTCACCACCAAGCAGGTGGCAAACGGCAGCATCGACCTAACGGAAGACGGAGCCGAGATTTCGGTCCCGGTCGGCTGGGGCCGCTATCGCCTCGAGGTCGAGACGGCCTCGATCGACGGCCCAACGTCAAGCGTCGAATTCGACGCCGGCTGGTATGTCGCCGCGACGTCGACGGAAACGCCCGATGGCCTGGAGATCGCGCTCGACAAGGAAAAATACGCGGTCGGCGATACCGCCAAGCTGAAGGTCTCGCCGCGTTTTGCCGGTGAGCTGCTGGTCACCGTCGGCACCGAGAACCTGATCACGACGAAGACGACATCGATTGCTGCCGAAGGCGGCGAAGTCGAGCTGCCAGTCACCGACGCCTGGGGTGCCGGTGCCTATGTGACCGCCACGCTCTACCGGCCGGGCGATGCGCAGGAAAGCCGCATGCCGATGCGCGCGATCGGCATCAAGTGGCTCTCGGTTGATCCGGCCGAGCGCAAGCTCGCCGTCGCGCTCGATGCTCCGGAGAAGATGGAGCCGCGCCGGCCGCTCGACATCAGCCTGCATGTCGCCGGCGCCGGAGCCGATGAAGAGGCCTATGTCACAATCGCCGCCGTCGATGTCGGCATTCTCAACCTTACCCGTTACGAGATGCCGGATCCGGAAGCCTGGTACTTCGGCCAAAGGCAGCTCGGGCTTGAGATCCGCGACCTCTATGGTCGCCTGATCGACGGTTCGCTCGGCGCCACTGGCCGCCTGCGCACCGGTGGCGACGGTGGACAGGTGGCGCTTCAGGGCAGCCCGCCCACCGAAAAGCTGGTCGCCTTCTTTGAAGGTCCGGTTCAGCTCGACAGCGACGGCAAGGCGAACGTCAGCTTCGACATCCCGCAGTTCAACGGCACGGCACGACTGATGGCCGTCGCCTGGACGAAATCCGGTGTCGGCCACGCCAGCCGCGACGTGGTGATCCGCGATCCGGTGGTCGTCACCGCCAGCCTGCCCAGGTTCCTGGCACCCGGAGATCGGTCGCAGTTGAGGCTCGACATCGCCAACACCGATGCACCGGCCGGCGACTACCAGATCCAGGTCACGACCAGCGGTCCCGCCACGGTCGAACAACCGGGCACCGGCAATACGGTGACGCTAGACCAGGGCGGCCGCACCTCGATCACCCTGCCAGTGGTCGGGCAATATCCCGGCAATGGCACCGTCACGGTGGCGCTGACCGGCGCCAATGGGCTTTCGCTGGAACAGTCACTCGATCTGCTCGTACGTCCGGCGACACTGCCCATCACGCGGCGGCAGGTGGTTTCGATCGCGCCCGGAAGCAGTCTGACCGTCGACGGACAGTTGCTCGCCGACAGCATCCTGCAAGGCGCATCGCTCAACCTCAGCGTCACCCGCTCCGCCGCCTTCGACATGCCGGCGCTGCTGATGACGCTTGATCGCTACCCCTATGGCTGCGCCGAGCAGACGACGAGCCGCGCCCTGCCGCTGCTCTACTTGAGTGAACTTGCCAAACAGTCCGGCCTTGCCGATGACGAAGGCGTGACCAAGCGGGTGCAGGAGGCGATCTATCGCGTGCTCTCATACCAGTCGTCCTCAGGCAGCTTCGGCCTCTGGGGCCCGGGCTACGGTGACCTCTGGCTCGATGCCTATGTCACCGACTTCCTCACTCGCGCCCGCGAGCAGAAATACGACGTACCGGAGGCCGCCATGGTCCAGGCGCTCGAAAACCTGCAGAACGGCGTCGGCTATGACACCAACGTGAAGGACCGCGGCAACGAGATCGCCTACGGGCTCTACGTGCTCGCCCGCAACCGCAAGGCCGCGATCAACGATCTGCGTTACTACGCCAATACCGCGATCGACGACTTCCCGACACCGCTCGCCAAGGCCCATATCGCTGCGGCGCTCGCCCTTTATGGCGATGCGCAGGGGTCGCAGGACACCTTTGCCAAGGCGGCTGGTATGTCGACCGGCCTCGTCAATGTCAGCCTGTCGCGCTCCGACTACGGCTCTTCGCTGCGTGACAATGCGGCGGTGCTCGCGCTTGCCGCCGAGAGCCGGCCCGTCCCGCCGATCGTTCCGGAACTGTCAAAGATCGTGGCGCGCGAGTGGGAGCAGAAGACCTACACCAGCACCCAGGAACAGGCCTGGATGCTGCTGGCCGCCCGCGCCATCCAGAATGGCGACGAGGATATGGCGCTCGACGTCAACGGCGCATCGAAGACCGGCAGCTATGCCGCCCAGATGACCGGCGACGCGCTGATGACGCACCCGGTGGTGATCCGCAACCAGGGTGCGGATCCGGTCTCGGCCGTAGTGACCACGGTTGCCGCCCCCGCCCAGCCGCTTTCGGCCGGCGGCGACGGTTTCACCATTGAGCGCACCTACTACACGCTCGACGGCGCCGAGGCCAATGTCACCGGAGTACGCCAGAACGAACGCTACGTGGTGGTCCTGAAGCTGACCGAGGCCAACGACTGGCCGTCGCGCGTTCTGGTGACCGACCTTCTTCCGGCCGGCTTCCAGATCGACAATCCGAGCCTCGTCGACAGCGCCCAGCTCAGCAACTTCGAATGGCTTGGCGAGATCACCGCGACCCATACGGAGTTCCGCAACGACCGCTTCGTTGCGGCCCTTGATCGTAGCACCGGTGCCGGCCGCGAAGTCACGCTCGCCTACGTGGTGCGCGCCGTGACGCCCGGCGTCTACGATCATCCGGCAGCAACGGTCGAGGACATGTACCGGCCGCAACTCTCGGCCCGCACCGCCACAGGGCGCATGGAGGTGCTCGCCGCGCAATAGGCAAGATCATGTCGATTGGGCGCAAACTGCTGATCGCCTTGCCCGTCTGCCTCTTGCTGACGGGACTGACGGGCTTTGCGATCGAGAAGGCCGACGAGGCATTTCCGCCACCGCTTGCGGCGGCGGACATCGTCTCGCGCGAAGTGGACGACGCCAGCGGAGAACTGCTGCGCGCCTTCGCAACGCCGGACGGTTTCTGGCGGCTGAGGACGACGGTCGACGATGTCGATCCTCAGTTCCTGAAAATGCTGATCGCCTACGAAGACCAGCGTTTTGCGGACCATGCGGGCGTTGATTTCTTCGCGCTCGGGCGTGCGGCGCTGCAGTTCGTCGGCAACGGGCGCATCGTTTCGGGTGCCTCGACGCTTTCGATGCAGGTGGCTCGGCTGATCGAGCCGCGCCAGCAGCGCTCGATTACCGCCAAGCTGTTGCAGATCGCCCGCGCGATCCAGATCGAACGGCGGCTTTCGAAGGACCAGATCCTCAATCTCTATCTCACCCACGCCCCCTATGGCGGCAACATCGAGGGTGTGCGCGCCGCAAGCCTTGCCTGGCTCGGCAAAGAGCCGAAGCGGCTGACGGCCGGCGAAGCGGCACTGCTCGTGGCGCTGCCGCAGCTGCCGGAGAAGCGCCGGCCGGACCGCAACCATGCCGCCGCCGTCGCTGCCCGCGAAAGTGTCCTCACCCGACTTGCCGTTGACGACGTGATCGGAGACGGCGAAGCCGAACGTGCGATCGCCACCTCCGTCCCCTTCCGACGCCTGCAGCTTCCTTCCTATGCCGCGCATCTCGCAGAACGGGCACTTCGCAAGGACCCGAAAGCCGTTCAGCACCAGACAACTTTGCGCCTCGCCGTCCAGCGCAATCTCGAATCCGTGGCAAGGGAGGGCGCTGCCAAGCTCGGACCGAAGGTCTCGGTCGCAATGGTGATGGCCGATGCCAAAACCGGCGAGATCGTCGCCTCGGTCGGATCGGCCGACTATTTCGACGCGAGCCGTTCCGGCTGGATCGACATGACGCGCATCACGCGCTCGCCCGGCTCCACCCTCAAGCCGTTCATCTATGGCCTTGCCTTCGAGGAGGGATTGGTCAGCCAGGAAACGATTATCGAGGACCGACCGGCCGACTTCTTCGGCTATCGACCGCGCAACTTCGACATGAGCTATCAGGGCGACGTCAGCGTGCGCGAGGCGCTGCAACTGTCTCTGAACGTTCCGGCGATCCGGCTGCTCGATGCGGTCGGCCCGGCCGAACTGATGATGCGCTTTCGCCGTGGCGAGGTGAAACCGGCCCTGCCGGCCGGTGAAGCGCCGGGGCTCGCCATCGGGCTTGGCGGTGTCGGGCTCTCCTTGCGCGATCTCGTCCAGCTCTATGCGGCGCTTGCCAATCGCGGCTTTCCCATCCGGCTCGGCGACGGCGTCGACGGCGAGGCCGGCCTGATCGAAGCCGAACCGCTGCTCTCATCGGTCGCTGTTTGGAACGTCTCGGATGCGCTCGCCGGCGTCCTGCCGCCGACCGGCAGCCGCCAACGCGGCATCGCCTATAAGACCGGCACCAGCTACGGGTATCGCGACGCCTGGTCGGTTGGCTACGACGGGCGCCATGTGCTTGGGGTCTGGGTCGGCCGACCCGACAACGGTGCGGTGCCGGGCCTGACCGGCTATGGCAGCGCCGCTCCCATCCTTTTCGAAGGCTTTGCCAAGTCCGGTTTCGGCATCACGCCCCTTCCCGATGCGCCGGCTGGGGCAATTCGCATCTCTCAAGCCGAGTTGCCGGTCAGCCAGCGCCGTTTCTCGTTGACCGCGAGCGGCCTCGTCAATGCCTCGGCCCGCGAACCGGCGCCTCAGATCGTCTTCCCGCCGGAGGGCGCACGCGTCGAACTCGGCGCCGACCATCAGACGATTTCCCCGTTGACCCTCAAGCTCCAGGGAGGACGCGCCCCCTTCCGCTGGCTCGCCAACGGCAAGCCGCTGCCCGAGCTCACCCGCCGGCGTGTGACGCAGTGGCAGCCGGATGGCGTTGGCTATTCAACCCTGACCGTCATCGATGCGGTCGGCCGGGCCGCAAGTGTCGGCGTCTTCATCGAATAGCAGCGCCGAGGTCGCGGTTGTTTTCCCACCGGTCATCACGACTTCGGTCTCCTCCGCCGGGCGTGCCGCATTTTGTGCTGCAGCCGCTAGCCGCTTGCGCTAATTGAGACGCTCCGCCAGAGGCCGAGCCCCGGGTCCGGTCGCACCAGATTTCTGAACTGCACGAACTCCTCGAAGATCACCTGCTTGGCCGCGGCTTGGCCGACGCCGGTGTCCGGGCAGCGAAAGCCGATTGGTTCCGGGTACCTGCCGATCGTTCCTCATCGTCTTCGGCCCTATGCGGACAAGCCAACCGATCTCGACAACAAACGACCCGTGCCCACGTGGGGGCCTTGGTGTATCGTATGACACGCTGGAGTGGAGGGGCCGGATCATGCTCAATGCAACGGAGATTGCCAAAGCCGCCGAAAGCCTGCATCAGGCAGAGCACGACCGCAAGCAGATTGGCCTGCTGTCGCTCAAGCATCCCGAAATGACGGTTGACGATGCCTATGCGGTGCAGGCCGCCTGGGTCAGACGCAAGCGCGATGACGGCCATCGCATCATCGGCTGGAAGATCGGCCTGACGTCGAGGGCAATGCAGCAGGCGCTTGGCATCGATACGCCGGATTCCGGCGTGCTTTTCGACGATATGCTGTTTGACGACGGCGCTACAGTTCCTGCCAACCGCTTCATCCAGCCGCGGGTCGAGGCGGAAGTCGCTTTCATCATGAAGGCCGGCCTCAAGGGGCCGCGCGTCACTCTGGTTCAGGTGTTGAATGCTACCGACTTTGTGATGCCGGCGCTCGAAATTCTCGATACCCGCATCTTGAGGACGGATCCGAAGACCAAGAAGGCGCGCACCATCGTCGATGCGATATCGGACAACGCCGCCAATGGCGGCCTCGTCCTTGGCGGTCGGGCCGTTCGCCCGGATACGGTCGACATGCGCTGGATGGGGGCAATCGTTTCGCGCAATGCAGTGATCGAGGAGACCGGGCTTGGCGCCGGCGTGCTCAACCACCCGGCCCGCGGCATCGCGTGGCTCGCCAATCGGTTGGCGCATTGCGGGGACGCGATCGAACCCGGCCAGATCGTGCTCTCAGGCTCATTCATCCGCACCATCGAAGCGACGAGCGGCGACACGATCGTCGCAGACTTTGGCGCCTATGGGTCGGTGAGTTGCCACTTCGCTTAAAAGATAGCGAAAGGGACCAGAGCCCGCCCTTACTGCACGAGAATGGCGCGGAAATCGTTGACGTTGGTGCCGGTCGGGCCAGGTTTGAAGAGATCGCCGAGCGCATCGAAGGCCGTCCAGCTATCGTTCTTCTGTAGTAGTCCTGCAGCGTCCAGCCGCTGCGCCACTAGCCTGGCGATGGTCGTGTCGTCGGCGAACGCTCCGGCATTATCCTCCGAACCATCGATGCCGTCGGTATCGGCCGCGAGCGCCGAGACACCCTTGGCGCCGTCAATGCCAAGCGCCAAGGCCAGCAGGAACTCGCTGTTTCGGCCACCCTTGCCCCTTCCGCGGATTGTGACGGTCGTCTCACCTCCCGAAAGTACGACAACCGGCTTGGTGAAGGGCCGGTCGCGACCGGCGACCTCGCGGGCGATCGCGGCGTGAACGCCGCCAACGTCGCGCGCCTCGCCCTCGATCGCGTCGGAGAGGATGATTGCCTCGATGCCAGCGGCGCGGGCTTCTGCAGCGGCCGCTTCGAGCGAGACGGAAGCCGACGCGATAAGCTGGACTTCGTTGCGCGCGAACCGCGGATCGTCAGGTGAAGGCGCGGCACTGTCCGCGCTCTTCATCCATGCCATCACACGTGCAGGCAGATCCAGGCCGTAGCGCTCGACCAGCGTCAGTGCGTCTTCGCGCGTGCTGGCATCGGCAAGCGTCGGACCGGAGGCGACCAACGCCGGATCGTCGCCCGGAATATCGGAAACGATCAAGGAAACGACCTTTGCCGGATAGGCAGCCGCAGCGAGCCTGCCGCCCTTGATGATCGAGACGTGCTTGCGCACGGCGTTCATGGCACTGATCGGCGCGCCGGAGGCCAGGAGCGCCCGGTTGACCGCAATCTCGTCTTCCAGCGTCAGGCCGGGCGGGGGCGACGGCAAAAGCGCCGAACCGCCGCCACAGATGAGAGCCACGACAAGATCGTCTTCCGTCAGGCCGCCCACTTCCGCAAGCAAACGCTTCGAAGCCAGCAAGCCATTCGCATCCGGAAGCGGGTGCGACGCTTCCAGGACTTCGATCCGCTCGCACGGAGCGGCATAACCGTAACGGGTGACAACAACACCTGAAAGCGGGCCAACCCAATGGCGCTCGAAGGCTGCCGCCATCTGCGCGGCACCCTTGCCTGCACCCACAACCACAGTTCGCCCCTTCGGCCGCGCCGGCAAGTTGGCCACGATCACCTTTTCAGGGTCGGCTGCGGCGACCGCAGAGGTGAAAAGCGTTTCGAGGAAACGGCGCGGGTCGGTGATGGCTGGCATTGGTCTCCCCCCGAGAGCGCGTACGGCATATGGCGCCGGCTCTCCTAGTCTATCCCTTACGCAACTCTACGAGCGGAAGCGCTGTGCGCTTTCGCCGGAGTTGTCTGATGGTCTCGGGCGGCGGTTCCTCCAACCGCCGCCCGGACACATGACCGGCCCGGAACAATGGGACGCCGGACGGGTCATGCGCATTTCATGTCTGCCCAGGCGATTAAGCGACCTGGTGGTTCGCCATGCGCTCGAGCGCCCGGACGAGACCGGAGTGATCAAGGCCGCTGTCGCCATTGGCGGCGCAATTGTTGAAGAGCTCCTGCGTCGCCGCCGTGTTCGGCAGCGAGATGCCGAGTGACTTGGCACCCTGCAGCGCCAGATTCAGGTCCTTCTGGTGCAGCGAGATGCGGAAGCCCGGATCGAAGGTGCGCTTGATCATGCGCTCGCCGTGCACTTCAAGGATGCGCGAGGAAGCAAAGCCGCCCATCAGCGCTTCGCGGACGCGGGCCGGATCGGCCCCGGCCTTCGACGCGAAGACAAGTGCTTCCGAAACCGCCTCGATTGTCAGCGCGACGATGATCTGGTTGGCAACCTTGGTGACCTGGCCGTCGCCGCAATCGCCGACAAGCGTGATGTTCTTGCCCATCAGCTTCAGGAGCGGCAGGGCGCGGTCGAAGCTCTCCTGGCTGCCGCCCGCCATGATCGACAGCGAGGCGTTCTTGGCGCCGACTTCGCCGCCGGAGACCGGGGCGTCGATATATTCGGCGCCGGTTTCACGAACCTTCTTGGCGAATTCCTTCGTCTCGATCGGCGAGATCGAGCTCATGTCGATGACCAGCTTGCCCTTGGAAAGGCCGTAGACAACGCCGTTCTCGCCGAAGAGAACGTCCTTAACTTCGGGCGTGTCGGGCAGCATCAGGATGATGGTGTCGACGGCTTCGGCGAGCGCCTTCGGCGTGTCGACGAACTTGAGGCCGTTATCGAGAAGTTCCTGGCGCGGCGGAATGACGAATTTCGAAGTGACGATGGTGTGGCCGGCATCCTGCAGGTGGCGCGCCATCGGCGTGCCCATGATACCCAGTCCAATGAAACCGATTGTTGCCATGATGCTTAGCTCCTGATCTTGATGATGTCTGCGGATTGGGTGCGCTGGCGCTCGGTGCCGAGCCAGCCGAGACCTTCGGCTGTCGTGGTGCGCGGCTTGTATTCGCAACCGATCCAGCCGTCGTAGCCGGCCGCTTCCAGGGCGTCGAAGACGAACGGGTAGTTGATCTCTCCGGTGCCCGGCTCGTTGCGGCCAGGATTGTCTGCGAGCTGCACGTGGGCAATGCGCTCGGCATACCGCTTGTACGTGCCGACCAACTCGCCCTGCGTACGCTGCTGGTGGTAGAGGTCGTACTGGATGAAGAGATTGTCGCTGCCGACCTCTTCGATGATCGATGCGGCCTGCGCCACCGTGTTCAAGTAGAAGCCGGGAATGTCGAAGTGGTTGATCGGCTCGATCAAAAGGCGAATGCCGTGCTTGCCGAGTTCGCTTGCGGCGAGCTTCAGGTTTGCGACCAACGTCGAACGCAGGATGCTGTCGGAAACACCGTCCGGCGCAATGCCGACCAGGCAGTTCACCTGCTTGCATTCCAGCGCCGTTGCATAGTCGATCGCGCTGGCAACACCCTTGCGGAACTCGTCGACGCGATCCGGCAGGATCGCGATACCGCGCTCGCCGCGCGCCCAGTCGCCGGCCGGCAGGTTGTGCAGAACCTGGGTCAGGCCGTGCCGCTGAAGCTCGGCGCGCAAGCTCACCTTCTCGAATTCGTAGGGAAACAGATACTCCACGCCTTCGAAACCGGCCTTGGCAGCAAGGGCGAAGCGGTCGAGGAAAGGCACCTCGTTGAACAGCATTGTCAGGTTCGCAGCGAACTTCGCCATGCGATGTCTCCTCCTTCGTGTTTTTCTCTGGAGCGGATGCGGGCGGTTAGCCGCCCGCATCTCCTTCATTTGAGCAGGCCTCAGTCGAGCAGGGCCGTGATGGCGGTCGGCACATCTTCGCCACGCAGCGCCAGTTCCTCGAACTCGACGACGGCATTGATGTCGGCACCCATCGAGATGTTGGTGACGCGCTCGAGGATGAACTCGATGACGACAGGAACCTGGTGCTCGTCCATCAGGGCACGTGCCCGATCGAAGGCCTCCTGGAACTCGTTCGGGCTGCGCACCCGGATCGCCTTGCAGCCGAGACCTTCAGCGACCGCGACGTGGTCGACGCCGTAACCCTTCTCTGCATCGCCTGACGCGTTGATGTTGTCGAAGGCGAGGCTGACTTCGAAGTCCATGTTGAGGCCGCGCTGCGCCTGGCGGATGAGCCCGAGATAGGAGTTGTTCACGACCACATGCAGGTAGGGCAGCTTGTGCTGGGCGCCGACCGCGAGCTCCTCGATCAGGAACTGGAAATCGTAGTCGCCCGAAAGCGCAACGATCGTCCGGTCCGGATCGGCGGCGCGAACACCTAGCGCTGCCGGCAGGGTCCAGCCGAGCGGGCCCGCCTGGCCGCAGTTGATCCAGTTGCGCGGCTTGTAGACGTGCAGGAACTGGGCGCCGGCAATCTGGCTAAGCCCGATGGTCGAGACGTAGCAGGTGTCGCGGCCGAAGGCCTTGTTCATCTCCTCGTAAACGCGCTGCGGCTTCAGCGGCGTCTGGTCGAAATGGGTCTTGCGCAGCAGGGTGCGCTTGCGCTCGCGGCATTCTTCCGCCCAGGCGGACCAGTCGCGCAGCTTGCCGGCGGTCTTCCATTCCGTCGCGACGTCGAGGAACAGCTTCAGCGCAGCACCGGCATCCGAGACGATGCCGAAATCCGGTGCGAAGACACGGCCGATCTGGGTCGGTTCGATGTCGACGTGAACGAACTTGCGGCCTTCCGTATAGGTCGGAACGTTACCGGTGTGGCGGTTGGCCCAGCGGTTGCCGACGCCGAACACGAAGTCCGAGGCGAGCAGATTGGCATTGCCATAACGGTGCGAGGTCTGCAGGCCGCACATGCCGGCCATCAGCGGATGGTCGTCCGGGATCGTGCCCCAGCCCATCAGCGTCGGGATGACCGGGATACCGGTGATTTCGGCAAATTCGGTGAGCAGGTCGGAGGCATCGGCGTTGATGATGCCGCCGCCGGCAACGATCAGCGGACGCTCCGCCTCGTTCAGCATCGCGATTGCCTTTTCGGCCTGGGCGCGTGTCGCCTTCGGCTTGTAGGCCTCGAGCGGCTCGTAGGTATCCGGATCGAACTCGATCTCGGCGAGCTGGACGTCGACCGGCAGGTCGATCAGGACCGGACCCGGGCGACCGGAGCGCATGATGTGGAACGCCTTCTGGAAGACGAAGGGAACCAGCGCCGGTTCCATGACCGTGACAGCCCACTTGGTGACGGGCGCTGCGATCTTTGCGATATCGACTGCCTGGAAGTCTTCCTTGTCGAGGCGCGCACGCGGCGCCTGGCCGGTGATACAGAGGATCGGGATCGAATCCGCCGACGCCGAATAGAGGCCGGTGATCATATCCGTGCCGGCCGGGCCGGACGTACCGATGCAGACGCCGATATTACCGTGCTTGGCGCGGGTGTAGCCTTCCGCCATGTGCGAGGCGCCCTCGACGTGGCGCGCCAGGATGTGGCGAACCGAGCCACGTGCCTTCAAGGCCGAATAGAACGGGTTGATGGCAGCACCCGGTACGCCGAAGGCACAATCGATGCCTTCCTTCTCCAGAACATAAACTGCCGCATCAACGGCACGCATCTTAGCCATGGGAACTCCTCCAATTTCCTGAAAACATAATCCACTGTCTGCGATATGCAACACTCAAATGGAATTCATTTCCATCATGTGGAAATAAAGATTTTCAACAATTCGGAGAAAATCGCTTCGCAGCCTGATAGAGGATGATGGGCGAGAGACGTGATTTGCAGAGAGGCTCTTATGGACGGCAACGGCAGGGGAAAACGCGGGCGCAAGGCGGGCGAGAATGCCGCCCCCTCATCCGTCCAGGTGCTTGATCGCAGCCTTGCCCTGCTGACGGTCGTTGCCGAGGGCGACGGCTCCACCCTGACCCAGCTTGCCGACGAGACCGGCATGGCGCCCTCGACCGTGCACCGGTTGCTGACGACGCTCGCCGGCCACGGCATGGTGATGAACGACCCGGATACCGGCGCCTGGACTGTGGGCTTGAAGGCGTTCGAGATCGGCAACGCCTATCTGCGCTTCCGCAAGCTTGGCACCATCAGCCGCCCATTCCTCAAGGGCCTCATGGAGGAAAGCGGCGAGACGGCGAATATCGGTATCGAGGAAGGCGGCGACGTCGTCTTCATTTCGCAGGTCGAGAGCCACGCGCCGATGCGCGCCTTTTTCCGACCCGGTCGCCGCGGTCCGGTGCATGCTTCAGGCATCGGCAAGGCGATCCTTTCCACTTGGTCGGACAAAGAGATCGCCCAGTTGCTTGGCGGGCGCGAACTCGCCCACTTCACCGACAAGACCCGCGACACGCTGCCGGCGCTCTTGAAGGACATCCAGGAAATCCGTCACCGCGGCTGGTCCGTCGACGATGAGGAGCACACGCTCGGCATGCGCTGTGTCGCCGCCCCCATCTTCAACGAATATGGCGAGACGATCGCCGGCATCTCGATCTCCGGCCCGTCGGTTCGCGTCAATGACGATAAGCTGTCGACCTTCGGTCCGATCGTGCGCGAACGCGCCGACGCGCTCACCAAGGCGATGGGTGGCAAGCGGCCGGAAGAGCTATAGCCCCGTAACGGCAAACGCCGCGCGTCCGAAGGGACACGCGGCGTTTTGAGATTTTGGGCTCGCATCCGTTCTCGGTTTGCGAGCCCGCGCACATGGCCCTGACGTCGGTCAGGCCGTTTCGAGGCTTCTGGTCGCAGTCGTTGCCACATCCTTCGCGCCGTTTGAAGCGCGCTTCATTGGCTTGCCGGCGACATAGGTTTCGGCCACGCAGCGGTCGTCACCCATCGTCTGCAGGATGAAGAGTTCCTCGGCCAGCGTACCGGCAACGCGCATGCGCAACTCCATCGACGGCTTGGCGCGGCTGTCGAGAACAACGATGTCGGCATCGGCACCGACACGCAGCGAGCCGATGCGGTCCTCGAGGTCGAGCGCCCGGGCATTGCCGAGCGTCATGCGGTAGAAGGAGTTGAACGGCGTCAGCCGCTGGCCCTGCAGGTGCAGCACCTTGTAGGCCTCGTCCATGGTCTCGAGCATGGAGAAGCTTGTGCCGGCGCCGACATCGGTCGCTACCGACCACCGGGCACCGAGCTTGTCGAAGCGATCGCGGTCAAAGAGGCCGGAACCGAGGAACAGGTTCGAGGTCGGACAGAAGGTGCCGACTGCGCCTGTCTCGGCAAGCACCGAAATCTCGCGGTCGCTCAAGTAGATGCAGTGACCAAGCAGCGTCCTACGCGTCAGAAGATCGTAGCGCGCATAGATATCGGTATAGTCCTTGGCTTCCGGATAGAGCGAGGTCGCAAAGGCGATCTCGTCCCTGTTTTCGGAAAGATGCGTCTGCACGTAGCATTCCGTATGTTCGGCGACGAGCACGCGGCTCATCTCCATCTGCTCCGGCGTCGAGGTAATGGCGAAACGCGGGCTGATGGCATAATGCGCCCGGCCGCGGCCGTGCCACTTGGCGATGAGCGCCTTGGTCTCGTCATAGCCAAGTTGCGGCGTGTCGCGCAGCGCGTCGGGGGCGTTGCGATCCATCATCACCTTGCCGCCGATCATCAGCATGCCGCGCGCTTCCGCCGCGCTGAAATAGGCATCAACGCTTTCCGGATGCACCGAGCAATAGGCAACGGCCGTCGTCGTGCCGTTCGACAGAAGCTCGTCCATGAAGCGGCCGGCGATGTAATCGGCATGCTCGTGTTTGCGGAACTTCTGTTCCTCGACGAAGATGTAGGTGTTCAGCCATTCGAGCAACTGGGCGCCGTAGGAGGCGATCGCCTGCGTCTGCGGGAAATGCAAGTGCGTGTCGATCAGGCCCGGCAGCACGAGATTGGGGCGATGGTCGGCGACCTTGACGCCGGCGCCGGCGCGCCGGGCAACCTCGGCATGCTCACCGATATCGGCGACCTTGCCGCCCCGCACCAGCACCGCGCCATCTTCGAAATAGCGATAGGAGGCGGTGTCATCGATGCCCTTGGGCTCATCGACGAAGGTCAGCACGCGGCCGCGGATCAGCAAATCGGTCATTGGGTCTTTCCTCCATTCACCACGGATTCGTACCAGGCGACGAGCAGTTGCCGCTCCTCGTCCGATACGCCGGTGACGTTGGCAGGCGGCATCGCGTGGGTGCGGCCAGCCTGCAGATAGATTTCACGCGCGTGGTTGGCGATCTCGGTGTCGGTTTCGAGCGTCACGCCCTTCGGCGGCACGACGATCCCCTCCCAGCCGGGTTCCTTGGCATGGCACATGGAACAGCGGCCGAGCACCGTGTCACGCACTTTCGGGAAGGCCTCGGCCGTAACGAAAGGCTGCTGTGCGGCGGAGATCTTTTCCTCCTCGCCGCCGGACAAGATCTTCGGCACGGTCGAAAGCCACATGATCGCGACAAAGAGCAGCGCGGTGACGAGCCAGGTCCAGGTCGGGTTGCCCTTGTCGGCGTGGCGGGTGTTGAAGTAGTGGCGGATGGTAACGCCCATCAGGAAGACCAGCGAGGCGATGATCCAGTTGTACTGGGTGCCGAAGGCCAGCGGATAGTGGTTCGACAGCATCAGGAACAGAACCGGCAGCGTCAGGTAGTTGTTGTGGGTCGAGCGCTGCTTGGCGATCACGCCGTATTTGGCATCCGGCGTGCGGCCGGCGATCAGGTCGGCGACGACCACCTTCTGGTTCGGAATGATGATGAAGAACACGTTGGCCGACATGATCGTCGCGGTGAAGGCCCCGAGATGCAGGAAGGCGGCGCGGCCGGTGAAGAGCTGCGTGTAGCCCCAGGCCATGCCGACCAGGATGAAGTACAGAAGCACCATCAGCTTGGTGTTGTCACGGCCGAAGGGCGACTTGCAGATCGTGTCATAGGCAAGCCAGCCGAAGGCGATCGAGCCGAGCGAGATGGCGATTGCCACCGGCTTGGAAACGTCGAGAACGTTCGGATCGATCAGATAGAGGTCGGCACCGGCATAGTAGACCAGGCACAGCATGCCAAAGCCGGAGAGCCAGGTGACGTAAGACTCCCATTTGAACCAGATCAGGTGCTCCGGCATGTTGGACGGCGCGACCAGGTATTTCTGGATGTGATAGAAGCCACCGCCGTGCACCTGCCATTCTTCGCCATAGGCGCCGACGGGCAGGCCCGGATGTTTCTTCAGACCGAGGTCAAGGGCTACGAAATAAAAGGACGAACCGATCCATGCAATGGCGGTGATGACGTGCAGCCATCTCACGGCAAAGGTCAGCCAATCCCAGACGATGGCATAGTCGTACATGAAATTCTCCCATTTCTCCTCTCGCCATTATGTGTCATTGCTGGAGGTCGCGGGAACGTCGCTGCTTCACCAACACTTTCAAAAAAATCTATAAAATAGCGACGCAATGGATAGGCTAAAGAGAGCCTGAAGGAGTGGGACGGAGGCATGTCATATCTGGACAATGTGCGCGTCTTCGTACGCGTCGTAGAGCTTGGAACCCTGTCTGCAGCGGGTCGCGACCAACGCGTGACGCCGGCGGTTGCAAGCAATAGAATCAAAGAGTTGGAACGCCACATGGGCGTTCGCCTGTTCAATCGGACGACGCGCAAGCTGACCCCGACGGAGCACGGTCGCGTCTTTTACGATGGCGCCGTGAAGATCCTCGAAGCGGTCAACGAAGCCGAAAATGCGATCGCCGATCTCTCGCGAAATCCCAAGGGTGCACTGAAGATTACCGCTCCATTGGGGATAGGTCGACGGCTTATCGCGTCGGGCATTCCGGAGTTTCACGACAAGTATCCCGACATCGAAGTGCGCCTTCGCCTGTCGGACCACAATGTCGATATCCTGTCTGAAGGCGTCGACGTCGCCTTCAAGCTCGGCATCCTCGAAGATTCCAACCTGCGCATGCGCGGAATCATGAATTGCGAGCGCGTGATCTGTGGGGCGCCAGCCTATTTCGAGAGGCGCGGCGTGCCCGAGACACCCGACACGCTGATTACCGACAAGCATGACTGTCTGCTGCTGCGTTATCCGGGCTCGAAGGAATATTTCTGGACGCTGCAGACCATGGAGGGCGTGCGCAAGCTCGAGGTTACCGGCCCCTACGATTCCGACGACGGCGATGTGCTGACCCAATGGGCACTCGACGGTCGCGGCATCATCAACAAGCCGTTGTTTGAGGTGAAGAGCCACATCAATTCCGGCGCGCTGGTGCCGATCCTCGCCGACACGCCGCCGCTCAGCGTGCAGCTTGCGGCGATCTATCCGCACAAGCGGTTCCAGGACCCGAAGGTCAGGCTGATGATCGACTACATGGCCGAGCGCTGTCAGCGCCTGATCGGCAAGGCGCTGGAATAGGCGCCTAGCCCCTCGCGCGCTCGATTCCCGGAATCCCTCCAATGTGCTCGACAAGGAAATCGACGAGCATGCGCACGCGTACGATGCCCGCGCGCCCCGGCACGATCAACAGGCTGAGTGGCACCGAAGGCAAGCTGTAGTCCGGCAACAGTTCCACCAGCCGGCCGGTCGCCATCAAATCGTCGACCAGCCATCGGTGCGCCGGCGCAATGCCGCGACCGGCGGCGAGCGCCTCCCGGGCGGCAAGGCCGTGGTCGACGCGGAAGCGTCCGGCAAAAGGCACCTGATGGCTGCGGCCGCCCGGCCCCTGCAAGCTCAACACATCGCTGCCTGCAACGTTCGACATGCGAATGCCTTCGTGGCCGACGAGATCCTGAGGCGAAACAGGAGTTCCGCGCGGTTCCAGATAGGAAGGTGCGGCCACGAGCAGGCGCCGGCTTTCGCCAAGTACCCTGAGCTTCATCGAACTGTCGGTGAGCGGCCCGAGACGCAGCGCAATGTCGACGCCCTCGCGCACCAGATCGACGCGTTCGTCGGTGAGGCTGAGGTCGACGTCGATGTCGGGATAGGTGTCCTGAAAGGCGAAGATCAGCCGGCTGACATGCAGCACCCCGAACGCCGCGGTGCAAGAGACGCGAATGGTTCCGGCCGCCGCACCGCGGTTGCCGCGCGCCTCGTCACGAGCCTGCTCGACCAACCGCAGGATCTGGACGCTGTTGGCATAGTATCGGCTGCCTTCATCAGTCAGCGACACGCGGCGCGTGGTACGACTGAGCAGTGGCACACCGACGGCTTCCTCGAGTTCGCGCAGGTGCCGCGTGACGGTGGACTGACCGATGCCGAGTTCACGCGCAACGGCCGAAAGACTTCCGCGTTCGGCAACCCGCACGAATGTGCGCATGCGTTCGAGCGTAATCTCTGATTTATCCATTATTCGGCACAATCATATCCATTCCAGATATCTACCGCATGGAAAAATCGCGGTCTACCTAACGTGTCTATTCACGACTGAAGGACACCCGACCATGAAAGTTCTGCTTGTCTACGCGCACCCCGAACCGCGTTCGCTCAACGGCGCGCTACGCGATGTCGCCGTCAAGGCGCTCGAGGCGGAGGGCCACGAAGTGCGCATCACGGATCTCTATGCCGAAGGATGGAAATCCGAGATCGATCGCGCCGATTTCCCGGCGCTCAGCCCGGATACGCGGTTCAAACCAAGCCGCGCCTCGAAGGAGGCGTTCACGAGCGATAATCTGACCGCCGATGTCAGGGCTGAACAGGAAAAGCTGCTCTGGGCCGATGCGCTGATCCTGCAGTTTCCGCTGTGGTGGTACTCGATGCCGGCCATCCTGAAAGGCTGGGTCGATCGCGTCTATGCCTATGGTTTCGCCTATGGCGTCGGCGAACACAGCGACAAATATTGGGGCAAGCGCTTCGGCGAAGGCACGCTCGCGGGAAAACGTGCCATGCTGATCGTGACGACAGGCGGCTGGGAAGAGCACTATTCCTCACGCGGGGTCAACGGCCCGATCGACGACCTGTTGTTCCCGATCAACCACGGCGTACTCTATTATCCCGGTTACGACGTGCTCCCGCCCTTCGTCGCTTACCGCGTCGACAATATAGACGAAGCGGCTTTTGAGGTGACGGCCGAGCGTCTCAGGGAAAGGATGCGCACGCTGACAACGATCGCGCCTATTCCCTATCGTCGGCAAAACGGCGGCGACTATCTGATCCCGACGCTTCAGCTTCGACCGGAGGTCGGCGCTCCGGGCGCCCGTGGTTTTGCGCTTCACCTCGGCGCCGCCGAATAGCGCAGGTTACACCCGCAATGACCGCTGGGCTGCTAGCGTGCCAGCCTGGCCGCGGGGCGGCGAGAAACGTCGGCCTGCACCGGTTCTTGGAAATTGAGCGCCGCCGCCATGACTTCAGCGGCGGCAAGCGCCGCAATGACCGCCGGGCGCTTGTCCTTCACCGCCGTGCCGCCGATCGGGCAGATCAGCCTGTCGAAGAGTTCGGGTCGCCCGATTTCGCGCGACAGCCAGTTCTTGAAAGTGGCGCGTTTCGTCTTGGAACCGATCATGCCGACATAGGATGCATCGTCGCGGCGAAGCGCTTCCGCCGCTATCAGGAAGTCGAGTGCGTGGTCGTGGGTAAGGATCACGAAGGCGCTGCCGGGTGGGGCGTCGCGCACGACGGCCTCCGGCATTGCCGTCAGGCAGGTTTCGATACCCGGTATGTCGGCAACGGCGGAAAGCTCGTTCTCGCGGGTATCGACGAGCACGGTGCGGACCGGCACCAGCGAAAGTGCCATCGTCAGCGCGTCGCCGACATGACCTGCGCCGAAGACGTAGACATGCGGCCTACTGGCGATTTCCAGGTCGCTGCGTTCAATCAGCATGGCTGCTTTCTCCCGGTCGATACGTGTGAAGGCGAGCGCAACGCGGCCGCCGCAACACTGGCCGATCTCCGGACCAAGCGGGATGGTCATGGCTTGAAGCGCGTCACCGCGCTTCAGCGCCCGACGACCATGGTCGATCGCCATGTATTCGAGCTGGCCACCGCCGATCGTCCCGAAAAGGCCTTCGGGTGCGACGAGCATCCAGGCGTCGGTGTCGCGCGGCGTCGAGCCGGCGGCACCGCTGACCTCCACGAGCACGCAATCCGGCTCGCGTCGGAGAAAGTCCCTGATATCCTCGCGGCTTGCCACCATGACAATCAGCCCTTGTTACCCTTTCTGCCGCGCGGCTGCCCTCAGCCGCTCGATCGCCATCAGCACCCGCTCCGGCGTTGCCGGTGCATCAAGCCGCGGTGCAATACGATACTCCGCAACGCTGGCTGCCGCCATCGACAAGGCTTCGAGTACCGAAATGCCGAGCATGAACGGCGGCTCGCCCACGGCCTTCGAGCGGCGGATCGTTTCCTCACGGTTGACCGACCATTCGGCAAGGCGGGTGTTGAAGATGCGCGGGCGATCAGATGCCAGCGGGATCTTGTATGTCGAGGGCGCATGCGTGCGCAGTCGGCCCTTGGCATCCCACCACAGTTCTTCGGTCGTCAGCCAGCCCATGCCCTGGACGAAGGCGCCTTCCACCTGGCCGTGGTCGAGCGCCGGGTTCAGCGAACGGCCAACGTCGTGCAGGATGTCGGTGCGGTCCACCTGGTACTCGCCGGTCAGCGTATCGACGCTGACTTCCGAGCACGAGGCGCCATAGGCGTAGTAGAAGAACGGACGGCCACGACCTTCCGAACGGTTCCAGTGGATCTTCGGCGTCTTGTAGAAGCCGGCGGCCGAAAGCTGGATACGGGCACCATAGGCGATCTTGATGAACTCGTTGAAGCTCACGCGTTCGGCGCCGATGCGAACCGTGTTCGGTTCGAAGGCAACGTCCGCTTCGCTCACGTTCCAGTGCTCGGCGGCAAACTTGACGAGCCGCGTCTTGATCTGCTGGGCGGCGTTGGCAGCCGCCATGCCGTTGAGGTCGGAACCGGACGAGGCTGCCGTCGCCGAGGTGTTCGGCACCTTGCCGGTCGTCGTCGCAGTCACCTTGATCCGGTCGAGGTTGACCTGGAACTCGTCGGCCACCACCTGGGCAACCTTGGTATAGAGCCCCTGCCCCATTTCGGTGCCGCCGTGGTTCAGATGGATCGAGCCATCCGTATAGACGTGCACCAGCGCGCCGGCCTGATTGTACTCGGTTTTGGTGAAGGAGATGCCGAACTTGACCGGGGTCAGCGCGATACCGCGCTTGACCACATGGTTCTCGCGGTTGAAGGCGATCACCGCCTCGCGGCGCTTGGCGTAGTCGGCCGAGGTTTCCAGTTCCTCGATGATCCGGCCAATGATGTTGTCTTCCACCGTCTGGTGATAGGGCGTAAGGTTCCGACCTTCGCCGCCGTAGAAATTCAGCTTGCGGATTTCGAGCGGATCCTTGCCGACAGCATAGGCGATGTCCTCGATCATGCGCTCGCCGCCGACCATCCCTTGAGGGCCGCCGAAACCGCGGAACGCGGTGTTCGAAACCGTGTTGGTCTTCAGCGGGCGTGAGCGCAGCCGCACGTTCGGATAGAAGTAGCAATTGTCGGCGTGGAAAAGCGCACGGTCGGTGACCGGGCCTGAGAGATCGGCCGAATAGCCGCAGCGCGCCGAGAAGACGGCGTCGACCGCCTCAATGCGTCCCTCGTCATCAAAGCCGAGCTTGTAGTCGACATGGAAGTCGTGGCGCTTGCCAGTGGCGCACATGTCGTCGTCGCGGTCGGGCCGGACCTTGACCGGGCAACGGTACTTCTTGGCGGCGACTGCGGCGACCGCTGCAAAGATATTGGCCTGCGTTTCCTTGCCGCCGAAGCCGCCGCCCATGCGGCGCACATTGACGGTGACCGCGTTGGACGGCACGCCGAGCACGGTCGCGACCATGTGCTGCGTTTCGCTTGGATGCTGCGTCGAGGAATAGACGAGAACCTCGTCGTCCTCGCCGGGGACGGCAAAGGAAATCTGGCCTTCCAGATAGAAGTGGTCCTGACCGCCGATGCGCATTTCGCCCTGAAGGATGTTCTTCGACTTGGCAAAACCGGCTTCGATATCGCCGCGCTCGAGCTTCAGGGGATCGACCACCAGCGGATAGTTGGCGGCCTCCGCTTCGACCACGTCGGTCACATGCGGCAGGTCACGATACTCGATCTTGACCTTGGCGGCCGCGCGACGGGCGGCTTCACGCGACGTGGCAATGACCGCGAAGATCGGCTGGCCGTGGAACTCGACCTTGTCGGTGACGAAGATCGGCTCGTCGTGCTTGTGCGCCGGGCTGATGTCGTTCTCGCCCGGAATATCGGCCGCCGTCAGCACGCCGATCACCCCTTCGCTGCTGTTTACCGCCTCGAAGTCGATCGACAGGATATCGGCATGCGCGCGCTGCGACAGGCCGAGATAGCCGTGCAGCGTGCCCTGGGGCTCCGGAATGTCGTCGATGTATTCCGCTGTTCCCGAGACATGCTTGTGGCCGGATTCGTGCCGTTCCTTTTCGTGGACGGCGCCGCGGATGCGGTCGATGGGCTGCATCACGTTCATGGCTTCCTCCCTTAAACCGCGACAGCAATGGTGCGATCGAGGCGGATCTGGCCGCCCGATTGCGTTTCGAGATAGAAGCGACGAAGCAGGTTCTTCGCCACCAGTTGGCGGTATTCCGCCGAGGCGCGCCAGTCGGTGAGCGGCGTGAAATCCTGGTCGAACGCTTCAACCGCGCGCTCGATCGTCTCCTCGTTCCAGTCGGCGCCCTTGAGCACCGCTTCGACGTTCGACGCGCGCTTCGGCGTGCCAGCCATTCCGCCGAAGGCGATCACGGCGTCGGTCACGCGTCCGGCATCAATCGCGATGTTGAAGCCGCCGCAGACGGCGGTGATGTCCTCGTCGAGACGCTTCGTCACCTTGTAGACGGCGACCCGGGCATCGTCGGAAACGAACGGGATGCGTACGCTTTCCACGAACTCACCGGGCTCGCGATCCTGCTTGCCATAGGCGATGAAGAAGTCCTTGAGAACGACCGTGCGACGACGGCTGCCCTTGCGCAGCGTGATCGATGCTTTGAGTGCGATCAGCGCCGGCGGCGTGTCGCCGATCGGCGAGCCGTTGGCGATGTTGCCGCCGACGGTCCCCATGTTGCGCACCTGCTGACCGCCGATACGGTCCCAAAGTTCGGTCAACTGAGGGAAATGCGCGACGATGACAGGATAGGCTTCGGCATAGCTGACGCCGGCGCCAAGGGTCACACCATCGGCATCGACCGTGATCCGGCGCAACTCTTCGAGATGAGTGAGGTGAATGACCGGCGAGATGTCGCGCATGAACTTCGTCACCCAGAGGCCGACATCGGTCGAACCGGCGACGATCGTCGCCTTCGGGTTGGCTTCGAGTACAGCAGCAAAATCGTCGACCGAGCCCGGAAGAATAAAGCGTTCCGCCTCGGAGCCGATCTCGACGCGACGGCCATCCTGCAGCGACGCCAACTCCCTAGCGATGCGGTCACGCTCGGCAACCAGTGGATCCTTGCCGACATCGCCGATCGTCGAGATTGCTTCGGCCGCGCGGATGATCGCGGCATAGCCGGTGCAGCGACAAAGATTGCCCTGCAACGCCTTCTCGATTTCGGCGATCGACGGCTTCGGGTTCTCCATCCAGAGGCCGTAGAGCGACATCACAAAGCCCGGCGTGCAGAAGCCGCACTGCGACGCGTGCGTATCGACCATGGCCTGCTGCACCGGATGCAGCGGACCGGTCGGTTGCGCGAGTGAATCCACGGTCACGATATGACAGCCGTCGAGCGAACCGACGAAACGGATGCAGGCATTGACGGATTCATACTTGAGCTTGCCGTCGAGCAGTCGACCGACGAGCACCGTGCAGGCGCCGCAATCGCCCTCGGCGCAGCCTTCCTTGGTGCCCTTCAGGTTGCGGTCGATGCGCAGGAAATCGAGCAGGGTCTGAACCGGCGAAACGTCGGCAAGTTCGACCAGGCGATGGTTCAGGATGAAGCGGATGGTGTTACGAATCTGGATCGTCATTGCTCAGCTCCCGCGGTAGGTCGAGTAGCCAAAGGGCGAAAGCAGCAGCGGCACATGGTAGTGCGCTCCCTCGTTGTCGATACCGAAGCGGATCGGAATGACGTCAAGGAAGGGGTTCTGACCGCGCTTGCTCTGGCCGCCGAGGTAATCGCCGGCATGAAAATGCAGCTCATAGGTGCCCAACTGCATCCGCTCGCCGCTCAAGAGCGGTTCGTCGCAGCGACCGTCGTCATTGGTCTTCACGGATTTGATGTGCGTCTGGCGCTCGCCCTCGACCCGGTAGAGCTCGATGCGCAGCCCCTCGGCCGGTTTACCGCTTGCCGTATCCAGCACGTGTGTCGTCAGACGGCCGGCGTTTCCACCATGAGATTGCATGTAGTTCGCTCCTCCCGAAGTCAGCTTTCCACCTCGCAGTATTCCGGCATTTGGGCTTCCCCGGTAGCGAGCCGATCATTCGAGACTTTCAAATTTTTTGGGGGGAATGGCTCGAGATAAATGCCGCTAGAAATTTGTCCGCAGAGACGAAAATGTCTGGAGGAGCTGCTTTGATGAGATACCCCCGCGATCTTCACGGCCACGGCCCGAACTTCAAGATCACATGGCCCGACGGCGCGCGGATCGCCGTGCAATTCGTCATCAACTACGAGGAAGGCGGAGAAAACTGCGTGCTGCACGGCGACGCGGCCTCCGAAGCGTTCCTGTCGGAAATCGTCGGCGCCCAGGCCTGGCAGGGCCAGCGTCACTGGAACATGGAATCGATCTACGAATATGGGGCCCGCGCCGGCTTCTGGCGGCTGCACCGCATGTTCACCGAACGCGGCGTGCCGGCGACCGTCTATGGCGTCGCCACCGCGCTGAAGCGCTCGCCCGAGCAGGTCGCCGCCATGCAGGACGCCGGCTGGGAAATCGCCTCGCACGGCCTCAAATGGATCGAGCACAAGGACTTTTCGCCCGAACGCGAGCGCCAGGAGATCGCCGAGGCGATCCGGCTGCATACGATCGTTACCGGCGAACGCCCGCGCGGCTGGTACACGGGGCGCTGCTCCGACAACACGCTCGACCTCGTCACCGAGGCCGGCGGGTTCGACTATGTGTCGGACGCCTATGCCGACGACCTGCCCTACTGGCACGAACATGCCGGGCACCACCAGCTGGTCATCCCCTACACGCTCGACAGCAACGACATGCGTTTTGCGACGCCCCAGGGCTTCAACAGCGGCGACCAGTTCTTCAGCTACCTTAAGGACAGCTTCGACGTGCTTTATGCCGAAGGAACGGCAGGCGCGCCGAAGATGCTGAGCATCGGGCTTCACTGCCGCCTCGTCGGCCGTCCGGGCCGGGCCGCGGCGCTCGCACGCTTCCTCGACTATGTGCAGGGCCACGAAAAGGTCTGGCTCGCAAAACGCGTCGATATCGCTCGCTACTGGACCGAGGCCTATCCGTTCAAAGCCTGGGACGATCGTCCGTCGCGGCTTAGCGAAAAGGCCTTCGTCACGAAGTTTGGCGGTGTGTTCGAACATTCGAAGTGGATCGCCAAGCGCGCCTTCCAGGGCGAACTGTCGCCCGCCAACGACACGGCGATCGGCCTTGCGGCAGCCCTTTCCGCCGTCTTCCGCGAGGCCTCGGCCGAAGAGCGGCTCGCCGTTCTCATCGCTCACCCGGACCTTGCCGGCAAGCTGGCGCAGGCAAAGCGCCTCACAGAAAGCTCGACCAACGAACAGGCCGGTGCCGGCCTCGATGCGCTGACCGACGCCGAGCGCGAGCGCTTCACCACGCTCAATGCGGCCTATGTGGAGAAGTTCAAGTTCCCGTTCATCATGGCGGTCAAGGGCCGCACCAAGGACGAGATCCTCGCCGCCTTCGAAAGCCGGATCGGCAATGACCGCGATACCGAGTTCGAGACCGCGTGCCGACAGGTGGAGCGCATTGCCTATCTGCGCCTCAAGGACATGCTGCCGATCTGAGGACCAGCGATGACGACCGACGGCGTGAGCCTGCCCGAATTCGCCCGCAATGCGATCAACCTTGCCTCCGCCGGTCTCGGCGCCAGGCCGGTGTTTGCCACCGACGAGTTCTTCGCACCGCTCGAGCGTATGCTCCAGGACTCAGCCCCGGTCTATCATCCCGGTGTTTATGACGAGAACGGCAAGTGGATGGATGGATGGGAGACGCGGCGCCGCCGCGGCCCCGGCAACGACCACGCCATCGTCGCTTTGGCTACAAACGGGCGCATCCACGGCTTCGAGGTCGATACCGCACACTTCACCGGCAACTATCCGGCTGCCTGTGCCATCGATGCGTGCCTTTCGCCCATTGGACCGGACGAGCGGACGGTCTGGACGGAACTCCTCTGCGCGCGGCCCCTTGGTCCGAGCGCCCAGCACTTTTTCGAAGTCCGGTCTGAAGAGGTCTGGAGCCATGTGCGTCTGCGCATCTATCCGGATGGCGGTGTCGCCCGCTTTCGCGTCTATGGCACGCCTGCGCTCGATCAAGCGGGTGCCGGCGCCGCCGAGATCGACCTTGCCTCGTCGCTTCTCGGTGGCCGTATCCTTGCCTACTCGAACGGGCACTATGGCCACCAGCGACTGCTTGCCCCCGGGCGCGGCATCAATATGGGCGACGGCTGGGAGACCCGCCGCCGGCGCGAGCCTGGAAATGACTGGATCGTCGTCAAGCTTGCCGCCCGCGGCGATATCGAGCGGGTCGTCGTCGATACCGCCCATTTCAAGGGCAATTATCCGGATGCCTGTTCACTGCAGGCGGCCGATCTGGGAGAAACCGCCTGCGAACTCGCATCCGCGGTCACGGCGTCGTCGATGTTCTGGCACGAGGTCCTGCCGCCGCAGAAGCTCTCTGCCGACAACCTCCACAGCTACGGGGCGAACGAACTCCGGGATCCCGGCCCCGTGACCCATGTGCGTTTCAACATCTTCCCCGACGGCGGCGTCAGCCGGCTGCGTGTCTTCGGGCGTATCGCGAAGGCCGGCACCGCATAGATCATTTCACTGAGGCGAGATGATCGACCTTGAACAGGGCAGCCCCGGGCACAGGCAGTTTCACGCCTGTTCTGAGTTGCCGCTCGATCAATATTGGACGGAGGAGCGTCACATGAAGGAGATCGTCATACAACCGCTGACCCGTGAGGCCTTTGCGCCCTTCGGCGACGTGATTGAAACGGAGAATGCCCACAATTTCCCCATCAACGGCGGCAATGCAACCCGCTATCATGATCTCGCAAATATCGAAACAACGGGCGACAAGGCCCGGCCGATGATCAGCCTGGTGCGCGGGGTGCCCTATCCGCTGCCACTGAAACTGACCATGGTCGAACGCCACCCGCTCGGCAGCCAGGCCTTCATCCCCTTGAGCGACAACCCGTTTCTCGTTGTCGTTTCCCGGGAGACTAACGAAGGACCGGGCGAGCCGATCGCCTTCAAGACATCGCCGGGTCAGGGCGTCAACATCGCCCGTAATGTCTGGCATGGCATCTTGACCCCGCTTGAGGGCGTCTCCGACTTCGCCGTGGTCGACCGCGGCGGCGAAGGCGTCAACCTCGAGGAACACTTCTTCAAGGAACCGTTCCTGGTCGTTTGAATAAACGCATGGCCCGGTCGTTCGACCGGGTCACCGGTGCGCGGGGCGACGGTGGACGGCGGCCGCCGTCAGTAACCACCGTCCCGGCGGAACTTCGTCGGCGTGTACCCCGTCACCCGGCGGAAATCGCGGGAGAAATGATAGGGGTCAGGGTAGCCGCAAGCGGCAGCCACCGCAGAGACCTTGGCATCCGGGCCAACCAGCAGGCGTTTTGCCTGATTGATGCGCTCGTGCCGCAACCAGTCCATCGGCGTCGTCCCGACGACATCGCGAAAGCGGCGAAAGAATTGCGACGGGCTGAGCCGCGCAAGCGCTGCGAGGTCGTCGATCGTCCAGGAACGGACGAGATCGTCACGCATGGCTTTGAGCACCGTAAGCAGGCGGTCCGCGCCGCGCGCATCATCAGCCGGCTCGGTGCCCGTCAATCTCGGCGCGATCATATCGGCGATGAGCGCGGCGATCGCAGCGCTCGCAAGGGCGTCGGTCGCGGGCGAACGCTCCGCCAGCAATCCATTGACGGCTTTGAATACAGCGCGTGCGGCCTTTGGATCCCGAGGTACAAATAGCGGTTGCTGCTGAACCCCGAGGAACTGGTAAAGCGCATTGAGGCCGTGACCCTCAATCCCCATCCAGAGATAGCGCCAGTTTTCACGCTCCGCGGCGCAGCTATGGGCATAGGCCTGCGCCGTATCCAACCAGACGACACTGTCCGCCTCCGCCAGGAAGCGTTGGCCACGCACCTCAACCAGCCCGCAGCCGCCGGTCGTGTAAACGAAGACGTGCTGATGGAACCGCTTGCGGATCGGCGCCTCCTGCGGCCAGGCCGTCCGGCTCCCGGCGACCATCGCCAGATAGGGGAACGCATCGGCGAATTTCGCCGGCGTATGGAAATGAAGCTCTTCGTTTCTGGGCTGCATCGGCGCTTTCTGGCAGGCGATGCGAGTTTTGTCCATCACCTTGCGACAGACGACTATTCCTTGGCGTATGTTCGTGACGCTATCATGCAGCTTTGTGCACGGAGAACTGCCTATGACCGAAGCCGCACCGTCGGGCGACGCAGCGAAGTTCACCTTCGCGCCACTCTCGCCGGAGTTTGCCCGCGATCCCTATCCGACCTATCGGGCACTGCGGGAGACCGAAGGTCTGCACTATTTCGCGGATTTCGACATCTGGCTGGCTTCGCGCTTCGAGGATGTGTCGGCCATCGTCATGGACAAGCGCATGGTGCGCTCGCTCGAGGATATAGCGACCGCCGAGGAGCTTGCGAAACTGCAGCGTGCGGCCAACTGGCACGACATGCCGCACCACGAACGTTTTGTACAGTTCAGCCTGCTCGACAGCGACGGCGCGGTACACGACCGGCTGCGCAAGCAGGTGTTCAAGCTGTTCACGCCTGCCATGATCGCCAAGCTGCGCGACCAGATCCAGGCCTATGTCGACCGCCTGATCGACAGCCTTACCGATCGCGGCGAGATCGATTTCGTCGATGATCTCGCAGCCCATGTGCCCGGCCATATCATCGGCCGCCTGCTCGGCGTGCCGGACGAGGACTGTCCGCAGTTGCGCATCTGGTCGGAAAATATCGTGCAGTTCTTCGACGTCGACCGTTCCGACGCGCGCAAGGAGATCGCCGAGCGCAATACGACCGAGTTCTACGAGTATCTGACGGCGCTGAAGGCCGAGCGCGAGCGCGCACCGAAGGACGATCTCATCTCGGTGCTGATTGCGGCGGAACGTTCGGGCGCGATGAATTTTGACGAATTCATCTCGACCTGCATGCTGATCCTGATGGCCGGCCACGGCTCGACGATCGACGTGCTTGGCAGCGGCATGCACGCGCTCTTGCGCTTCCCCGAGCAGATGGCGCGGCTGCGGCAGGATCCCGGCCTGATCCAGACCGGCGTGCAGGAGATGTTCCGCTACGAGTCCCCGCTCCCGTTCTTCCACCGCCATTGCGTCGAGGATGTCGAAATCTGCGGCCGCCGCTTCGAACGTGGCACCAAGTTCGGCCTGCTCTATGGTGCTGCCAACCGCGACCCCAAGCAATTCGACAACGCCGATACCTTCGACATCGGCCGCGCTCCCAACCGGCACCTCGCCTTCGGCGGCGGCGTGCATTTCTGCCTCGGCAATCACCTGGCGCGCCTGGACATGGACATCATCTTCAGCACCTTGTTGCGCCGCTTCCCGGCGATCGAGCTTGTTGACCCGACGCCGGAGTACAAGCGCGGTCTCTCCGTCCGCGGCCCCAAGCGACTGCAGATCGCCATTCAGCCGGCCTGACCCGCACCGGGAACCAACGTTTCTAATTGGAGAATACCCATGCCCAAGATCGTCTTCATCGATGCGGACGGCACGACGCGAGAAGTCCTGGCAGAAGTCGGACAGTCGCTGATGTCGGCCGCCGTGCAGAACGGCATCGATGCGATTGCTGCCGAATGCGGCGGCTCCTGCGCCTGCGGCACCTGTCACTGTTACATCGACGGTGAATGGACCGCACGCCTGCCCGCGCCCGAGTTCCAGGAGCAGGACATGATCGAATGCGTGGTCAATCCGGACGAACGCAGCCGCCTCAGCTGTCAGATCACAGTCTCGGCCGAGCTCGATGGCCTCGTCGTGCATCTGCCGGCCGGGCAATACTGAGCTAAACCAGGAAAAGTGTGAAACCGTTTTCTCCCCGGCTTCGCGTACGTCGAATTCTGGATCGGATAGAAAAAGGCCGGAGCGACATAGCGTCGTTCCGGCCACTACTTGCGGGGAAGTTCTGATTGGCCGAGGCGACACGCCCCGGCCAAGTTTCGTTTACTCGGCAAAGAAGGCGAAGCGGACGACAAACAGCGCCGCGACGAGCTGCGTAGCCGGATGGATGACGCTCCATTTGCCGGTGAAGACCTTGAGAACGACATAGCTCACGAAGCCGAAGGCAAGGCCGTTGGCGATCGAGTAGGTGAAGGGCATGGCGAGCGCTGTCAGCGCAGCAGGTGCAGCCTCCGTCAGGTCGTCCCAGTCGACTTCCGTCAGTTCGCGCATCATCAGGCCGGCGACATAAAGCAGGGCCGGTGCCGTCGCATAGGACGGAACGGCTGCTGCCAGCGGCGAGAAGAACAGTGCTGCCAGGAAGAGCACGCAGACGGTGAGCGCCGTCAGACCCGTGCGGCCGCCGGCCTGGACGCCAGAGGCGCTTTCGACATAGGCGGTCGTGCTGCTGGTGCCGATCAGCGAACCGGCGACGATCGCGGTGCTGTCAGCGAGAAGCGCGCGGCCGAGGCGGCTCGGCTTGCCTTCCTCGATGAGCCGGGCGCGCTTGGCGACACCGATCAGCGTGCCGGTGGCGTCGAAGACTTCGACGAGCACGAAGACCAGGATCACGTGAACCAAGCCGCCATGCAGTGCGCCCATGATGTCGAGCTGCATGAAGGTCGGCGCAATGCTCGGCGGAGCCGACACGATGCCCTTGAACTCGCTGACGCCAAGGATCATCGACAGGACCGTCACGACGAGAATGCCGATCAGGATCGAGCCGCGGACCTTCAGTGCATCCAGTACCGCGATGACGAAGAAGCCGAGGATGGCGAGCAACGGACCAGTCTGCTTGAGGTCGCCGAGGCCGACGAGTGTTGCCGGGTTGTCAACGACGATGCCGGCGTTCTTCAGCGCGATGATGCCGAGGAAGAGGCCGATACCGGTGGCAATCGCGCTTCTCAGCGAATGCGGGATGCCGGCGATCAGCCAGCTGCGCACCCCGGTCACGGTCAGGATCAGGAAGATTACGCCCGAGATGAAGACCGCGCCCAGCGCCTGTTGCCAGGTGAAGCCGAGGGCTGCAACAACGGTGAAGGCGAAGAAGGCGTTGAGGCCCATGCCGGGTGCCATGCCGATCGGCCAGTTGGCGACGAGCGCCATGACGGCCGAGCCGAGCGCGGCGGCGATACAGGTTGCAACGAAGACGGCATCCCTATCCATGCCCGTGCTCGACAGGATGTCGGGGTTGACGAAGATGATGTAGGACATCGTCAGGAATGTCGTGATACCGGCGATCACCTCGGTGCGCGCCGTCGTCTGATGCTCTTTCAGCTTGAATAGTCGTTCAAACATCTTTCCTCCCTTGGCGGCGTCACCACGACGCAGCCGAACGACAGAGACCGGGAAACCGTCTCCTCCAGTTCCCGACCAATGCATTTCGAACGCCCGGAGCATTCCGGTACGATCGCTTCACAAAACCTTTCAAGGCTCCGTGCCGGCTGGCGATCGTCCGCCCTCTTTCAGACGACGCGAATGCCTTTTGCACAGCCTTGGGATTGTGCGACGTCCGAAGCCGAACCGCTAGCCGTCCATTCCCGGGATCGATGATGAAAGACTTTCAAATTTTTCGGAGAATATCCCGGCGCCCAAACCGGGTGTTTGGGCCGTCCCCCACCATGCGCCAGACCATGAAGAAAGAAAAACCGAGGGAAAATATCTTGAAAGGCCCTCTTGACCTTCCAACGGTGGGAACCGCCATGTTTCTCTCACAACGAAACGAAGGAGACAAGCATGCAGAACTTGAAGATCGACAACATGACCTGCGGCCACTGCGCCGGCGCTGTCCAGAAGGCGATCCTGAGCGTCGACCCGCAGGCGACGATCAAGGTCGATCTCGGCAATCGGGAAGTCAGCATCGAGACCGCAGCCGGCGCCGGCCCGATCACCGACGCGCTGAAAGCTGCCGGCTACGACAGCCGGCCAATCTGAACGGCATCCGGACGTCTTTCAGCTCGCCTGCTTTCGACTGCCGACGATCAACAGCCAGGCGCAAACGGAACGATAGCCCTGACCGGTGCGCGCAGCCTCCACCCGGTCCGCGCGGGTACGCGGGCAAATGAACCAAAGAAAATGACCTTCGGTGCGGACTGTCTTTTTAGGTCAGCCGCACCCAAGGACGGTGCTACCGCGAACGCCTCGCACAGCAGCCCACCCATCGCACGGGTACACAGTCGGGGTCGTCGGTGACCACCTCCCTGAAAAGAGTGCTCGCCAACACAGCGAAGCAAACACCACAATTTCTTCGGGAGACCTTCGACCCTCAGCAAGCTGCACTGGCCAGTGTCAGGAACAGGCTTCGCATATGCTTTAGCACCACGCGCCTTGTGGGCCGTTCCTGTCAGTCCCGATACCGCTGTGGGGCCAACGCCATCGTCTGCGCATAGGCGAGAGGCGACCGGTTACCTGGCAGGTTCTCGTCCAATATCAACGTCTTCAGACTGTCGGCGCGGACGTCGAGAGATATGGCCCGTTCAAGCTTGTCGATCGACCAAACAGCGTAGCCGCTTTTCGGGTCAAATCCGCAATCGCAGCCGCAATCCCCTTTGGTGATTTTCGATGGCCTTTCAGGCAGGCACATGATCTGCGGTTTTGGCAACTTGTAACAATGCCCCTCGTACGCATAACCATAAATTACGCCAATGCTTTTTATGTAGCTCAGAGATGGACCGAGACTAATAGGAAGAAAGCTGTAATATTTTCCATCAAATACTGCGACCGTCACTTGGTCACTAATGATGCCATTACTCTTGACTATACTCTCAAGTATATCTTTTATTATTTCATTTATATCTTCGATTATACTTGAGTCTCCAATTCCGTTTATCTTTTTATCGAGCTTCTCAATTGACTCCTTGATTTTTTTATCATTTTTTTGCTTCTCATACATTTTTGCCGGCCGTCCATATAGCCTAATATCCCCAGGACGGTAATATTTATAGTCGATCTTGTCGGTTAAGCTGTCCTGCGCATCGCCAACCACCGGATTAATAGTGCAGCCACTCATGTCTCCCTCCTTTGTTTCACCGTGAAGTGGTGATTTCACGCCAGGCAAAATTCTCTTCGAGCAGTTCGGCGGCCGCCCCGTCCGCAGCGGCGACAATCGCTTCTGCCGCTTGCTGAAGGCGCAATGTGTTTGGATCAATCGATTTCAATGCGGTCGCGAGTGCTGCGCCCACCGTGTCGCGAGCGGCAGCCAAGGCCAGCTTGAAATACAGTGGCTTGGTGCTGAATGCAGCCGCCGTCGCCTGATGAAATATGTCAAACTCATCCCGCGCCAGTTCCCGGATATCGACATCCAGAAGCCGCTTGTCGGCACAACCATTCGCCACCAAATCCCGGTGATAAAGCGCGACGATGCTGTCGAAGATGGCGCCAACAAACGGCAGCGAGCGGTCGTGCACCTCGCGGGTAACCGCGGACATCCGCCGAAAATTGGTGGCGAGACGGATCTGCGCCTCGGGGCTCGTTTCGGCAAAGCGGTTCAGTTCGTTGTAAAGGAGCAGATTGCCTCTCGTCCGCCGCAGAAGCCGCTCAATCGCGGAATCGAAATGCAGGAACGAGATCAGTGAAACACTGTCCGAAAACGCTTCCGAGAACGAAAAGAAGTCGCCGTCGGGCGACGTCACCGTCGGCACACCGGTCTCCGAGAGCATGATCAGATGCCCGACCTCGTGCGCGATCGTGTCGAAGTTCAACGCGTAGGGTCGCAGGACACCGTCGACGTCGGACCAGCCCAGTTCCAGAAAGCCGTAGCCCGCCTGAGCATTGTCCCAATCGACAAAGGGAACGATTTCAAGCCTTGGAAAGGTCTGGTCGAAGAACCAGTGGACCGGCCGCCCCAGATAGCTTTGCCAGATGTCGAGAACGAAACGCACGCAAGCGTAGGCGTGTACACCAAGGAATGGACGGGAGGTCGGATCGATGTTGTCGAAATGACGGTCCGGCCCCGGCGCCACCGGCGCGCGCCTCGCCCCATCAAATGGCGGCAAGCTCGCAAAGCCATAGGGCTGTTTGTCGTAAAGCGGGTCCGCGACATACATGGAGAGGTCGCTAGGCCCCTCGCCTATTTCGTCGCGCGGTATCGACAGCCACACGCGATCGGGCTGTTCGTATCCAGGAATGAAGGGTGGCTGGGGATAGATCCAGAAGCGCGTGCCGACACTTTCATTTCCGGGGTCGCGGGCATCGTCTCGAATTGGACGCATCGCACAATTGCCCCCACGATCTGAAAATCCGGCAATTAAGGATTCAATTTATAAGTGCTGACTAAATTTGAGTCAATGCCGCCTGCCTCGAGGTCGCGGATAAACGTGTTCGTTGCAACCCACTCAACGCTTGATCGCCCCACATCCTCCTGGAGTGTGAGGGTTCGCGCGCTTCGCAGTGCTTGCAGAGCATCCAGCTTCTTTTGCCCGACTATCGCCCTCTGCAACTCTTTGAACCCATCCTCCCGCCACCCCGCCTGTTGCAAAATCGCGTCGAATCGGCGCTCTCGAAAATTCGTGGTTCGCGCCATTGTTGTGAGCAGGTCGTGCTCGGCGGGCGTTATGAGATTGCGGCGCTTCAGGTTGGCGAACGTCCGTTGGAGATCGACCAATGCGTCGGTCAATGGAAGAAAACAGAGCTCCGGTGGACCCGAAAGAACGGCGACTGCATCATCCGGGGCAAGCCGCCAGCGGCGATACCAGCGGTAAATAAGACCGACACCGATCATCCCGAATTCGCTGAGTTCCGCCGCCCTGAGCGCGCCCATGCTTGCCGCGCCGATCACCACGATCCCCTGCGCCATCGCCCAGAGGATTTCCTTGTGGCGGACCGCGGGCCTGTCCTCGAATTGCCCGTCGATCAGGACCATCGCTCGTGGGTGAAATGCGTGGGCAGCAAGCAGAATGTCGCCTTGCGCGGCGGGCTGCAGGTAGATGGCGTCGAGCACCGGCTCCGCCTCGGCCAACCGCAGTGTCGGACCAAGAAACACCAGGATTGGACCCTTCTCGCTCGCGTCGACCATGTGATCTCTCACCGCAGGACCGAAAAGGGACTGGCCCCGGGAAGTATGGTTCTTGCACACTGAACGCCTGTTTCGCGGTCCGTCCCTACCGGTACAGCCAGTATGGGGCCCATACCTGCGGAGAGCACCCTGTCGATCAGCGCGCCCAGATCCGAAACGGCGGACACTTCAGTTGCTGCGTGTGGCATCTCGGACGTGTCCATGAGTATGAGTTGGCGCGCTTTGGCGACGATCACATCAGTGCTGCGTCTGTAGTGATCCCGGGTCTGATCGTCGCGTGCGCCCGATATTGCCCCGGCCCGTGCAGATAACGCTTCCAGCATCGCGCTCTCCGCCGCCGCAGCGACGCTTGGTCCAGCCGCATAACCCTCGGTCGGAAGAGCAAGGATCGGTTCGCCGGGGCCTGTCTCGATCGTCTGGCACCAGACCACCGGGACTCCTGCAGGCGAAGGGGCAAGCCAAAGGCCGAAGAAGACGTGGTGCTCACTCGCAACGGAAAGCAGGTGCTCTACCCCGGCGCCAAGTCCGGCCGTCGAAATGCGCATTCGATCAAAGAAGCCGTGAGTAGCGAAGGCACGCGCGATAGCGTCGCGCTCGATACATTCGAACAAGCCATGCAGAAAGGCGCCGAGGGCGGTCCTATGACAGGCCAGCCCCGTGGTTGTGCGCAGGAACAGTCCATCATGCGCAGGCGGCGGGTCCGTGTAGCGGGTGTGAACAAGCTCCACAGGCACTGATTGGAGGCGACGACCCGTGACGTCGATACCGGCGACCCAAGGTATCGTCCTTGTCCGCCAGCCCTCCCGGCGATCAGGTACCAGAAGATTGTCGAACAGCTTGTCAGGGATCTTGAGCTCCTCAGCCGTCGTCGAGAATATCCGGTCCGAAGGAATGGCTTCGGCGTAGTACCGCTCAAGCGATTCCATGATCGCCCCCACCGCCGCTGCCTCAACGGCAAGACCACGGCCGAGTGACGTCACTTCAGAAAGGGCGGCAGGTCGAACGGCCTGAACCACCGGAAGCCCGATCCGGTCCAGTCCGGTCAGGTCGCCCACCCGGGTTATGCCGGCACGACGACAGAGCGGCAAAATTGCGCACAAGGTATGAGCGGCCTCTTCGGGGCCTGCGGGGGGCGACAGGGGCTCGTGAAAGCCGGCAACGATCGCGTCGAAAAAGTTTGCGAGCATACGCTCGCAGCCTGACGGATCGGCCGCCTCGCGGCCGGTTGGTTCAACACTCAACCGCAACGCCAAGCTCCTGAATTGAACGCTTTGCCCGCCTTAAAAGTGCCCTTGCCCCCTGCTTCTCGGCAATGTCCACAGCTGAACGCAGCTCGGACGCGATGTGATCCTTGGTCGTATTGCGACGCGCGTAAAGAACGGCGCGGCGGCGGTGGAGTTCGGCAAGCCAATAGGCATGACCCGTTTCCCTGGCCTTTTCGATCGCGTCATTTGTGACGTCGACTGCCGCTTCGAATTCGCCCGCTAGCCCGAGCAGCGTGGCGTGCATGTAGAGATAGATCGGGAGATCTGCGACGGCGCCGAGGCTTTTCAAGAGCGACAAGCCCTCGAGAAACATCGCGTGCCCGCCCGTCAGGCTTTCCTCATGCGCGCGCGCCCACCCGGAAAAAAGCCGGGACACGCCGGACAGCGACTGCATCCCATGCAATCCCGCAAATTCTGCCATTCTGGTGGAGATTTCGGTGAGGCGTCCATAGTCGTCGCGGTAAAACGCAGACACGGCCTCCGTATCAAGCGAGTGCGCCTTGCTCGGCACGTGTGATATCCGGTCGACGAAGGTGACCATCTTCGACAAGGCCGCGTCCGATGCCTTCGATTGTCCCGTCAGCCAGAGCGAAAGCGCCAATTGCCCTAGACCGCACACCTTGGCGTCATGGCCGCCAAACAACGTCCGGCTGGTTTTCGCCGATTGCTCGTTGTAGAGCGAAAGCCCGGCTTTAATCGCATCCTGCGCCTCCCGATGATTGCCGAGATTGAACTCAATGGCCCAGATGCAATGGTTGACCTGGAGCTTGATCTCCGGATCTGTCGCCCCGGCCAGCATGGCGCGCACCTGCAGGGCGCGGTCGTGCATGATGCGAAAATCCGATCCCGTGAGCCACCACCCCCAATAGATCGGAAACCACTTGGATTGGTCTTCCATCGGCTGCCGCCGGGCGATGGCCACGCCATCTTCATAGAGCTTGCGTGCCGGCGGCGAGTTCAATCCGATAAGACCAGTCAGGATGGGACCGAGCGAAATCAGCGCCGATAACTGCAATCGCTGGATCGCGTGTCCCTCGCCCAGGCGCTCGCAAATTGCCAAGGCGTGCTCCAGACAGTTGCGCGCCTCTACCATCGCCGATCGGCTCGAGCTTTCGGTCCCTGCCGCGGTATAAAGTTCGATGGCGCTTTCGATCAGCCCGGCACGTTCCGCATGTTCGGCCAGCGATCCGGTGTCGATCCAAGCGGCCATCTGGCGATTTTGACTGACAGCGAGGAACAGCCGCCGATGCAATGCCTGGCGCTGCCGGCGCAGAAGCGCATTGTAGATCGTTTCCTGTATCAAAACGTGCCGGAACCCGTAGGCGGTATGTCCTCGCGCCCTGATCCGCGCCAGGAACCCCGCTTCGATCAGGGTATCTGCGGCCCTGGCCAAAGACTTCTTGCCAAGTCCCGGCAGCAACGCACGAAGCAGCGAAGGCGTGAAACGGGTGCCCGCCACTGCACCCGCTCGCGCCACGTCTCTGGCCGTGCCGAGGTGGTTGAGGCGTGCATCCAGGATCTCCTCGAAAGCGGACACGTGGCTGGGTTTAACGTTTTCCGACAGGCTCATTGTGTCTGCGGCAACGTTCTCCGAGACCCATTGGCAGATTTGCTCGATGAAGAGCGGAACGCCGCCAGATACCCTCTCGATCACGTCATAGAGCCCAGGAAGCATGGCCTGCCCCGGTTCCGACCACCTTGCCTCTATCGCCCGTCGTGTGTCGACACGATCAAGGGGGAGCAGCGTCAGACGCGTGGGATTGGCCGCGTCCAACCAGTCCGCAACAAATCCGGGACGTGAGGTCACCACGAGGAGAACCGGAAGTTGGCGCGCTACCCGCGCGGCCTCCGCCAACAAGTCCCGGGAGGTCGGATCGATCCAGTGGATGTCTTCGACAGCTAGAACGATCGGCCCGTTCGCGCACAACGCCGCAAGTGCGTGAGACACGGCGCGAAGCGCCTTTTCGCGGATGGCTTTGGGGTTGTTGTCGGCGAGCCGTTGATTTCGTCCCAGCGCGCCCAGCAAATAGGTGAATGTTTCAATGGTTTCCGCGTCGCGAATGCCGTGTCGTTGTAACGGAGTTGCTACAGCGGAAGCAGACAGGCCCAATTGATCGTCCTGTCCAGATGCCGCCCCCATGAAACTGTTCAACAGGGGATGCAGCGTCGAGCGATGCCCCCCGGGCAGGCACTGAAAGAAGAACAGCCCTGATCGCCGGTCGCGCGTCATCTTGCGGACTTCCCGCAAAAGCCGCGACTTTCCGATGCCTGCCTCTCCTTCAAGCAGCAGTATCTCGCCACCCGTCGCGGCGACCCTTTCCCAACAGGCTGCAATCGTCTTCAACTCGCTTTCGCGGCCAATGAAGGGGCCGCCAAGTCTGCCGAACGCGTAGAACCTGTCGACGTCAATCTTGTGCCCGAGCGCCCGCCAGACCTTCTCCGGAGCAGTGAAGCCCTTGAGCGTCTTGGCTCCTTTGAACACGAAAGCATGCGACCTGCCGGCCAGATCGCGGGTGTCCTGCGAAACAAGGACGGTGTCTGCTGGGGCAATCTCCTCAAGACGGGTGGCTATCGCGAGGGCGGCTGCCGTAACCGGCTCCCCCTTCTCATCCGGTGTGTCTTGAATGAGCGCGACGGATGTCGCGATCCCGACGCGAACGTGCAAGTCGTCGCGACCCGTCTCCCGGCCAACGCGCGCGCAACCTTCGACGATCCCGAGACCCGCGCGAATGGCGAGCGATGCCGCATCCTTCGCCCCCAATTCAAACGGGAAGAGCGCAACGCCACCGTCTCCAGCCTCATGCTGCATGACGCCAGAATGAGAGACGATCGACTGTTTCGCCGCATTCTGAAATGCAGCGATCAGTTCCTGATAGTCTTCAATGTCGAGCAAATGGAGAAGTCGCGTCGAACCCACGAGATCGTAACAGAGGGCGGTGACAATGCGCCGCTCGCCGACAAATTCGGCGAGGGGGCCCTTGCGATGCGAAGGTTTCGTTGGTTGTCGTGGTTTGTTGACCCGACTTTCGAGCATCTGCCACCCCTACGCTCGCGTGCATGCTGGCTCTCGAATTCCCCTTCAGAGAAATATAGCATAGGCGCGTGACGTTCGCTCGTGGCGCAGAGATTCAATCGGCGGCCTGATCAGCCTGATACATACTCAATGAAACGAGGCTGCGATGCCTCAAGTGACGCGCCGTGGCACTCCTACTCTGGCGGCGAGCGGAAGCCACCTGCGAGAGTATCATGAAGGAACACCAGGCCCTGAGGGCCGGCAGCCTTCGGAGTTCCTTCGCCTCCGATACCGAAAGGGCGAGAGCCGAGGGTTGCCTTGCGACAGATGAACCTTGCAAGCCCCCGAGACGCTGAATGCCCAAGTCTGGCGACCTCAGGCAGACAACCACCAAGCGATGAGGGCAGTAAGTCCTGCCCCATCTGCCGCAGCTGAACGTCAAACCGGCTTACTCCGCCTGTTCCGAATGATCAGACAGCAAGACCTCAGCCGGCCGATGCAACCGCCGGCCGAGCGGCATCGAGTGACGGATGCCGTGCAAGATGCTCGAACAGCCGGGCGACGGCTTCGGCGCCCGGGTCCACATGCCCTTCGAGTTGCTTGGCATTGATGTAGGCCGCCCGCCCCGCGCGAGCGCGCACCAGCGTCGCGGTGAGATCCGCGCCGGCGCGCGCCGCCTCGGCAGCGACACCCACGCTTTCATCAAGCGCGTCCAGCGCCGGCGAAAGGGCGTCGACCATTGTACGGTCGCCGATCTGCGCGCCGCCGATCTCCTGCATGCGCGCCAGCCCGGCCTTCAGCGCCTCGCGTATGGACAGACCACTGGAAGCGCCGTCTCCTGCCGCCGCAAAGAAGATCGCGAGAAGCACGCCCGAGGACCCACCCATGGTCTGGCTCAGCTCCTGCCCGATGGCGCGAAGCAGTTGCGTATGGTCCGATAGCGGCAAACGGTCGAGGGCATGAATAAGAGCCCGCGCAGCACCTGCCAGTGTCGAGCCCGTGTCTCCGTCTCCGGATTTGGCGTCGAGCGCGTTCAAGTCCTTTTCGGCCTCGATCAGCACGTTGCAGCAGGCAAGCAGAAACTGCCGTGTTGCCTCGTGCCGCGATGGCAGCGGAGTGATCGGTGTCAGACCGTCCGGTAGCGCCAGAACGGCAACCGGCTTGATCGTGCTCACCCCCGGCCAGGCCGGAAGGGCCACAGGCCTGGACAGCAGTTCCAGCTCGGCTTTTTCTGCCGGATAGACGGAGATGGAGAACCCGCGCATGTCGAGCGACGTCATCATTGGCGCCGGGCCTACCAGATGTGCGATCCGGCCGCCGATGGCGGAATGGACAAGCTCATGCGCAAGAACCGACATTTCGAGGATTGATGTGCCACCGAGGTTGTTGAGGAGGGCTATGTGCGGCCTGTCGTCCATGGCTGCCCGCAACCGCTCGACCATTGCGGCGACCGCGGCCTTCGCGTCCGAATAGGCAACCTGCTCGACACCAGCCTCGCCGTGGATGCCGAGCCCCAGTTCCGCGTGTCCCTCCGGGATGCGATGCTCCTTCGGAGAGCCCGGGACCGTGCAGGTATCGAGCGACATGCCGATGGTATGGGTGCCCGATATCACCTTGCGGGCTGCGCTTGCGACCGTATCGAGGTCCGCACCGCTTTCGGCAAGCGCCCCGGCAATCTTGTGGACGAACAAGGTGCCGGCGACGCCGCGCGCCTGCGGCAGGTCGGGCAAGGCGATGTCGTCGTCGACGATCACCATGCTGACATTGAGGCCATAGGCACGCGCGCGTTCCGCCGCCAGACCGAAATTCAGCCGGTCTCCGGTATAGTTCTTGACGATCAGCAGGCAGCCGGCTGGCCCCGTGACCGCGAGAATGCCGGCAAGGATCGCGTCGACGCTCGGCGAGGCGAAGACGTCGCCACAGACGGCCGCCGTCAACATGCCCCTCCCAACGAAACCGATATGCGCCGGCTCATGGCCCGAGCCCCCGCCGGAGACGAGCGCAACCTTGCTCCGATCCCAGTCCGCGCGAAGGACCACGCGAATGTGCGGGTAGCCGTCGAGGCGGCAGAGTGCGCCGCCCGACGCGGCCAGCACCCCATCGATTGCCTCGGTCACCACATTTTCCTTGCGGTTGATAAATTGACTCATGTTCCGCTCCCTACGCGATGCGCATTCCGGCCGCGTCAAAGAACAGCGGCTTGTTTGGCTGGATCTTGATCGTCTCGCCGCCGCGGAACCCTGTATGCGGGTCCGTGACCGTCACGAGCACATGTTGCTTGAACGAGAGATGCAGACGTGTCTGGTCGCCAAGATGTTCCACCCGTGTCACAAGCGCATCTTCACCACTTCCCTGGACGATGTGCTCGGGACGAAGACCGATCGATTTCGCCTTCGGTGGAGAACCGGCAAACAACTCGGCAGGCAGGACGTTGATGCGTGGTTGGCCGAGACGGCTCGCGGCATAGACACTCACCGGGGCCTCGTAGATTTCTCTCGGCGAGCCGAATTGCACGAGCCTGCCTTCTTCCAGCACGCCGACATGAGTCGCCATGGTCATTGCTTCGATCTGGTCGTGCGTGACGTAAAGAAGCGTTGCACCGGACTTCGCCTGGATGTTCTTCAGTTCGACGCGCAGGTCCGCCCGCAGCTTCGCATCGAGCGAACTCAAGGGTTCGTCCATCAAGTAAATCTGCGGGTTTCTGACAAGCGCCCGCCCGATCGACACGCGCTGCATCTCGCCCCCGGACAAGGCAGTGGCCTTGTTGTCGAGCTTGTGCGAAATCTGCAGAACCTCGGCGATCGCGTTGACCTTTTCGTCAATCGTCTTTTGCGGCGTCTTCAGAAGCGGAGACTTCAGCGGAAACTCCAGGTTCTGCCGCACGGACAAATGCGGATAGAGCGAGTATTGCTGAAAGACCATTGCAACATTGCGCTGCGCCGGCGTCAGCCCTTGCATCGACAGCCCGCCGATAAAGATCTCGCCGCAATCCGGCACATCGAGGCCGGAGACCATGCGCAGCGTCGTCGTTTTCCCGGCTCCCGTCGGCCCCAGAAGCACAACGAACGACCCGTCGGGTACCGTCATCGAGACGTCGTCCAGTGCCGTATGGGCACCGAATGTTTTGGTGACATTCCTCAACATGACTTCAGCCACGGCGAAGCACTCCCTCGTTGGCCTCGGAAACAAGGGCGCGGCCCGTTTCCGCGTTGAACAGCGAAAGCGTTCGTGCATCGAAATCGAGACCGACGATTTCGTCCGTTCGGGCCGCCTGGTTCGAGGGTGTGCGCGCCTTGAGCTCGCCATTGGGCGTCTCGAGCGTGACGATCTGCGTGGTGCCGAGATATTCAACGGCGATGACGCGGCCCCTGTAGCCGGAGTCATCGGCGAAATGAATGTGCTCCGGTCTCACGCCAAGCGTCAGCTTGCCCGCCCTGCCTTCGCGAGACGCCGGCACCTGCACGGTCTTGCCGGAGAGATTGATGCTGTCGCCGCCAATGCCGATCATGCCTTCGAAGTCCAGGAAATTCATCGGCGGCGAACCGATGAACTTGGCGACAAATTTCGTCGCCGGCCAGTCGTAGATCTGCTGCGGCCGGCCGAATTGCTCGATGACGCCGTGGTTCATCACCACGATCCGGTCACCCATCTGCATCGCTTCGAGCTGGTCGTGGGTGACATAGACGGTGGTGGCCCCCATCCGATCGTGCAGCGCGCGCAGTTCACCCGCCATGTGTTCGCGGAACTCGGCGTCGAGCGCGCCCAGCGGCTCATCCATGAAGAAGGCTTTGGGGTTTCTGACGATGGCACGCCCGAGAGCGACCCGCTGGCGGTCACCACCGGAGAGACCGCCGACCGGCTTGTCGAGAATGGCCTCAATTCTCAGGATCTTCGCAACCTCGGCAACGCGCGCGGCAACGTCCGCCTTCTTCGTTCCCTGGCTGACGAGCGGATAAGAGATGTTCTTGCGCACGTTCATGTGCGGATAGAGGGCAAACATCTGGAAGACGAAGGCGATGTCGCGTTCGCTTGCCCTTTTCATGCCGACCTCTTCGCCGCCGATGTAGATCTGGCCACTTGTCGGCAGTTCCAGCCCGGCCATCATGCGAAGCGTCGTCGTCTTGCCGCATCCGGATGGGCCGAGCAACATGAAGAACTCGCCGTCTTCCACCGTGAACGTCGAGGACTGGACGGCGGTGAACGCTCCGAATTCCTTGCGCACGTTCTCAATTCTGATCTGAGCCATCGGCCTACTCCGGGAAATGGCTGACAATGATGAACATCACGGTTCCAGTCAGCGTCACCAGGAATGAGAAGGAGTAGAGCGTGAGCGACAGTGGCTGCATCAACATGACCACGCCGAGCGCGATGAGGATCGAAGCCACCATTTCCCACGCCCCGCGGCGGAGATGAAGCAACTGGTTGAGGAAAGCTGTCATTTTCGAACCGCTCCGAAGGTGATGCCGCGCAGCAGGTGTTTGCGAAGAAGGATCGTGAACACCATCACGGGGACGAGGAACAGGGTGGCGCCGGCGGCCACGGCCGGCCAATCCTGGCCGCCGACGCCGATGATCGTCGGGATGAAGGGTGGCGCGGTTTGTGCGGTGCCAGACGTCAAGAGCACGGCAAAGGCGTATTCGTTCCAGGCAAAGATCAGGCAGAAGATCGCGGTCGACGCGATGCCGGTGGCTGCCTGGGGCAGAACCACCTTGTAGAAGGCCTGGAAGCGGGTGTAGCCGTCAATCAGGGCCGCCTCTTCGTATTCGATCGGGATTTCATCGATGAAACCCTTGAGCAGCCAGACGGACAACGACAGGTTCACCGCCGTGTAGAGCAGGATCATGCCGGCATGGGTGTCGTTCAGCCCGAGCGAGCGGAACATCAGGAAGATCGGGATCGCAACGGCGATCGGCGGCATCATTCGCGTCGACAGAATGAAGAACAGCAGATCGTCCTTGAGCGGCACCTTGAACCGCGAGAAGGCATAGGCCGCCGCAGTCCCGAGCACGATGCACAGAACCGTCGACCCGAAGCCGATGATGACCGAATTGTAGAAGCGTTCGGTGAACCGTGACGGACCGGCGATGATCAGCCCGTCCTTGCGCACAAGCCGGTCATACCAGGTCGTCGGCTCGCCCATCTCCTTCAATTGCTCTTCGGTGACACGCGTACGGGTGGTGAAGAGGTTCACATAGCCTTCGAGCGTCGGCTCGAAGAAGGTTTTCGGCGGATAAGCAATGGCATCCGAGGGGGACTTGAAGCTCGTTCCGATGATCCAGAGGAGTGGCAGAATAGTGATGACGGCATAGAGCACGACCAGGGTGCCTGCGAACCACTTTTGCCGTGCGGAGGGCTCCGTTACAGAAAAGCTGCTCATCTCTGTTTCACCTTGTTGAGGGCTTTGACATAGATCGATGCAAGGCCGAAGACGGTGACGAAGAGGATCACGGCATAGGCGGAAGCGTATCCGGTTCGCCATTTCTCGAAGGCTTCACGCTTCAGGTTGATCGACGTCAGCTCCGTGATCGAACCGGGACCACCCCCGGTCAGCTGCACGACCAGGTCGAACATCTTGAAGTTTTCGATGCCACGGAAAAGGATGGCCAGCATCAGGAACGGCAGCACCAACGGAATGGTAATCGTCCAGAACTGGCGCCAGCTGCTGGCGCGGTCGCATTCCGCCGCCTCATAGATGCTGTTTGGAATGGAGCGCAGCCCGGCAAGGCAGATGAGCATCACGAACGGCGTCCACATCCAGGTGTCGACGATGATGATGGCCCAGGGGGCAAGCGTGGTGTCGCCGATCATCGAGAAGCTGGACGGGTCGGCGCCGGTCAGGAACCCGACGGCGTAATTGAAGAGGCCGATCTGCGGCTGGTAGAGAAAGGTCCAGAAGTTACCGACGACCGCGGGGCTCAGCATCATCGGCAGCACGATGATCGTCGTCCACAGGTCGTTGCCGCGAAACTTCTTGTTGATGAGATAGGCGAGAGAGAAGCCGATCAAAACCTGAAGGACGATCGTCCAGATCAGGAAATGAGCCGTTGCCTGCATCGTCAGCCAGATATCCTCGTCGGTCAGAATGTTGAGGTAGTTGCGAAGACCGACAAACTGAACCGGCTCGTTCGGACGGTTCACGCGAAAATTGGTGAAGCTCAGCCGGATCGTCCAGATCAGCGGAAAGATGTTGATCGCAAGCAGCAGTACAATGGATGGAGCGACGAAAATCCAGGCGATCGCGCGATCCGACAGTCCTCTGATCCGTTGCGCAACCGCCGGCGGCGTCGCGTGCGCGACGCGATCGATCGATGAATGGAGCATGCTATTCCCCTAAGGCATTGAGACGATGGCATGCAGGGCCGGCACCGATATTACGACCGGCCCTGCATCGACGCTATCCACCGGGAGGCGGTGGTTCGTTCGCGTCAGTACTTGCCTTCGTCCTCAAAGATGTCCTTCCAGTCCTCCGAGAGACCGTCGAGCGCATCCTGGGCAGAGCCCTGATTGGCGACCACATAGTCATGGAAGCGCTTCTGCGACGCCTGCAGCAGGGAGGCATAGGACGGCTCGGCCCAGAAATCCTTCACGATTGCCATGGAATCGAGGAACGTCTGGGCATAGGGCTGGCTCGTCGCAAAGCCCGGGTCCTCGACGACCGAACGCAGGGCCGAATAGCCGCCCAGCGACCACCATTTCTTCTGGATCTCGGGCTGGGCAAACCACTTGATGTAGTCGAGCGCTTCCTTCTGCTTGTCGGATGCGGCAACGACCGAGATGCCCTGGCCGCCGAGCTGGGCAAACTGAATGCCCGTGGGGCCGGCAGGGTTCGGGAAGTAACCGGACTTGTCACCGCCGACATTGGCATCGACGTGAATGCCGGGCCAGGTGAAGGCGAAGTTCATCTGCAAGGCGACCTGGCCGGACTTGTAGGCATCGATGTCCTCCGACATATAGGCATCGGAATGACCGGGAGGCGTGCAGCAATCGTAGAGCGCCTTGTAGAATTCCAGACCCTTCACCGCATCCGCCGAATTGACGAAACCGTCGAGCTCATAGGCCTTCTTCGGATTTCCGTACTCGAAGCCGAAGCTGTAAAGCACGTCCATGGCACCCATGGTGATGCCTTCCGAGCCGCGTTCGGTGTAGATCGCAGCGCCATAGACTGTCTTGCCGTCGATCTGGCGCTTCTGGAAGAACTCGGCGATGTCCTTGAGTTCGGCAAAGGTCTTCGGCACGGCAAGGTCACGGCTGTACTTCTGCTTGAACTCTGCCTGCAGCTCGGGGCGGGAGAACCAGTCCTTGCGATAGGTCCAGCCAACCACGTCGCCAAAGGCCGGCAGCGCCCAGTAGTTCGGCGTGTTTTTGGGCCACTCCGCATAACCGACGACGGTCGCCGGAATGAAGTCATCCATCTTGATTCCTTCCTTGTCGAAGAAATCATTGAGCTTGATGTACTGGCCGTTTTCGGCAGCACCGCCGATCCACTGGCTGTCGCCGATCATCAGATCGCACAGCTTGCCGCCGGAATTCAGCTCGTTGAGCATCCGGTCGGCGAAATTCGGCCACGGCACGAACTCGAACTTCATCGTGTTGCCGCTCTTGGCCTCGAAATCCTTGCTGAGTTCGACCAGCGCATTGGCCGGATCCCAGGCCGCCCAGCAAAGGGTCAGCTCTGCCGCCGAGGCGTGGGTGCCAGCCGCACCTGAAACGGCGAAAAACGCTCCAACCATGACTGTGGAGCTCAACAGCATCTGCTTCATCATCGGGTTCTCCTCCCCTTGTACCTTCCGACCTCCATCAGAAGGAAAGCGCCCAAGCCGGGCGGTTGGCGTACCGTAGATCCTCTTGGCACTGGCGGCGCGCGGCTGCACTTGGAGCCCGCATCCTTCGCCAGAAGATTCATAACTGAGGTGCGCACCTCAGCGCAAGCGATTTTTGAGGTGCGCACATCAATTCTTGATTTTGTGCTCATTTTGTTGGAGTAGATTGCAATAGGACGACGTCAGGAGTTGCGCATGCGGCCAACGGCCAAAGATCTTGCTGAGGCAGCGGGCCTGAGCCTCGCAACGGTGGACCGCGTCCTGAACGATCGACCGAACGTCAGCCAAAAGGCCGTTCGAAAGGTCAACGAAACCATTGAAAAAATTGGATTTATACGCAACCCTGCTGCAGTCAGCCTCGCACGCAACAAGAGCTATCGGTTCCGCTTCATCCTGCCGACAACCGGCGACCTTTACCTCGGCGAACTGATCCACCGGGTGGAGGATGCGCGCGTCGCGATGAAGGGTGACCTCATCGATCTCGACGTCGTCCAGATTCCGATCGACGATCCGCACAAGGTTGCGAAATACCTGTCCGAAGTAGACGAGAACGAATTCGATGGCATCGCATTGATGGCGCCGGAATCACCGCAGGTGCGTGACGCGATCGGGCGCCTGATCGAGCGCGGCATCAAGTTCGTGCAGTTCCTTTCCGGACAGGAAAAGCTGCCGACGGCCGATTTCGTGGGCGTCGACAACTTCGCAGCCGGCGCGACCGCGGCAAAGATCATCGGCCGGTTTGTCGGCGGGAAACCGGGAAAGGTGCTGATCGTCGCTGAGACGATGCTCTCACTCGACAGCATTCAACGACGCGTCGGCTTCGACAGCGTCGTCAATGCCCAGTTTCCTCAACTCCAGTGCCTGCCATCGATAGAGACACATGGCGACGAACGCAGGGCCGCCCAGATCCTGCAGAGAATTCTGGAGCGAAATCAGGATATCGTCTCGATCTATGTGCTGAGCTCGGAGGCCAGGATCCCGCTGGAGGGCGCAGCATCTTTCACCGATCTGCGGCCGCTGACTGTGGTCGTCCACGAACGCACCCCCTTCAGCGAAGGCGGCCTGCGCGACGAGCGCATCGATGCGGTGATCGCCCAGGACCCGGGACACGCCGTAAGAAGCGCGATCCGGATCATGCGGGCACGCACCGATTCGCGCGAGCCACATGCCGCCCAGGACAAGATCCGCATTGAGGTCTTGCTCAAGGAAAACCTCTGAGACGCCCCTTGAGGCTCAAGAGACAGGGAGGTCGAGAAGAAGCCGGCTTTCGGCTTCGAGCCAATGGGCTGGCAGAAGGGGAAGAACATCGCCGAACCGGTGCGGGCCTTTCGCGTCATCCTTGTGGGACAGGCCGACGCCAAGCAGTTCGGTCATCGCCTGCGCGCTGGGTTTGGGCAGCAGTAGCCGTGCCGGCCCTTGTTCTGGTTTTAGCCGGGACGGTCTGGCAGTTCTGGCCAGTTGCTACTGCAAGCGGCAAACCAACCGTGCGGCAGGCGTGGGAGCGTGCCTGCCTAACTCAAATTGATTAGTCAGAACCCTTAAAAATTTATTGATTTCGGTTATCGCAATTGCGACAATACACCTGTAATTGCGCAACCAAGAAGCACAAGTTAAAGATGAGATTCGTGCTGGTTTTATTGCCGCGCAATTCCTCCATTTCAAAAGACGCGCGTATCGCATGAGCCTCCGCCCCTGCGGAGGCTCATGCATTTGTGAACACGTTGACGAGGTTTCCTTCACAAACGACGAAAGGGCGCGTCCTGCCTCGGAGACCGCATCACTTTACGCCAGGGGCCCCAGCGCCGGACGAGAATGCCCCCACGGCCGACTACTCGGGACGCCGCGCGATTTCGCCCACGAACGCAACCATTGTGCGATCCTGTATCGAGGCACCATGGCCTTTCAAATGCACGTCACTCGTACCGAACAGCGGCATGGATTATGGGACATGGGATTGCTGCCCCCCCGACGACTAGCCGCCGATCCGCTCCGCCAGGCGCCGCAAACCATGGATGTCCTTGAGGGTGAGTTTTTGCCTTCCCCCCTGAACGAGACCCTGCCCTTCCCAGGCGCTGAGGATGCGCGAGACCGTGTGCAACGTGGTCCCCGTCATCTCGGCGATATCCTGGCGGGAGATGGGGAAGTCGATGCGGATACCATCACCGTCAGGTTTGCCAGCCTTTTCGGCAAGTCTTAGCACCGCGTGGGCGACGCGCCGCTCGACCTCTTCTGTCGACATCTCGCGGATGCGCGTGTGTGCTTCGTCGAGGCGCTGGCCAATCGTATGCAGAGCATTGACCGCAAGGTGGGGGTTTTTCTCGACGAAGACGTTCCAGAGTTCCGTCGGCCAGGCAAGGACCAGACTCTCGGTCGCAGCGGTTGCCGTTCCCGGATAGTCGCTGCGCTGCAGTGCGCGGGCAAAGCCGAAGAGATCGCCTGGATTGACCACCCGGACGATGATCTGCTGCCCGTCCTTGGTAACCTGTGTCACCTTCAGCCGGCCATGCAGAAGCAGGAAGAAGAAGTCGGCCGCCGCCCCCTGTTCGAACACGGCTTCGTTCTGCGGAACGCGCCTCACCGTGGCGCGCGTCAGCAGCGAATCCAGTTCCGGGTCGCTCATCTTCTGAAACAGGGGGAGCGATTTGACGAGTGTGCGATCAAGTGCAGCCACTTTGGCCCTATGTCCTGCCGATTTGAAACTGCTTTTGCTCTAGCACAGCGCCGGACCCTGCAAAAGCACCGGGTCCTTGTGCCGCATAGACGGTTTTCCAAGCAATTCCATCGGCTGTTCCTCTCACCCGGCTCCCTGGAGCCGGCGTTCGAAGGCGTAGAGAAAGCCGGAATACCAGCGTCCGTCGCGCACGAGCCGGAAACCAAGATTGTCCGGCGGCACGCCAACTGCGCAGCCGCCGCTTTTCGGGTCACGAATGAAGAAGCTCATCGACGCGCGGTGCTTGCCGTTGACGACGAAGATGCCGCAGGCGGGCTGCTCCTTCAGGACCTCGCCGCCCTCACCGATCGTGACACGGCGGTGGCAGGTCTCGGTCCATTCCCAGACATTGCCGCCAAGGTCGGCTACGCCGTATTCGTTCTCGCCGAAAGCGCCCGATGGCTGCGGCAGCGGGTTCTTCGCCCGCTGCCGGCTCGCCTCGCGCTCGTAGTCCGCCAACCAACGCAGCGCCGGATTGTCCTTGCTGCCGTCGATCCCGAGCGCATCGTCAGGAAACTTGGAGCCGGCGGCAAAGGCCCATTGCTGGTCCGTCGGCAGACGCCAGACCTCGCCGGTCTTCCTGGTCAGCCATGCCGCATAGTCGGTCGCGTCCGTATAGTTGACCTCGGTCATCGGCACACCCGACAGACCGGGGCTGTGACCACCTTCCGGCTGCTGGCAGGCGCCGTCGGCGACGCAGCGTTCAAAATCCTCGCGGGTCACCTGATACTTCATGATCTCGAGCGGTCCTTCAAGCACGGCGACGACGATCGGCGCATCGACGGCAAAGCCGTTCTTCAGGAAGTGTCCCTCTGCCCGGTAGCTCATCTGGCGCGGCGCGATCGTCACGGTCACCGGCGGCCGGACCGCCAGATCGACGCCATCCTTGAGATCATCGAACAGCCCGACCTTCGCCGAAAGCACGCCGGTGATCGCGGCCAACAGAACGGCCGGAGCGGCAATCGATAGGAGCGAGACAGCGGGTTTCTTTTTGTTGGGCATGCGACTTCTCCAAGGGAACGGCACGCGCCTGGTGACGCGTGCCTTTGCGCGAGTAGAGCCGCGCAACATCGCGGCCCCGCCATCGCCTTGCGCCAGTCGCCTACATGGCGGCCGGCTTGACGACCGACGTCATGAGGTCGTCGTTCCACTCGCCGGTGACCTTGAAGTGGCCGGCAGCGCCCAGTTCGAACGCCTCGATCAGGTTGTGGTTGACGTAGGCGTACACACCCGGCTGGCGGAAGGTGTAGAAGGCAGCGCCGGCGGTGCCGCCCGGAATGAGCCAGGTTTCCTGGTCAAGGTCCGGCGGGTTGCGGAACTTGCCGGTCGCCCAGACATAGTCCCCATGTCCGCCGATCAGGTGCGGGCGCGTATCGCGATTGGCCTGCGAATGGACGACGAGGACGCGCTCGCCCACGGCTGCGGTCAGAGCGTGGTCGCCGGTCAGAGCGCCGACCGCGCCGTTGAAGACGATGTGGGTCGGGGTCAGCGTGCGCATCGCCTTCACCGCATCTTCATAGGCTTCGCCGGGAGTTTCGTATTTCTTGTAGTTCCCGGCCTCGTCCTTCGGCACATAGAAGTCCTGCTCACCGACATAGTAGATCTTGTCATAGGTCAGCGGCTTGCCCTTCTCGTCCTTCAGGCCTTCGCGCGGCAGCACCATGATGGCGCCGTTCATGCCCGAGGTGACGTGCCAGGGCACCATGCCTTCCGGCGCGCAATGGTAGACGAAGACGCCGGGCTTGGTCGCCTTGAAGCGGAGCGTGGTTTCCTCGCCCGGGTTGACCTGTGTCAGCGCCCCACCGCCGAGCGCGCCGGTCGCGGCGTGGAAGTCGATGTTGTGCAGCAACGTGTTGGTCGCCGGGTTGATGAGCCTGAGTTCGACATAGTCGTTCTCATGCACCACCATTAGCGGACCAGGCACCGAGCCGTTGAAGGTCATCGCGTGGATCTCGGTGCCCTCGCGGTCGATCACCAGCTTCTTTTCCTCGATCGTCATGGTGAATTCGACGATGCGCGGTCCGGTCTTGGCGACCTGCTCATGGGCGTGGACGAACGGCGGCTTGACGAGGTCGACCTTCACGCGCGGCAGGGTCGAGATGTCGACAGGGGCGGCCGCCGCAGCCGTGGCGGCGCCGGCTGCCTGCGCCTGCGCGGTATGGAGAAGCGGCGCAACCGCGCCCGCCAGGGCAGCGCCGGCAAGCATTGTCCGGCGGGTCATCTGAAGTTGTTCAGTCATCTTGCTCTCCTTCGGCGCGTTCGAGCGGCCGGGATTGGCCTTCTGCGAAACGCACCTGTATTCAACGAGTTAGGGTGGGCAACGCCGACTTGGGCGGCCTTACCTCCGGTCTCGACCACCGGTCCCCCAGCAGTCAGATAAGAAGTAGAGCCACAGACGAATTGCGTCTTTGTCTTGGAACAAATCGTTTTGAGAGAGCGCTTTTCTTTGTCCCTTGCGGCGGCGGGGAACAAGGCGGGCAGCGATACTTGCGTTTTCGCAAAGAGCGCCCGCGAAGCCATTGATAGATCAAGCCTCATCCGCAAGTCCGCAGGCACGCACGACGAGGACCACGATCATGTTGGACAGATTTATTAAACCGAAACCGAGCGGCGGCATTCCGCGCGGGCTCTCGACCACCGGCCCAGTGCTCTTCTCCTACGGCTTCCGGCCGTTCTTTCTGGCGGCCGCCCTCTGGGCGATCGGCGCGATGATGCTCTGGATACTGGCACTTGTTCTTGGGATCGATCTCGCCGGCGACTACGGTGCTGCCCATTGGCACGCGCACGAGATGCTGTTCGGCTTTTCCTCCGCCGTTCTCGGCGGCTTCCTGCTGACTGCGATCCCGAACTGGACGGGAAGACTGCCGGTTTCCGGCCGGCCGCTCGCAGCCCTCTTCGGGCTCTGGGTCATCGGCCGCATCGCTCTCCTTTCGAGCGGTATCATCGGCCTTACCTTTGCCGCCGGTATGGAGGCGCTGTTCCTGCCGGTGCTGCTATTGATCTGCGCCCGCGAGGTGATCGTCGGCCGCAAATGGAAGGACCTGAAGGTGATCAGCGGGCTCATTCTCCTGTCCGCTGCAAACATCTGGTTCCATTTCTCGGTGCTCGGCGGTCTCGACGTCGATGCCGCAGCGCGGCTGGCAATCGGCGCCTACACCATGCTGATCATGATCGTCGGCGGACGCATCGTGCCGAGCTTCACCCGCAACTGGCTGAACAAGCTCGGCCGCACCGATTTCCCCGTGCCCTATAACCGCTTCGACACGGCGGCGATCCTGGTCGGCGTCGCAGCACTCGCCGCCTGGACCTTCGCTCCCCTTCACATCGGCACGGCGGCAATGGCGCTTATCGCCTGCTTCTTCCATACGGTACGCCTGCTGCGCTGGCGCGGATCGACGACCTGGCCGGAAAAGCTGCTCTTCGTGCTGCATGCCGCCTATGTCTTCGTTCCGCTCGGCTTCCTGGCAATGTCCGCCGGCGCGATCGAGCTCCTGAGCGCGTATCCGGTCATGCACGTGCTGACCGTCGGCGTGATCGCCTTCATGATGCTCGCCGTCATGACCCGCGCCAGCCGCGGCCACACCGGACGACCGCTGGTGGGATCGGCATTCACCAGCGCCTCCTATGTCGCGATCACGGGCGCCGCGCTGATCCGGCCACTGGCTGAGATGCTGCCGGCGCATTACCACCACCTGGTCGCGCTTTCGGGTGTGTTGTGGATCGCCGCCTTTGCACTGTTTACGATCGAATACGCGCCGATGCTGGCGCGCGAACGTCGCTCACCGCGTGCCGCCTCCTGAGTGTGCGTTCTACGCCAAAACAAAAGGCGCGCGTCAACGGCGCCTTTTGTTCAGTCAGTGTAGGCCTCAGAAGATGCTGCCGTGGGCGAACTCGGTTGCGTCGTCGACCATCATCTCGGGCGACCATGGCGGCTCGTAGGTCAGGCGCACTTCCGCATATTCGACGCCCGGCACATACCAGACGCAGTTCTGCACCGCTTCCTTGAGAAAAGCCGTTGCCGGGCAGCCCTTGATCGTTGTCGTCATGGTGACGCGGGCGATGCCGCCCTCCTGGACGTCGATGTCATAGATCAGGCCGAGATCGACGACGTTCTTGCCCATTTCGGGATCGATGATGATGCGCAAGGCATCACGGATCTTGGCTTCGAGATCAAGGATTTCAGGCGCCGACATCTGATCGCCTCCCGCCAATGCGGACGAGGATCCGGTAGGTCTCGCCGGTCGCATCGAAATTTCCGGCCCATTTGTGCCCGCGCTTGGCGAGCTCCGGATAGAGGAACAGCGGCTCGCGCGCGAGCAGCGCAAACAGCACTTCGCCTTCCGCCATCTTCTCGGCCGTTGCCAGGATGCGAACCATGGGCTCGGGCGGATCGAGCTCGGTCAAGTCGAGCTGGCGGCTGGGGTCGGGCCAGGTGTCGAGATCGGTTTCGCCGGCCGAAAGCCTGATCTCGTCGACCGCGCCTTCGGGCGAAAACAGAACTTCCCAATCGCCATTGTCGAGCGGGCGGTCCTGGTGGCTGAAACCGCGACCGGCCATAACGCTGAAGAGCGGAACCGGCCGGAATGTCGCAATCAGCTTCAGGGCCTGGCCGGGCCCCAGGTTATCGACGGCATTCATGATGGCCTGGAACGGATCGCCACCGCTGCGCAGCAGCGGCCGGACATCGAGTTCGTAGGGGTCTTGGCTCATGGGAACCTCCGTGAGGAATGGGATGGCAGAAACAGGCCTGGTCGAACGAAACCGTCAGGCAGTCGAATTTCGGCCGGAACGTTGATCAGCCGCCGTGTTCGCACGAACTCCAGGATAAGCGCATTGACGGCAATCAACTGGCCGAGGCTGGCAAATCGAAAGACAAGAGCGCTGCCGATCAGCAAGGCCAGAGTCCCAATCGCGACGGTGAGATAGAAGAGCCGAAACCAGCGCAGGGCCGAAGCCTCGGTGACGAGGTCCTGGACCCTGGGCGTCGGCATGCGCCCAAGCGCCGGACCGTAGCATTCGAGCCAGGTCATGAACGGTACGATCTTGTAGAGCTGGGCGAGCCCCATACCCGTCAGCCAGCCGAAGGTGACGAGATAGACGACAGCACCGATACCCAGATCGAGCCGGCCGGCCGCCAGCAGCGCGATGAAGAGCAGGCCCGCGACAATCAGCGAGACGAAGGCGCCGATGCTGGCGCGACTGTTGAGCTCGATCGCCTTGCGCCGGCGTTCCCGATAGATGCGCTGGATATCGCCGACATAGATCGCCGCCACGACGGCACCGGACCCAACGGCAAGGATGAGAAGCGGCGCGCGGCCAATGGTGCCCACGAGAACGGCCGGCACCGCCGCGGCCAGAAGGCCGAGGCAAAGGGCGCCAAGCACGAAGACGACGCGGCTGCTTGTCCGCTCCTTGTCCGGCGACAGCATGAACATGGTCAAAAGCCGGTAGCTGACGCCCATGGTGGTGAAGGTCAACCAGCCGCAAAGGCCGAGTGAGGCATGAAGCGAGAGCCCATCGATCGTCAGGTCTATTGCGCATTCCGCATCGATCAGGCCCGAGAGCACACCGGCATAGACGCCGCCGAGCAGCATCGTGCAAAGGAGTGCTGCAAGACCGACCGCAACGAAACGTGCCGGGAGCGGCAGCGGGCGCGCTTGCCACAGCGTGGCCGCGAAGGCGAAGGCGAGCACCGAAAAGCCGCCGATAGAGAGAATTGCTCCAACAGGAAGCAACGTCACCGGAACATTGATCGCGCCAGAAAGACTGCCGAAGCCGAGGGTCAGGCTGGCGATGCCGGTGACGAGTACGAGGAGCGCCGGCAACGCGACGCTCGGGAAGGAAAGCGGCCAGCCGACGAGAACAGGCACGAACTGCAGCAACGCGCCGGTCATCAGCAGGCTCAGCCAGCCCAACACAACGACATGGACGAGCGCCAGCGTCTCCGGCGCCTCAGGGGCCGAGGCCGGGTAGCCGAAGCCGAGAACCATCATGATCTCGCCCAGGGCGAGGAAGATCAGCGCCGCCGCGAAATAGGACATGGTCCAGCGGGATAGCGTGGCTGCGAACATGGCGATTGAACCCGTCGAGGCGCACCGGGCGGGCTCAATGCCCGCCGCAGCAGCAGTCGCAGCCGGAGGACTGCTGCCGGCCGATCTCGACGCGCCAGACCTTGGGTCCCTGCTCAAGATATTCCCAGGTGAATTCGCCCGGATAGCGCGTTTCCAGCTGGTAGTGCAGCGGACGCGGATCGTGATCGTTGATGATGATGAAGGCGCCGCCCTCGGCAAGCGCGTCCACCATGCCGAAGATTTTCGGATGGCGTTCTACCGGCGGGATCGTCCGCACATCGATGAAGGGCTTGTCGGTCTCTGCAATGGTCATGGTCATCCGCTCTGGCGCCGTCGCTTGATGGTGGTCCGGGAAACGCCGGCGCACACGCCCCGGATTTCCGCAACCTAACGACAGCGCCGCCGCGACATTTTGTCGAAGCGCAAACAAATCTCGCTTTAGCCGAGACCGTCTCGTCCTTGACTTTTCGCAAAGAGCTGCCGGCCGGCGAGGCCTAGAAAGCAGCATCCATCGCCAATGAGATGAGGACGATATGTTAGCTTCCGCGTTGCTGAAATATGGTGAAATGCGCCTGCCGCGCTACACGAGTTACCCGACCGCACCACGCTTTGCCGCAGCGGTCGACGAGCACACCTATGGCGACTGGCTGAAGGCGACCCCCGAGGGGCAGGACGTGTCGCTCTACCTGCACATTCCGTTCTGTCGCTCCATGTGCTGGTACTGCGGCTGCCATACGACGATCACCAAGAAGGATGACCCGATCCTCGACTATCTCGATGTGTTGAGGGGCGAGATCCGCATGGTCGCCGAAACCGTCGGCCGACCGCTGCCGGTCTCGGAAGTGCACTTTGGCGGCGGCACACCCACGATCATCGAACCGCGCGAATTCCTGGCGCTGATGGCGCTGATGCGCGAACATTTCGCCCTGTCGCCGTCGGCCAACGTCGCGGTCGAAATCGATCCGCGCCGGCTGACGCTCGCCATGGCCGAGGCGCTCGGCGAAGGCGGCGTCCGGCGCGCGAGCCTCGGCGTGCAGAGCTTCGATCCCGTCGTGCAGAAAGCAATCAACCGCATTCAAAGCGAAGAGCAGACGGCTGACGCTGTCAACCATCTGCGCGGCGCCGGCATCGCTGGGATCAACTTTGATCTGATCTATGGCCTGCCGCATCAGACGGTCCGCTCCTGCGTCGAGACGGTCGAGGCGGCCGTGGCAATGCGGCCGGAACGCTTCGCCGTCTTCGGCTACGCCCATGTGCCGAGCTTCAAGAAGCACCAGCGCATGATCGACGAAAGTGCGCTGCCCGGAAGTAGTGCTCGTGCCGAACAGGCGATGGCGATCAGCGAGGCGCTGGTCAGCGCCGGCTACCGGCAGATCGGCCTTGACCATTTTGCCTTGCCCGACGACGATCTCGTCACAGCCCAGGCGGCCGGACGGTTGCGCCGCAACTTCCAGGGCTACACGACCGACATTTGCGAAACGCTCATCGGTTTCGGCGCCTCGGCGATCGGCCGCTCGCGCGACGGTTATGTCCAGAACGAGGTACCGCCCGGCGTCTATGCCAGCCGCATCGCGTCCGGCCGGCTCGCGACCACCAAGGGCTACCGGCTGACAGACGAGGACCGGCTGCGCGCCGCAATCATCGAACGGCTGATGTGCGACTTCAGCGCGGATATTTCCGCGATCGCAGAAGCGCATGGCAGGGACTGGCGGACGCTCGTCGAAGGCAACGGCAAATTGGCCGAACTGCAGCAGGATGGCGTGGTCGATATTGAAGCTGGCGTCATCACGGTCAGGCCCACGCACCGTTTTGTCATCCGCGCGGTGGCTGCGGCCTTCGATGCCTATATCGACGCGTCCCAGAGGGCGCACAGCAAGGCGGCTTGAGGGCGCTTTCATCGAAAAGGCCCGGCGATTGCCGGGCGTTTTTACTTCCCTCGACTGGCCGCCTCACCCCACCAGATTGCGATAGATCGCCGGCAATGCCGCAGGCAGTCGGGAAATGTTGCCCACGACCGCGTAGCCGTTCTGACCAAACATGGCAGGCACGTAGGATTTCGCCTCCCGGTCGACGGTGACGGCAAAGGTGTTGATGCCGCTGCGCCGTGCCTCCATGACCGCTCGACGACTGTCTTCGAGCGCGAAACGTCCCTCGTAGTGATCGATGTCGTTGGGTTTGCCGTCGGTCAGGACAAGCAGGAGCTTCTTGCGGTTCGGTTGCCGGCGAAGTTCGGCCGAGGCATGCCGGATCGCAGCACCGATGCGGGTGTAATAGCCGGGTTTCAGCGCCGCGATGCGCGCCTCGACCAGCGGTCCCATCGCCTCGTCGAAAGCCTTCACGGTTTCGACCCGCACCCAGTCGCGCCGTCGCGAGGTAAAGGTGAGGATCGAGTGCTTGTCGCCGCAGGCCGAGAGCCCGTGCGCAAGGATCAGCAGGGCCTCCTTCTCCACGTCGAGCACGCGCAGATTGTCGGACCAAGAATCGGTCGACAGCGAAACGTCGACGAGGATCGTCACCGCCAGATCGTGCACCTGCGGCCGGCTCATCAGATGGATGCGGTCACTGCCCTGCCCGCCGGCGGCGCGATCAGTACGGGCGCGCACGACCGCGTCAAGATCGAGATCTGCGCCGTCGAGTTGGGCGCGCAGCATCTCGTGCCGCGGGCGCAGCACTTCGAACTGGCGCCGCACCCGACGGATCAGGCTCCTGCTTTCCTCGCCGAGTTCCGTCCGCTCCTCCTGGGCGGAAGCCGGCATTGCCAGCACTCGGCAATGGTCCTTGAGGTACTGACCGGTCCGGTAGTTCCATTCGGGATAGGTGAGTTCGGCCGTCAACGGTGTCGGGTCGGCGGCTTCTGGTGGCAGGTCGAGGTCGAAACGAAACCGTGCCGAGGGCCGTCCCTTGCGCTCGCCGAGCGTCATGTCGTCCAGCTCTTCGGCAGCCTTGCTGTCGTGATCATCGCTGTCGTCGCCGGGGCGGTCGACGTTGACCATCTCGGCCATCGCCAGGATCTTCTCGAAGCGATTGAGGATGAAGGGGCTGCGTTCGCCCTTGCGGTTCTCCGGATTTTCGCGCACCGCGACGTGGTGTTCGACCTCGGCAACCGCACTTTGAGTCCCCGGAGTCGCGGCGACATCCTCGTCACGCTCGGTCGTCGTTTCGGTGCGCAGCAGCGTATCGGGCCAGAGCGGCATCGGCAGCATCGGCAGGTAGCCAGGCGGCGCGCGATGCGGAAAGATCACCGGCAGCGTTGTGTCCGTCTCACCTGTAACCTTGCGCAGCAGTCGCAGGATGCGGTTTTCGAGCTGCTGCTCGATCGACGGCAACGCCCCCCTCTTGCGCTCAACGAGCGTCGCTTCTGCCAGACGCCGATACCGTTGGCGCAGGCCGGGAAACCGCTCGAAGACCTGTTCGACCGTTTCCAGCGCGCGCGATATCTGCACCAGATCACGACGGAGCGGATCGGTCTCCGTGACCGGTTCGACCGGCATCGTCGCCATATAGGCGACGAGCCAGTGATAGAGATCGCGGTTCAGGTCTTTCGTCGGAAAGATGTCGATCTCGCCCGGCAGCATCAGCGACGCGTGGTCGCGCGCTGGTTGAACGAGTTTTTCTTCGCCGAGCCCCATGCGCTGTCGCCAGCGCAAGCGATGGGTTGACGTGCGCCCGCGGGCGGGAACGATCTGCACCGCCGCCTCGCCGCCGTGTCCGCGAAAGCATACGGCGAGCACCGGCATCATGTCGGTGAGCTTCACCGCCTGCTCCGGATAACGCCGCCAGGTTCCGGTGTTGCCGACGAAGCGGTGCCAGGCCCGCCCGACGGTTTCTTCGAGCTCGAGGAAGTCAAGCATGGTGCACCTCAGGCGATCAGCGAACCGGCCACTTCGAGAAGAGCTGCGCGCACATCCGGTTCGTCTGTAAGCGGCTCGATCATCGCGGCGCGGACGGCATCCTTGACCGGCATGCCGGCATCGATGAGCGAAGCGCAATAGACGAGCAGCCGGGTCGACACGCCTTCCTCCAGGTCATGCCCCTTCAGCGCGCGCAGCCGCTGCGCCAGATTGACGAGCGGCGCCACCTGGCTCTCCGGCAATCCGCTTTCCTCAGAAACCACTGATATCTCCGCGTTCTTCGGCAGGAAATCGAATTCGATCGCCACGAAGCGCTGCCTTGTGCTGGGCTTCAGGCTCTTCAGAAGGTTCTGGTAGCCCGGATTGTAGGAAACGATGAGCATGAAGCTCGAAGGCGCCTCAAGCAGTTCGCCGGTGCGCTCCAGCGGCAGCATGCGGCGATCGTCGGTCAGCGGATGCAGCACGACGGCCACGTCCTTGCGGGCTTCGACGATCTCGTCGAGATAGCAGACCCCACCATTGCGCACGGCGCGTGTCAGGGGACCGTCGACCCAGACGGTGTCGCCGCCCTTTAAGAGATAACGGCCGGTGAGGTCGGCGGCCGCAAGATCGTCATGGCAGGAAACGGTCGAAAGTGGCAGGCCGAGCTTGGCTGCCATGTGGCTGACGAAACGGGTCTTGCCGCAACCGGTCGGACCCTTCAGCAAGAGCGGCAGCTGCCGCACCCAGGCGCTTTCGAACAGCGCGCATTCGTTGCCGGAAGGACTATAGGCAGGGATATCGAGTGCCGCGCGACTGATGGCAGTTTGGACAGGGCTCAAGGTTGGTCTCCATGCTGGGAATTCTTGGGGAGATGCCGGCGCGGCAAGCCGCGCCGGCCGGATGGTCATTCAGCGGGCTGGGCAAAACCGGCGAGCTTTTCGCTGCGCTCGCGACCGGGCACGAGTACCGCCCAGATGAACATCAGCGCCGAGATCAGGACGACGGCGCCGGAGCCGAGGCGGATCCAGTAGAACAGGGCGAGCTGATCCTGCACGTCCATGTAGCTTTCGCCGAGCACCCGCTGAAGGTGTGCTTGGAGGACGCCGGCGAAGGTGAGCGCGAAGGTCATGACCGACATGGCGGTGCACATGATCCAGAAGCTCACCATCGACAGCCACTGGTTATAGGGCGCGCGGCCGCGGATTTCCGGAATGGCATAGGCCATGACCGCAAGGTTCAGCATCACATAGGCGCCGAAGAAGGCGAGGTGTCCGTGGGCCGCTGTCACCTGGGTGCCGTGGGTGTAGTAGTTCACCGAGGACAGCGTGTGCAGGAAGCCCCAGACGCCGGCGCCGAAGAAGGCCATGACCGAGCAACCGATCGACCACAGGAGGGCTGCGCGGTTCGGATGCTTACGGCCGGCCTTCCAGGTCATCACGAAGGTGAAGACCACCATGGTGAAGAAGGGGGCGACTTCGAGCGTCGAAAACAGCGAGCCGATCCACTGCCAGTAACCCGGCGCACCGATCCAGTAGTAGTGGTGGCCCGTGCCGAGGATGCCGGAGAAGAGCGCCAGGCCGACGATGACATAGAGCCACTTCTCGACGACCTCGCGGTCGATGCCGTTGAGCTTGATCATCAGGAAGGCGAGCACCGATGCCATGATCAGTTCCCAGACGCCTTCGACCCAGAGGTGGACGACGTACCACCAGTACATCTTGTCGAGCGCCAGGTTGATCGGGTTGTAGAAGGCAAAGAGGAAGAAGATCGCGACACCCCAGAGCCCGAAGATCAGGATATTGGTGACGGTGGTCTTTCGGCCTTTCAGCACCGTCAGCGTGATGTTGTAGAGGAACATCAACGCGACGATGACGATGCCCACCTTGATCGCGAAGGGCTGCTCAAGGAATTCGCGCCCCTCGTGGATGTGCATGAGATAGCCGACGACGGCGACGGCCGCGGCGATCAGGAAGATCCAGAACTGCGCAACGGCGATCTTCGTGCTGTAGAGTTCGGTTTCCGCCTCTTCCGGCAGCAGATAGTAGGTCGCGCCCATGAAGCCCATGAGCAGCCAGACGATCAGCGCGTTGGTGTGGACCATGCGCACGATGTTGAAGGGCAGAAGCTCGGAGAGCGTATTGGGCAGGACATAGATGGTGCCGGCAAGCACACCGAACATCACCTGGGCGAGAAACAGGCCGAGCGCTCCGTAAAAGTAGAGCATCGCGACCTTCTGGGTTTGGTATTTCATGGTGTCACACTCCAATTGCTCTGCAGAGCATCCCGCCGAATGGCGGATAAGATGGGCTGAGTTCAAAGAGTTAGGGCGTCCTTAGCGCGTCTTTGAACGCGCGGCGCCCTAGCCCGCTTCATTCGGCGGCCAGTCCTGGGTCTTGATGCGGCTCGTCCAATCGAGGAAGTCTGCGAGGTCGTTCAGTTCCTGTTCGGTAAGGTTGAACTGCGGCATCTGCCGCCGCCCCTCGATGCCGGTCGGCTGGGCGGCCATCCAGGCTTTCAGCGTTTCGCGGGCACCATCCGGATCAGACTCACCGCCAAAACGCTTCCAGACATTGCCGAGTTCGGGGGCGAAATAGGCGCCCTCGCCGAGCAACGTGTGGCAGTTGATACAGGAGTTCTTTTCCCAGACGTGTTTGCCGCGTGCGACCGCATCCGTCAGCGTCGTTTCGTCCGTCGAGGTCGTCCGCATGTAGTAGTGGCTGTGGGCCGTGAGCCCGACGAAGATTGCGAAGAAAAAGAAGGACCCGCCGTAAAAGACGTTACGGGCCCCGGTTTTGGTGAGGCGTTCTGCCATCACGTGGTCCTTTCGATTTCAGATGGCCGCTAAGCGCGCGGCCGGCTGATCTGATCCCCTCCCCGTGTGGCGTCGGCATTTTCGACGCCGGCAACAATCGGGGCGACCCCATGTCTAGGGAAATCGACGGCAGCTTCTTTGCGTTTCGGCAAACAAGTCGGCGGCTCGCCTTAAGTGAAGAGAATGGTCCCAAGCATCAGCTTAGCTGCGGCGATGAGGACGAGTGTTGCGGGCCAGAACAAAAGGCTGAGACGAAGGGCAGACGGCGCATGCCTGAGCCCCATGAAATCGAGCGCGACGAGCCGGCTTTTGACGATCGCAAGCCCAAGCAGGACGGCGATGACGGGGATGGTCGGCCCACCGACAGCCATCAGTGTCATGCCCGAAAGCACCGTCGCGGCAAGCAAAAGCCAGGTGTTGAACAGTTGTCTTGGATTGCGATCGGTCATGGCTCTCACGCAAGATAGACGAGCGGAAACATCACGATCCAGACGAGATCGATCACGTGCCAGAGCGTGGTGATCAGCGCGACATTGCCGGGTTTCGGTTGCCAGGCCACGATGAGCAGCACGAAGGCACCGAAGGCGACGTGCAGCAGATGGAAGCCGGTGACGAGGAAATAGAGTTCGAAGAAGGAGCCGAACTGAAGATCGCCGGCAACACCCACTTCGGCGCTGTATTCGAAAAGCTTGATGGCCACGAAAGCGATGCCGAAGAGCGCGGCACTGACCAGCGCCCGCCGGCGCTGCCCCAGCAATGCGCGCGCCCTTGTCGCCAGGGCCGCCTGCCAGCCGCTGGTCAGCAGAACAAGCGTGTTGATACCCGCCAGCAGCGGATCGAGATGCAAGCGGGCAACGGCAAAAGCGTCTGCCTGGATGACGCCCACAACCAGAAAGCCGACGAGCAGAATGCCGAAGGCGACAAGTTCGCTCCAGACGAGCACCCAGAGCAGCAGGGGGGTGTCCGTCATATCCTCTTCCGCCGCCACGGCGATCGGATGACTGCGGGCATCCATGTCAGCGCCTCCGTTCGAAAAAATCGCCGTTGGAGCTAGGCGCAGGCGGGCATCCTGTCTTTGCGTTTCAGCAAAGAAGGCCAAGGGGCGCGGGGATATTGCCAGTGAACAAAGGAGCATTCCTATGACTGACGCACAGATCGGCCTTTCGGTCGCCACTCCCATCATCATCGTCTTCGCCCTCGTGCTCTATCGCATGGGCGTGCTTCAGCGCGGCGCGACGCTGTCGGCGGTCCTTTCCTCCATCGCGGTCGCCATTGTCCTCTTCCTTGATCGCTGACCCGCGAGGGCTTCGGCCCGGCTGTCGGCGCCGATTGTAGCGGCCCTTCGACACTGGTAAAATTCCACTTCTTCCGCATTCAAAGCAGGCGCGTGCCCCGTCAGCGCAACGGGTGCGGAGCGATGCAGAAGCGTTCACCATGACGCACTGCCCTCTCACGGATCAGGGGAGGACGGAAGGATGGATGACCAGTGGCTCTTCAAGAGCGAGACTTACGACAACTGCAACTGCGCTATGAATTGCGGCTGCCAGTTCAACCTGCCAAGCACTCACGGCCATTGCCAGTCGGCATTCGTCGGCAACGTCGTTGAAGGCCACTTCAAGGACACGCCGATCGCCGGCCTGAACTGGGCTGCGATTTACAAGTGGCCCGGCGAAATCAAGGACGGGAACGGCCGGCGGCTGATCGTCATCGACGAGCGCGCGAATGAACCTCAACGGAGCGCGCTTGAAGCGATCATCTCCGGTGAGGCCGGCGAACCTTTGAGCAATCTGTTTTCGGTTTTCGCGTCGACATGCTCTGAATTCATCGAGACATTGTTCCTGCCGATCCATCTTGAAGCCGACTTGGAACTGAGAACCGCCAGGGTAGAGATCCCCGGCGTCATGCGCAGCAATGGTCGGCCGATGATCAACGAGTTCACCGGTCAACCATTCCACATTGCCATGGCACGCCCGAGCGGCAGTTTCGAGTTTACCTATGCCGAGATCGGACTAGGGACCACCTCGGTCACCGGCGATATGGAAATGGCGTTTGAAGATTCATGGGCGCATTTTTGTGTTCACCACTTTGACCAGCATGGCTTGGTCCGCGAAAGATCAAGGCTCACCGCATGGCTTGACCGGATGCGTTCGCGTTCCAATCAATGACCCCAATGGGGTCAACTGCGTCCCTATTGCACCCAAGCCGGCGCGTTTTGCGCGTCGACGTCCCACCCTATGTCTCCTTTGATGGCCTCGACCGTCCGAGGACGAAAACATGCCGCGTTTCGACGGGTGCTACAGAACGGCGAGCGGGCGCGGCGCGGACTTTGAGAAATGTCAAAGAGGATCGTTGCCGTCGGGTGTAGGTCAGACACGAACACCCAACGGAGCACGCTCGATGCAGCAGCAGTTTTCAGGACAACAGGAGCTGGGACAGGCCTACCGCGCGCTCCTCGATCTATGCGATCGGCTCGAGACGCTCGCAGACTCGATCCCCCGTCGCATCGATACAGCGAGCTGTCGCGTGATCATGGCGGAACTGCCCGAGAGGCTCAGGCGCGTCCACGCGCTGGAGGAGACGGTTCTGTTTCCGGCAGTCGAAGATCAGCGAACAGCCGAGGATCGCAAGCATCTGATCGCCCGACTGCGCGCGGAGCACGACCACGACGACCGTGCCGCCGTCGAATTGGTCTGCGTGCTGAAGGCTGTGCTCGACGAGAGGGCATCGCTTACCTGGAACGCGATCGGCTACATGTTGCGACGTTTCTTCGAAACCGTCCGCCGGCACATCGCGACGGAACGCCTGCTTCTCTGGCGCCATGCGTGAGACGGCAGACATGAGCTATTTTCTCCTCGCCTTTGCCGTCTTCCTCCTGCTCCATCTCGTGCCAGCCTGGCCGGCATTGCGCCAGGGCCTGATCGACTGGCTCGGCCGCTCGACCTATTTAGCGGTCTACTCGCTGCTCTCCGTGCTTGCGCTCGGCTTCGTCTTTCACGCAGCACTTCAACTCGATTTCATCCCGCTCTGGGAGCCTGCCGCCTGGCAGGCCTGGGTGACCTTCGTTCTGGCGCCGCTCGGGAACTTTCTCGTGCTGACCGGTCTCTTCAGCGAGAACCCGCTGTCCATCTCGATCTATCAGGGAAACGAACGGCCGGGCGCCATCGTAACGATCACCCGCCACCCCGTGCTCTGGGGCTTCCTGCTCTGGGCCGCCGGTCACATCGTGCCCAATGGCGACCTGCGCTCTTTGGTGCTTTTCGGTGGCTTCGCGCTGTTTTCCGTCGGCGGTTTCTTCATGCTCGAAAAGCGCGCCCGCCGCCGTCTCGGTGAGGGCTGGCAAGCGGCCTCGAAGGGCACATCGGTCTGGCCCTTCGCAGCGATCATCCGGGGTGAAACACGCTTGCGCGCCGATCCCGTGATGATCGTCGCCGTCTTTGCGACCGTCGCGATTGCCGTCTGGCTGCTGCTCGGCGGTCACGAGGTCCTCTTCGGCGCCGACCCGCTGCTCCAGGCCAGTGCACTCGGCTAGTGTCGGGCTTTCAGGTGAACTAGCCTTCGCCCTGCCAGGCTTTTGCCAAAGGGGCGATCGGCAGCGCCAGGAGGTCGATCGCGCGCGCAGCCAGATGGTCGACGATGGCCTCGACCGTTTCAGGCCGATGGTAGAAGGCCGGCACCGGGGGCATGATGATTGCCCCCATTTCGGTGACGGCGCACATGTTGCGCAGATGACCAAGATGCAGCGGCGTCTCGCGCGCCATCAGGACGAGCCTGCGCCGCTCCTTCAGATGCACGTCAGCTGCACGTACGACCAGATTGTCGGCCATGCCAGCGGAGATCGCGGCGAGCGTGCGCATGGAGCACGGCGCCACGATCATGCCCGCCGTCGAAAACGACCCGCTCGCAATCGCCGCGCCGATGTCTGCGTGGTTATAGGTCCGCGCGGCCCTACGCAGCAGGGACGGCAGCGCCTCTGCACCAACCTCGTGTCCGAGCGTGCGATGCGCCGCCGGCGATAGCACGAGATGCAGCTCGACACTGTCGATGTCGCTGAGCTGCTCGGCGATGCGCACGGCAATCGCAGCGCCCGAGGCGCCGGTGACAGCGAGGACGATCTTCATCCGGGTCATCGCGCCGGCCCTCCAGGCTCGAGGCCTCCAAGCCCGAGGCCGGTCCAGATCGCATCGACCTGACCGACAACCTCCGGCGACATTTCAAGCACCCGTCCCCATTCACGGTCGGTTTCACTGCCGATCTTGTTGGTGGCATCGAGCCCGAGCTTGCCGCCGAGGCCGGACCGCGGCGAGGCGAAGTCGAGATAGTCGATCGGCGTGCCTTCGATCACGGTCACGTCGCGGCTGGCGTCAAAGCGGGTGGCAAGAGCCCACATCACATCGGACCAATTGCGCACGTCGATATCCGGATCGACGGCGATGATCAGCTTGGTGTAGCTAAACTGCGGCAGGACAGACCATAGCCCCATCATCACGCGCTTGGCCTGCCCCGGATAACGCTTGTCGATCGAGACGACCATGGCCCTGTAGGAACAGGCTTCCGGCGGCAGCCAGAGATCGGATATTTCTGGAAACTGCTTGCGGACCAGCGGCACGAACAGCCTGTTCATCGCCTCGCCGAGCCGCGAAGGCTCGTCCGGCGGCCGGCCGGTATAGGTGGAAAGATAGACCGGGTTCCGGCGCATGGTGATCGCCGACAGGCGCATGACGGGAAACGGCTCGACCGAATTGTAATAGCCGGTGTGGTCGCCATAGGGGCCCTCCTCCGCCGTTTCGACGGCCGAGACGGCACCCTCCAGCACGATCTCCGCATTGGCCGGGACCGAAAGGGGTACTGTTTTCGCCTTGACGAGCTCCGTCCTGCCGCGCCGAAGCAGCCCTGCGAAATTGAGCTCACTCAAACCATCGGGCAGCGGCATGACGGCTGCAAGGATCGTCGCCGGATCGGCACCGATGACGACGGCGACCGGCATATCCTGACCCAAGCGTTGCCAAAGGCGATGGTGACGGGCGCCGCCGCGGTGGGCGAGCCAGCGCACGATGGCGCGATCGGGCCCCAGCACCTGCATACGGTATATGCCGACATTGACATCCAGGGGATCATCCGGCGCGCGCGTGATCACCAGCGGCCAGGTGATGAGCGGCGCCGGCTCGCCCGGCCAGCACCATTGAACCGGCAGGCGCCCGAGGTCGATTTCCTCATTGCGCCAGACGACCTCCTGGCAGAGTGCGCGCGTTATCTTGCGCGGCCGCATATACATCGCCGATCGGAGTAGAGGCAGCCGGTCCCAGGCGTCGCGCAGCGACTGTGGTGCTCTCGGATCGCGCAGTTCCGCCAACTCCCCGGCAAGCGCATCGAGCCCGCCCGGCGCCAGCCCGAAACCACGTTCGATCCGCCGTTCCGACCCGAAGAGATTGGCAAGAAGCGGGATCGGCTGCACCGCACCCGAGGCGTCGACCGGCTGCTCGAAAAGCAGCGCCGGACCATCGGCGGCAAGTACCCGGCGGTGGATCTCGGTCACCTCGTGCACCAGCGAAACCGGCCGCGAAATCCGCTTCAGGTCGCCTTCGCGCTCAAGCGTATCGACAAAATCCCGCAGCGTTGTGAAGCCCTTGGACGGACGGAAGATCCTGTTCATGAAGCCTGTTTGTGGCGGCGAATGGCCCTTGTCTTTGACGTGGCGCAAACAACCGGCGGCCCCAGGCGACTAGCATGCGCCGCATCTTCCGATTCTTCCTCCACAGGCAATCCCGCAGGTCGTCATGACACTTCCGCTCGCGATCACCGCCCCCCTCAACTTCATTCCCATCGCCGCCATGGAAAGCGTGGTGCGACGCGTCTTCGCCCATGTGATCGAGTCCCATCCCGGTCTCTTCGATCGCCTCGCCGACCATGTAGACAAGCGCTACGCCTTCCTGCCCCGCGATCTGCCGATCGGCTTTCTCGTCGAACCAGCAATCCCGCGTATTTCCGTCCATCGCAAGGAGCACGCGCCGCCGTCAGACGCCTGCATGGAAGGCGAGCTTGTCCTGCTCTTGGCGCTGCTCGAAGGACGCATCGACGGCGACGCCGTCTTCTTCTCGCGCGATCTCACCGTCAGCGGCGACATGGAGGCGATGCTGGCGCTTCGAAACGCGCTCGACGATTGCGAGATCGATCTTCCAAGCGATCTCGCTGGCATGAGCGGACCGTTCGCGCCGCTCGTGCGCCGCGCGGGAAAACAGATCCGCGAGCGAATGCTTGGCGGTGTTCTCAAGGAGGAGGTTCCCCAATGGAACTGATCTGCCCCGCCGGCACGCCGGCCGCCTTCCGTGAAGCCGTCGATGCAGGCGCCGACGCGGTCTATTGCGGCTTTCGCGACGAGACGAATGCCCGCAATTTTCCCGGTTTGAACTTCTCCCGCGAGGAACTCCGCACCGCCATTGCCTATGCCAAGCAGCGCAAGGTGATGACATTCGTCGCGATCAACACCTTCATGCGCGCCGGCCAGGAGACGCTCTGGCATCAGGCGGTGGATGACGCCGTTGCACTCGGTGCCGATGCCGTCATCCTCGCCGATTTCGGCCTGATGGCCTATACGGTCGAGCGCCATCCGCAGCAGCGGCTGCATGTTTCGGTGCAGGCCTCGGCCTCCAATGCCGATGCCGTGCGCTTCCTCGTCGAGGCCTTCGCGGCAAAACGCGTCGTGCTGCCGCGCACGCTGACGATCGCCGACATTGCTCGCCTCGCCAAGCAGATCGATTGCGAGATCGAGGTCTTTGCCTTCGGTGGCCTCTGCGTCATGGCCGAGGGGCGCTGCTCGCTCTCTTCATACGCTACGGGCAAATCGCCCAACATGAACGGCGTCTGTTCGCCCGCAAGCCATGTGCGCTATCGCCAGGATGGGCGCGAACTCGTCTCCGAGCTCGGCGACTACACGATCAACCGCTTCCCGGCCGGCGAGGCCGCAGGCTATCCCACCCTCTGCAAGGGGCGTTTCGACATTGCCGAGGAGCGTGGCTACGCCTTCGAGGATCCGGTTTCGCTCGATGTGATGGATCATATCGATGCGCTGCGTGCAGCTGGGGTCAGCGCGCTGAAGATCGAGGGTCGGCAACGCGGCAAGGCCTATGTCGCCGAAGTGGTCTCGGTCATGAGGCGGGCACTGAGCGCCAGTGTGGCCGAGCGGCCCGCCTTGGTGGCGCGGCTGAAAGCGCTCAGCGAAGGCCAGAAAACAACAACAGGCGCCTATGAAAAGCGGTGGAGGTAATCGGCCTATGACCACAACTGCGAGCCCATCCAAGCCCACCTTGAGCCTCGGCCCGGTCTATTATCTCTGGGACGGCCCGAAGTGGCGCGATTTCTATTTCCGCATCGCCGACGAGGCGCCGCTCGCCCATGTGACGATCGGCGAGGCCGTCTGCTCGAAGCGTCTGCATTTCATCGAGCCGCATGTGGTCGAGGTCATCGAACGGCTGGAGAGCGCCGGCAAACAGGTGAGCCTCACTTCGCTGGCGCTGGTGACGCTGGAGCGCGAAAGCCAGCTCGTGCGCGGGCTTTCGCGTGATAGCACCCATCCGATCGAGGCCAACGACCTTTCCGCACTGCAATTGCTTACCGGCAAGCCGCATTCGATCGGGCCGCTCGTCAACGTCTACAACGGCGCCACGGCGCGCTTGTTGGCATCAAGGGGGGCGACGAGCATCTGTCTCCCGCCGGAGTTACCGATGGCCTCGGTGCGCGGCATCATTGAAGAAACTCCGGCGGTCGCGTTCGAGATCTTCGCCTTCGGTCGCGTTCCCCTGGCGATCTCGGCGCGCTGCGCCCATGCGCGCTCCAAGGGGCTGATCAAGGACAATTGCCAGTTCGTCTGCGCAGAGGATCCGGATGGCTTGACCGTTGAGACGCTCGACCGCCAGCCGTTCCTGGCTCTCAATGGCGTGCAGACCATGTCGCATACCTGCCAGGCACTCATTCAAGAACTGCCGGAGCTTGCCGTTGCGGGCGCGTCCCGCATCCGGTTGTCGCCGCAGCACTGCGACATGTTGGCCGTGGCCCGGGCTTTTGACGACACCATCGCTGGACGATGCTCGACGGCCGAGGGTTTGGCACGCCTGGGTAGCGCCTACCCCGGCGCGTCGTTTTCCAACGGCTTTCACCATGGCCAATTGGGCGCCACATGGTTGTCCGCCAAGGCCGGAACGGAAAAGGAAGCGGTGCAGCATCGACCGTGATGCGAGATTGTGAGACAGGTCCAGCACATAACGGGAAACGGTAGCTTGTCCGCAACCACCGTTTCATGAGAAAATCGCGAAAGCTAGAAGTGCCCGAAGCCCTCGACGGTTAAGTTGGGCCAATCCAGTCGCGTATCAGCCTGTTTTCCAGGTGGCCGTTGATCATGGAACTTCTCATCGCCCTTGGCCTCATCGCCATCAAGATCGCGTTGCTGATCGCAATGCTGCTTCTCCTGCCTTTGCCGTTGACCTGGCTGGAGCGAAAGATTGCCGGCCATATGCAGCAACGGATGGGACCCATGCGCGTGGGATGGCACGGGTTGCTGCAGCCTGTGGCAGACGGTATCAAGCTTCTGACGAAAGAGGATCACATCCCGGCAGAGGCCGATCGTTTCCTGTTTAAGCTGGCGCCGATCCTGGCGCTCGCTCCACCCTTTGTCGTATTCGTCGCGATCCCCTTCGGCGAGAGCATCTCGGTGCTCAATGCGGAGATCACGCTCTACGTTTCCAACCTGAACGTGGCACTGCTTTTCGTCTTCGCGGTGATCGGGCTGGAGGTCTATGGCGTCATCTTCGGTGGCTGGGCCGCCAACAGCAAATACGCGGTTCTCGGCAGTCTCCGGACCTGTGCGCAGATGATCAGCTACGAAATTCCCATGGGGTTCGCGGTCATCGGCGTTGTCATGCTGGCACAATCGATGAACCTCGTGGACATCGTGCGCGCCCAGAGCGATCTCTGGAACGTCGTCTACCAGCCGATCGGGTTCTTTGTCTTCTTCATCGCGGGATTGGCAGAAGCGCAGCGCATTCCCTTCGACCTCGCCGAGGCGGAGGGGGATCTCGGCGCCGGCTTCCACACCGAATACAGCGGCATCCGTTTCGCGTTCTTCATGGTCAGCGAATACGTTATCGTGCTGCTCGTATCGGTCCTCTCCGTCATCCTTTTTTTCGGCGGCTGGAACGGTATTCTGCTTCCGCTGCCACCGCTTCTCTGGTTTGCACTCAAGGTGGCATTCTTCATCTATGTGTTCATGTGGTTCCGCTTCACTTTGCCCCGCTATCGCTATGACCAACTGATGGCAATCGGATGGAAAGTCTTGCTTCCTCTGTCGATGGCGAACATAATTATCTCTGGAATTGCTTTCACTTAGGAGCCGTGGCGGCTTCTTCACGTGCCTTGCGAGATCGGTGTCGGTCTTGGGAAGATGCGTGCAGCAATCGAAGGGACGACAGCGACCCTCCCGCGTTGGAATAGACGCACACCGCTGTAGAACGGCGCGACGATGTCACGCGTAGTCGACAGAGCTGGAACATGGATCGGCTGGGCGCTTTTTGCCGATTTGGCAAACGCCTTTGCGCTGACCTTTGGCTATATGTTCTCCAAGCCCGTCACCATGCAGTATCCGGACAAGGAGAAGTGGCTCCCCTACTCGCGCTATCGCGGGCATCACTTCCTGAAACGGGACGATGCGGGCGAAATCAAATGCGTCGCTTGCGAACTCTGCGCTCGCATCTGTCCTTGCGATTGCATCGAGGTCGTTCCCTATGAAGACGAGAAAGGCAACCGCCACCCGGCAAAATTCGAGATCGACACGGCCCGATGCCTGTTTTGCGGCCTGTGCGAAGACGCCTGCCCGGCGGACGCCATCGCACTTGGCCAGCAGTATGAATTCTCAAGTTACTCGTCACGTGACCTGGTGATCGGACGTGACGATCTGCTTGGCAAACCTGGAAAGGCAATGACCGGCGGTGGCGTCGTCACCGCACGCCTGAACACAGAACAGGACGTGCTGGTCGAGACAAGCGAACCGCATGGGTACAACTGGTGGCGCAACATCCGGCGAACGTGAGGAGCAGCGATCAAACCGGCGCGCGCAGATAGGAGGTTGAAATGTTTGTCGGTGAAATCGTGAAGGACAAGGGTGCTGGAGTGATCGCGGTCGCTCCCGACCAGACGATGGTGGAGATCCTGCGGCTCTTTCGTGACAACAATATCGGCTTCGTGGTCGTCAGCCACGCGCCCGGAAGGTATCTCGGCACGCTGTCGGAGCGGGATTGCTGCAACGCGCTTGCGGAATACGGACCCGAGGCAGCGCTGATGCCGGTTGCCGATATCATGAACCGCAACGTGGCCGTCTGTTCGGCTGTCGATGGGCTGCCCTTGGTGATGTCGATCATGACGCAACGACGCACGCGCCATGTGCTGGTCATTGAGGACGAAGCCATTGTCGGCGTCGTCAGCATCGGCGACGTCGTCAAGCATCGGCTCGATGAGGCACAGCGCACCGAGCGACACCTGCACGAATACATCGCTGGCGCCGGTTACCACTGATGAAACTCGCGCCGATCGGGTCGGGATCCCTAGGCCCCGCGGGCGCGCGCCGCAGCCTCAAGCTCCACGCCAGACCCGGTTCACGCCCTCGGCTTGGTGAGCGGTCTGCGCTTTTTGAACATTGACGGGACACGGGTATTCGCCCCGCCGCATAAGGCTGTTGAGGCGCAGGGACCGATAGTTTTCGGGAACGAAGACGAGGCCCGTCGGAAACAGCTTCTCGACCCTGAGTTGCGCCACCAGTTCACCGCGGGATGACGTTACGACCACCTGATCGCCATTCGATATGCCAAGCTCTGCAGCATCTTCAGCGCTCATCGCGACATAGGGGTCGTTGGCGACCGTGTTCAGGATTTCCGAGCGCTCCGAAAGATAGCCGTTGTGGAACAGGCAGTTGCCAGTGATGAGCATCAGCCTGTCATGCGTCTGCGAACCAGTTGGCAGGGGATGGAAGGCAACCGCCGATGGTGTCGGGTCTGCCTTCGTGAAGGCGCCGTCGGCGCCAAGTCCGGCCCAGCTCAGCCCCTGGTAAGCCGGTAGCAGCCGGGCGATCTCATCGAAAATCTCGGCCTGCGTCGAAGGCTGCAATGGTTGACCACGCAAAGTCGCGACCAGATCGAAGATCGCGAGATTGCCTTTCGCCTCGAAAACGGGTTCCCGGAACTTGCAGACTTTCTGGACGCGTCCCTCGTTGTTGGTGAAGCTGCCAGGCTCTTCGCCGTAGCCCGCCGCCGGCAAGACGACGTCGGCAAGGCTTGCCGTCTCCGTAAGGAAACTGTCCTGTACGATCAATAGATCGGCGGCACCAAGGGCACGGGCCACAAACTCCCTGTCTGGATAGGAGATCAGGGGGTCTGTCCCGACGAGGTAGAGCGCGCCCATTTGCCCCGCCGCGCAGAGATCCAGCATCCCGTCGAGATCGGCACCCGGCTCATGGTGGATCTCTGCGACCCAATTTCGCGCAGGAACGGCGCGCGCCGTATCGGCGGCCACCGCCTGCAGCCCTGGCAAGGCACCCGCTACCGCACCCATGTCCCAGGCGCCCATTTGGTTGGCGCGGTCGAAGAGGATCTGCAATGCCGGGCTTTTGCCGAGGAGGCGGAGAAGTTTCAGCAGGTTTGAGAGTTGCTGCAAGGTCGCGCGCGCTTCGGAGGACCTCAGGAGGTCGACACTGACGAGCACGGCGACGGTGCTAGCCTCGTTGAGCGCGGCGGCCAAACGATCCGGTTTGTCTCCGCTCACCGGCTTGGCGCCTATCAGTTCGAATTCTGCAAGAGTGTCGCCCGACAGTCTCTCGCCGGCCGCCACACCTAGCCCGGCGACCACGGCCGCAATGCTCTTGGCCTCTCCGCCTGGCGGAATGCGAGCCACAACCTGCGCATCGGCATCGAGACGGGAAGGCCGCGTCGCTAGCATGAGCAGTCCGGTGCCGCGCCGCCGCGCCGCATCCCGCAGCAGGTATTCGGTTACGGGGTTTTCCTCGGTCACGTTGCCACCGATCACAAGCACGCAGTCGACGTCGAGCACCTCTTTCAGCGGCGCCCGCGTATAGCTTGTCATCAGCGGAGCGAGTGCATCGAAGGGCGTCGACCAGCGCGACGAGCTGTCGATGTTGCTGGTCGAAAAGACCGTGCGCATGAGCTTCTGGAACTGGTAGAGGACTTCATTGGGCAGGCGCGGCGAGACGACGCCGCCAGCAGCTTTGCCTTCGACCTCCGCTAGCCGCGTGCGCAGATAGTCTCCTGCCTCATCCCAGGAAACCGCAACCAGGACGCCGTCGCGGCGGATCATCGGTCGCTTGATCCGATCATGCCCCTCGATGAAGTCGAGACCGAACCGGCCGCGCGCGCAAAGCGTTTCGCGGTTGACGCCATGTTCCTCCTTGGAGCGGACCCGCAAGAATTCGCCCTTGCGCGCCCCGACGGTCAACTGGCATCCGGTGCCGCAATGCGGGCAGACAGTATCGGTCTCGGCGAGATCCCAGGGTCTCGCCTTGTATCGATAAGGGAAACTCATCAGCGCGCCGACCGGGCAGACTTCGATGCAGTTGCCGCACTGGTCGCAACTGGCAAGACTACCCTCGAAGCCGGTGACGGCGGTATCCATGCCTTTCTCGACCGTGCCAAGAGCGACGGCGCCAACAACCTCCTCGCACATCCGCACGCAGCGCTGGCACTGGATGCAGCGGTTGACGTTCATGATCACAACCGGGCTCAGGCGAATGTCGCGAGAATGAAAGACGCGTTTGGGATCCCGAAAGCGGCTTTTCGCCGGACCATAGGCCATCACCATGTCCTGAAGCTCGCACTCGCCGCCCTTGTCGCAGATCGGGCAGTCGAGCGGATGGTTGGCAAGCAGCATGTCAAGCATGGACGAGCGCGTTTCATCAATCAGCGTCGTGTTGGTCCGCACGACCATGCCGTCCGTGACCGCGGTGGCGCAGGACGGCTGTAGCCGTCGCAGTCCCTCGATCTCCACAAGACACATGCGGCAGGAGGCAAGCGGCGGCAGGCGCTTCAGGTAGCAGAAGGTCGGAATTTCGATGCCCAACCGCTGGGCGACCTGCAACACAGTCGCACCGGCCTCGACTTCCACCGTTTGCCCATTGATCACAACGCTGACCATGACTTACTCGCCCCCTAGTGGAACGGACACTTCCGCTCCTCGATATGGGCGACAAACTCGTCACGGAAATGCGCGAGCGAAGCCCGCAATCCCATCGCCGCGCCGTCACCCAAAGCGCAAAACGTGTTGCCGAAAATGCCCTTGCAGAGCATGTCCAACTGCTCCATGTCGCCGGTCGCCCCCTCGCCCGCTTCGATCCGGCGCAACACCTTCACCACCCAGTTCAGTCCCTCGCGGCAAGGCGTGCATTTGCCGCAGGATTCGTGGTGAAAGAACTCGATGATGCGGGTGGCGACCCTGACCATGCAGGTCGTGTCGTCGACGACGATCACGCCTGCCGAACCCAGCATCGTGCCGGCAGCAGCAAGCGAGTCAAAATCCATCCCGACGTCCAGGCCCGGCTCCGGGATAACCGGCGCGGAAACACCACCTGGTATTACCGCCTTGATCCTGCGTCCGGGCGGCGGCCCGCCCGCATGGTCCTCGACGAGCTCGCGAAGCGGAATGCCCATCGGCAGCTCGTAGAGCCCCGGTTTGCGCACCTGCCCGCTGACGCAATAGAGCTTCGGGCCCGGGCTCTTCTCCGGCCCGATACCGCGGAACCAGTCAGCGCCCCGCGCAACGATATGCGGCACGCAAACCAGCGTCTCGACATTGTTGATGACCGTCGGGCTGGCATAGAGCCCTGCAACGGCAGGAAATGGCGGTTTCAGGCGCGGCTGTGCCCTCTTGCCCTCGAGCGAGTCGAGCATCGCGGTTTCCTCGCCGCAAATATAGGCGCCCGCGCCGCAATGGACGTGCACGACGAAATTGAAATCCGATCCCAGTATCCTCGCTCCGAGATACCCTTTGGCTTTGGCTTCGGCGATCGCCTGTTCCAGCCGCCGGATCGCCAGCACATACTCTCCGCGAATGTAGACATAGGCGACCTCGGCCCCGATCGCATAGGCGCTGATCGCGATGCCCTCGATCAATTGATGCGGATCGCGCTCCATGACGATGCGATCCTTGAACGTGCCAGGCTCCCCTTCGTCTGCGTTGCAGCAGAGATATTTCGGCTTGTCTGCCCGCTTGGGCACGAAGCTCCACTTCATGCCGGTCGGAAACCCGGCCCCACCGCGGCCGCGTAGGTTCGACCGCTTGACGAGATCGATGATCTCGTCGGGCGTGTGTTCCTTGAGCGCCTTGGCAAGTGCTCGGTAGCCGCCACCGGCCTCATAGGTCGCGAGAAGATGCCCATCCGGCACGGCCACATTCTTCAAAAGAACCTGTTCGAACATGGCGCTATTTCCCCGGTGGGCCCACAGCCGCGCGATCAGCACCGGTCGTGTCGGGAACCGTCGCACGCAACCGGGCAAGCAGCGCATCGATCCGCTCGATGTCGAGATTGCCGTGATAGTCGTCGCCGACCTGCATCACCGGGGCCATCTCGCAGGCACCTAGGCATTCGACGGTCGAAAGCGTGAACAGGCCGTCCTCGGTCGTGCCGCCTTTCCGGATCCCAAGCATGTTCTCCAGATGCAGCACCAGATCCTCTGATCGCCGCAGCATGCAGGAGACGTTGTCGCAAAGTTGCAGATGGAATTTCCCCACCGGCTCCGTATGGAAAAGTGTGTAGAAGGTCGCGAGCTCATAGACCCAGATCCGCTCGACGCCGAGGATTTCGGCGACCTCTTCCAGCACCGGCCCCGGCAGATGACCATGATCCCGCTGCGCGATCAAAAGTGCCGGCATGATCGCCGAGCGCTGGTCGGGATACCGCGCCGCCGCCTGTTCGATCTTTTCGCGCATCGTCACCACGTCGAAGTCTCCGCTACTTGTCCACCTCCGCCATCACAGGATCGAGGCTGCCGAGCACGGCGATCATATCCGCCAGGTAGCGGGCGTTCGTAACCCCGAAAACCCCCTGGAGGTTGACGAACGAGGGTGCCCTGACCTTCATCCGGAACGGTTTCGGCGACCCGTCGCTGATGATGTAGAAGCCGAGCTCCCCCTTGGGCGCTTCGATCGCCGAATAGACCTCGCCCTTCGGCACGTTGAAGCCATAAGCCGAGAGGTCGAAATGCTGGATCAACGCCTCCATCGAACAATGCACGCGCTCCTTGTCGACCGGGAAGGCGATCGTCGGCATGTCGACCTGGAACGGCCCATCGGGCATCTGCTCGATGCATTGTTCGATGATCCGGATGCTCTCGCGCATCTCATCGACCCGGCACCGCCAGCGTGCATAACAATCGCCTTTATTGCGCGTGATCACATTGAAATCGAGCCGGTCGTAGATCTCGTAGGGCTCGTCACGGCGGATGTCCCAGTCGACGCCGGAAGCGCGTAGGTTCGGGCCGCTGAGGCCGAGATCGACGGCGTCGTCAGCTAAGATCACCCCGATCCCCTGGGTGCGTTTCAGGAATACCCTGTTGTCTTCGAGCAGCCGCTCATAGTCACGGATGCGGTTCGGGAAGATATCGCAAAACTCCCGGATCTTCGGGAAAAAACCCTCAGGCAGATCCTCGCGCACGCCACCAACCCGGCAGAAGGAGGTGTGCATGCGCGCACCGGTAATCATCTCGAGGAGATCCATGATCATTTCGCGCTCGCGCATCACGTAGAGCAGTGCGGTCATGGCGCCGAGATCCATCGGCAGCGCGCCGGTGATCAAAAGATGGCCGGAAATGCGCGCCAGTTCCGCCATCATCACGCGGATATATTGCGCTCGGATCGGGGCCTCGATGCCGAGCAGCTTCTCCACCGCGAGCGCAAATGCCAGGTTGTTCGACGGCGGGCAGAGATAGTCGAGCCGATCGGTCAGAGGGAAGATCTGGGTATAGGTAAAGCTTTCCGCCAGCTTTTCGGTGCCGCGATGCAGGTAGCCGATGTGTGGATCCACCCGCTCGACATATTCGCCGTCCAATTGCAGGACGAGCCGAAGGACCCCATGGGTGCTGGGATGTTGCGGCCCGAGATTGAGAAGCACTTCCTTGCTATTGAGCGCTTCGCCTTCCGGCCTCGTAAGCTCGGTGACTTCGGTCATCTCAACTCTCCGGCGTCGATCGGCCTCCGTGGTTCATGAGGATTCGGATCGGCCCTATTGGAAAACCGCGCACCTTTGTTTTCCTCCCTATGGAATGTCGCGGGTGGCAAGGTCGGGCTGCGTCGGTGGCGGACCTTCGGTACCAAACGGGTTCAGCTTGTCCCTGTAACCCCTGAGCGGGAAATCCTTGCGCTGGGGAAAGCCCTCGAAGCCCTCCCACATGTAGATCCGGCGCAAATCGGGATGCCCCGGAAACCGGATGCCATACATGTCCCAGGCTTCGCGCTCGTGCCAGTTGGCTGTGCGCCAGACCCCGGTGACCGACGGGACCTCAGGCGGATCGCCAAGCCGACACTTGATGCGGACCCGCCACCGGTTGGGCAATGAATAGAGATGGTAAACCGCCTCGAAGCGAGGCGTTTCGGGATAGTGGTCAACCCCGCAAATGTCGGAAAGGAAATTGAACCTGAGCGCCGGATCGTCTTTCAGGAACCGGCAGAACTCGACGATCATCTCGGGCGGAACGACAAAGACATCGATGCCATGCGCAGTGCCTAGATCCTCGATCGTTTCGCCGAAGCGCTCCAGGATGGGAGCGCGGTTGAGAGACGGTTCGATACTCATGATGCCGCAGCCCGATCGAGAGGTGTCCCGGCCAGCCCGCGGGACCTCTTGATCTTCTCTTGCAGCAGCAGGAACCCGTGCATCAGCGCCTCGGGGCGTGGCGGGCAGCCAGGCACGTGCACATCGACCGGCACGAAGGTTTCGGACCCTTGCACCACGGCATAGGTGTTGTAGACCCCGCCCGATATCGCGCAGGTACCCATGGCAATCACCCAGCGCGGCTCCGGCATCTGGTCGTAAAGCCGGCGCACGACGGGCGCGAACTTCCGGGTGACGGTGCCGGCGATGATCATCACGTCGGACTGCCGCGGCGATGGGCGGAACACCACGCCGAAGCGATCGAGGTCGTAGCGCGCACAGCCGGCCGAGATCATTTCGATGGCGCAGCAGGCAATGCCGAAGGTCTCGGGCCATAGGGCCGACCTTCGGCTCCAGTTGATGACGCTTTCGGCCGTGGTGAACAGCACGCTGTCCTGGATGGTGTTTCCTACTCCTCCCATTCCAGCGCCCCCTTCAGCCAGGCGTAGGCGAAACCCACGAGAAGCAGCACGATAAAGACGAACATCTCCAGATAGCCGACGATACCGATCTCTTTCAGGACGATCGCCCAGGGAAAGAGAAACATCGCCTCGACATCAAAGACGACCAGGAGGATCGCGAGGATGAAGAACTGCACCCTGAAGCGCCCACCGGCTGCCTCGCCAGCCGGGTCCATGCCACATTCATAGGGCATGTTCTTTTCGGGATAGGGATTGGACGGCCGCAACAGCGAGGAAACAAAAAGCGTCACGCTCGCCACCAGGACAATTCCGGCGATCATGAAAAGAACCGGCAAGAATTCCGCTGCAGACATATCGCGCAGCCCGGTCACCCATCGGGGGGCGTTGCTCAAGCCGCGACCGGGCTCATTCGGGCCGGTAACGCGGTCGCCCCGGAGAAGCGACTGAGGGCATTCCTTTCCTAAACCGCTAGTTTATTCCGTCGGATAGGCCAATGCAATTCCGTTCGCTCAGCCGCCGAAGGCTGACTGCTGAGCGAGCCTGAGAAACCACGCTGGAAACAGGCCGATGCCCACCGTGCCGGCGGCAGTGACGGCGAGAGCGGCGCCGACCAGGGGCGTCAGCGCCGGCTCGAACGCCCGCTCCGGTTCGCGCATGAACATCACCATGACGATGCGAATGTAAAAATAGGCGGCGACAGCGCTCAGGAGCACTGCGATCACTGCCAGGAGGACGAAACCACGCTCGACGAGCGCGACCAATACGTAGAACTTCGCAAAAAAACCGGCCGTCGGCGGAATGCCGGCCAGCGAAAACAGATAGAGCAACATCAACAGCGCCAGGCCCGGATGCAGCTTGGCGAAGCCGGAATAGTCCTCAATGACTTCGCCCGAGAAATTGCCGTTGCGCATCATGATGACGGCGCCGAAGATGCCGAGGTTCATGAAGGTGTAAATCAGAAGGTAGAGCATCACGCTGGCGATCCCGTCTGCACCGCCGGCCACGATGCCCAAAATGGCAAAGCCGGCATGGGCGATGCTGGAATAGGCGAGCAGACGCTTGAAGTTATCCTGCACCAGCGCCACGAAACTGCCGAGCGCCATCGTCACCACCGCGATAACGGCCAATATGATCCAGACGTTGGAGCTTGCGACCAACGGGTTGAGGAAGACGCGCAGGATCACCGCGAAGCCCGCCGCCTTGGGCCCGACGGACATGAAGGCGGTAACCGTCGTCGGTGCGCCCTCGTAGACATCCGGCACCCACATGTGGAACGGCACCGCGCCGATCTTGAAGACCAGTCCGGCGACGATGAAGACCACCGCAAGCAGCAAGCCCGGATCGAGCGGATCATTGGTGACTGCCGCCGCCATCCGGTCCAGTTGCGTCGTGCCGGTGAGGCCGTAGACCAGTGAAACACCATAAAGGAAAATCCCGGTCGAGACGGCGCCAAGGATGACGTATTTCAATGCGGCCTCGTTTGAGCGTTGTTCACGCCTGAGGAAGCCGGTCAGTACGTAGGTGCAGAGCACCATCAGTTCGAGGCCAACATAGATCGACAGGAGATCGGTCGCAGACGCCATGATCATCATGCCGGCAAGCGCAAGCAGCAGCAGGACATAATATTCGCTGCCATCGATCCCTTCGATATCGGCATAGTTTCGCGAGAGCAGGAACGTGAGCAGGATCGACAGGTAGAACAGCGATTTGAAGAAGATGGAGAAGGGGTCGGAGACGAACATGCCCGCATAGGCCGGCTGCGCCCCTCCGGACAGCGTGAATGTCGCCACCGCTGCGACCAGCACCACAGCGACCGACGCCCACACAAGAAGGGCGTCCTGTCCCTTCGGCAAGAGTTGCCCGCCAATCAACAGGATGCAGGACCCGACAATCACGATGATTTCGGGCAGGCTCGCGAGGATCGACGGAAGGAGCACTGCGGCGGTCATGGGCCGTTCCCCCTATCGTGGACCTGCTGCAAAAGATGCGTGACCGAGCTGTCGATGATGGCGAGAAAGGGCTTGGGGTAGAACCCGACCCAAAGCACGAAGACGGCAAGCGGCAGGATCGCCACCAACTCGCGGCCGTTGACATCACGAACCTTGAGCCGCGCGCCGACGGTCGCCGGACCGAGCGCCACTTTCCGGTACATGCCAAGCAGATAGGCCGCGCTCAGCAACGCGCCCAATACGGCGAATGCGCCAAGGGTGAGGTTGGCCGCAAACCCGCCCGACAGCACCAGCAACTCGCCCACGAACGCGTTCGTTCCCGGCAGCGCCATCGACGACAGCACGAACAACGCCAGAAATCCGGTGTAGACGGGAGCCATCTTCATCAAGCCGCCATAGTCGGCGATGCTGCGGGTGTGGGTCCGCTCGTAGATCAGGCCGACGAAAAGAAATAGGGCGCCGGTCGTCACGCCGTGATTGAACATCTGCAGGATGCTGCCTTGGAGCCCGAGCGGGTTGAGGGCAAAAATCCCAAGCGTCACGAAGCCCATATGGCTGATGCTGGAATAGGCCACCAGCTTCTTCAAATCGTCCTGCGCCAAGGCAAGCAGCCCGCCATAAACGATAGCAAGTGCCGAGAGTGCCATCATCAGGGTCGAATAATAGACAGAAGCCTCCGGCAGCATCGGCAGCGAGAACCTCAGGAATCCATAGGCCCCCATCTTCAGGAGTACGCCGGCAAGGATGATGCTGCCGGCCGTCGGCGCCTGCACGTGGGCGTCCGGCAGCCAGGTATGGAGCGGGACCATCGGCACCTTGACCGCGAATGCGACGAGGAAGGCAAAAAACAGCCAGGATTGAATGTCGAACGGCAGGTCGAGTGCCATCAAGGCGAGGATGTCGAACGTCCTGCCACCCTCGAAGTAGAGAACGATGACGCCGATCAAGAACAGCAAGCTACCCGCCAAAGTGTAGAGGAAGAACTTGAACGCCGCATAGACCCGGCCATCGCCGCCCCAAACCCCGATGAGCAGGTACATCGGGATCAGCATCGCCTCCCAGCAGACATAGAACAGAAACAGGTCGAGCGCCGTGAATACACCCAACATCAGGGTCTGCATGGCGAGCAGGCAGACCATGAACTGCTTCACCTTCCGGTCGATGGCGACCCATGAGGCGAGCACCGAGACCCAGCCCAACAGCGCGGTCAGGAAGACGAAGAGCGCGCTGATGCCGTCAACGCCGAGCGCGAAGGTTATGCCAAGCATCGGCACCCACGGGCGCTCCTCGACGAACTGCATCTGTGAGCTCCCGGTATCGAAACCGGCGAGCATCACAATGGCGAGCGCCACGTCGAGCAAGGTGAAGCCGAGCGCTGCCCACCGCACCGCCTCGTCGCTGCGCAGAAGCATCATGACCGCTGCCCCGGCGGCCGGTACGAAGACGATCAGGCTAAGCAGAGGGAACGCCATCACACCCCCTACTGCCACACGACGGCAAATACGGCGATCGCCGCGATCACGCCGGCGATCATCGCCAGCGCGTAGTGAGTGACGATGCCGGTCTGCAACCGCCGCAACGCGCCGCCGCCAACAAGGATGGCGCGGGCAAGCCCGTTCACCGCGGCATCGACGCCGTTGAGATCCACCCGCAGTCCGGCGCGCGCCGTCCCGTGCAGGAGCGGCAGGACCAGAGAGTCGGACACATTGCTCACCGTCTTTTCGTATCGCGCCAGTGGTTTCTCGGCGAGCCACAGGAAGGCTCGCGCGCCCTTGCGGTAGAACCAGTCCGTATCGATGCTGATTGTATTTTCCGGATCGAGCGCTTTCAGGAACAGGACGAAGCCCAGTGCGGTAAACATCAGCAGACCAAGGCTCTCGGTGACATGCGCGCCCGTATAGGGCTCGAAGGCGACCGGATAGGGAAGGAGCGCATAGAGCGGTCCCGGGAACACGCCAATCGCGATGCAGAGCAGTGCCGCCATACCCATGGCAACCAGCATGTTGCGGGGCGGCTCTCGCGCCTCCAGCTTTCGATCGGACCCGAAAAACATGTAGTAGGGCAGCTTGAGGCCGGTGTGCAGGAACGTGCCTGCCGACGCCATCGTGAGCGCCAGGACCACGAGCGCCCGGTGATCCTGTCCTGCGGCGGCGATCACCATCGACTTGGTGACGAAACCCGAGAAGAACGGAAAGGCCGAGATCGCGAAGGCGCCAACCATATAGAGCGCAACGGTCAAAGGCATGGTTTTGTAGAGCCCGCCGAGCTCGGTCAGCTTCCGCCGACCGGTGACCTCAATCACCGCCCCTGCCCCCATGAAGAGGAGCGCCTTGTATAGGATGTGTGCAAAGGCGTGGCTGGTGGCTCCGTTCACCGCCATTTCGGTGCCGATGCCGATGCCCGCCACCATGTAGCCCACCTGGCTGACGATGTGATAGGCAAGCAGCCGCCGACAGTCGTTTTCCAGCACCGCGTAGATGACGCCGTAGAGTGCCATCACAGCACCGAGCCAGACGAGAAGCTCTGTCCCGGGGAATGCGCGCGCCAGCACGTAGACGGCCGTCTTGGTGGTGAAGGCGCTCATGAACACCGCCCCTGTGACGGTCGCTTCGGGGTATGCGTCCGTCAGCCAGGCGTTCAGCGGCGGGACCGCAGCATTCAGCAAAAAGCCCGCTAGGATCAGATAGCCGCCAATAGCCGTTGCTCCCGCGGCACCGCCGCCGGCGATCGGGCCGAAGAGCAACGAACCGGCGGCGACCCCGTGGAGCACGATGCCACCGAGCAAAGCGACGCCGCCCGTGACGTGCACCATCAGATAGCGGAAGGCCGCACGGATCGCGCGTTCTCCCCCTTGCGCGAAGACCAGATAGGCCGAGGCAAACGCCATGCCCTCCCAGAAGAGGTAAAGGGTCAGGTAGTCACCGGCAAACACCACGCCCAACGCACTGCCGACATAGACGAAGGCCGCCACATGCTGACCCGCCCGCGGCAGATGCAGCGCGTAAACCATGCCGATCAGCGCCATGATGGTGAACACGGTGGCAAAGACGATGCTGAGCTTGTCAACCTTTGCGAACAGGATTTCCTGCCCGAAGACGCGCGCCGCGCCATAGTTGCCTGGCTCCATCGTCAGCACCGCGACGATTGCCAGAGCGGGAACGAGCACCAGAAAGACCTTGCGGACCGAACCCTTCAGGAACGGGATCGGCACGGCGCCGAGAATGAACAGGAGGCCGGGATGGACGAAGTCAATCATAATAGTCCTCGCGCCGCATGAGGCCGACTTGGTGGCCGAGGAACTTGGAAACGAAAATGATGAGCACGCAGGAGCCGAAACCGTAGGCGGCCGACCAGCCGGGCAAGCGGTCCCACAGATATTCGGCGTGTTCGCGCGGAACCAGGAAATCGGCAGCGACGATCAGAACGAGCACGAGATAGAACAACCGGCGGCGAGACCGCGCATAGCGCTCGTCGCCAAAGAAATAGACGATGTGCCTGATCATCTGACCACTCCTTCCGCCAAGGCGATGAAATAGCCGGGGAAGATGCCCATCAGCACCGACAGGGCGGCGGTCGCGACCAGCGGGATCGTTACCAGCGGAATTTCACGGACAGGCTTTGCCGCTCCCGACGCCTCTGCTCCGAAGAAGGCGATATAGCTCACCGGCAGGAAGTAGGCGGCGTTCAGGATGGAGCTCGCCAAAAGGACGATGAGGAAAGCCATCTCGCCTGCTTCGACCGAGCCAAGCGCCAGATACCACTTGCTGACGAAACCCGCAGTTGGCGGCACACCGATCATGCTGAGCGAAGCGACAAAGAATGCCCCCATCGTCCAGGGCAGCCGTCGACCGATGCCGGCCATGTCGCTGATATTTCGCTTTCCCGAGGCGCAGTAGATCGATCCGGCGCAGAAGAAGAGCGTGATCTTGGAGAAGGCGTGCACGGCGATATGAATGATGCCGCCGATCATCGCGACAGGAGACAAAAGCACCGCGCCCAGTACCACGTAGGAGAGCTGGCTCACCGTCGAATAGGCGAGCCGCGCCTTCAGGTCGTCCCGGGTCAGAGCATAGATCGACGCCATGAGGATGGTGAAGGAGACGAGATAGGCCGTTGCGATGCCGAGCCCCAGCCTTGCGACCAGATCCACGCCGAAGACATCGAAGACCAACCGCAACACGCAAAACACGCCCATCTTGACCACGGCCACGGCATGCAACAGCGCGCTCACCGGCGTCGGTGCAACCATTGCGGCCGGTAGCCAGGCGTGCATCGGCATCACGGCGGCCTTGGCGAAACCGAAAAGGTAGCAGAAGTAGATGACCATCAGCAGCGGCGCCGAGGCATCCACCCTCGCCAGCAGCCCACCCGGCACAAAGTCGAGCGATCCGGCAATCTGGTAGGTCAGCGCCAGCGCGGCGAGAAGCACGCTCTTCGATGCGCCCATCAGGTAGACAAGGTATTTTCGGCTGCCTGCCCAGGCCTCTTCGTCCTCGTGGTGGTAGACGAGCGGATAGGTCACAAGGCTCAGCACCTCATAGAAGATCACCAGCGTGAACAGATTGGCCGCGAAGGCGCCCCCGACGGCGGCGGCGAGACTGGTGGCAAAGCAGGCGAAGAAGCGGGTCTGCGCGTGCTCGTTCAGGTGCCGCATGTAGCCGATGGAATAGACGGCTGCGACGATCCACAAGAGCGACGACACGGTGGCAAACACCATGCCGAGCGCATCGACACGGAAGGCGAAGGCGACGCCCGGCAGGATCTCGAACAGGCTGAGATCGAGAGTACCACCCGCCAGCACCGTGGGTGCCATCGAGATGACAATTGCGAACATGACGACCGCGGCGAGCGGCGAGACGGCATCTCGGATTTTGTCGTGCTTGTTCAATAGGAGAACTGCCAGTGCCGCCAGCCCTGCGACGGCGACGGCAAGTAGCGGCCGGATTGATAGCACCGGATCCAAGCCGCTATCCTTTCATCGTCGTCACGTCGTCGATCTTGAGGGTGGACTTGTTCCTCACGAGGGCGACCAGAATGCCGAGGGCGACGGCAACCTCCGCCGCGGTGATGGCGATGACGAAGATCGCGAAGATCTGCCCGCGAAAATCATCGTAGTAACGTCCGAAGGCGATGAAATTGATATTGACCGAGTTGAGCATAAGCTCGAGCGACATCAGCACGACCAGGATGTTGCGCCTGAGCAGCACACCCGCGGCTCCGATCACGAAGACGACCACCGCGAGCGAAATGTACCACCAGAGCGGAACCATCACCCGGTCTCCTTTCGGGCCAGAACGATGGCACCGACGAGTGCCGCCAGAAGGATGATCGAGGCAACTTCGAACGGCAGGAGATAATCGGCGAAAAGTGTCGTGCTCAGCTGCCTCACCTGGTCGCCACCGCGCGACGCGACGGGCTCAACCGCCGAAAAGCGGCCGCTCCAGAGCACAAGCGCAAGCATCTCGACGCCAAGCAGGACGAGCAGGGTCAGTGCGGGCAGATTTCGCCCCGGCACAAACCGCTGCAGCATCGCTTCGCGCACGTCGATCATCATGATCACGAACAGGAAGAGGACCATGATGGCGCCGACATAGACGAAGATCTGCACCACTGCGAGCAGCGGCGCCTCGAGCAGCACAAAGATAGCCGAGATTTGCAGGAAACACGCCATCAGCGCCAATGCGCTGTGAACAGGGTTCCGTGCCAGGACGACTGTAAGGGCGGTAACCACGGCCCCCGCAGCAAACAGAAGGAAGAACCCCTGGCCCATGACGCAGCCTCTCCCGCGCGAACCGTTCCGCGGCGCGTGACGGCCGGAATTCAGATAGCGCCGCACTTCAGTTGCGTTCATAAATTGTGCCCCAAGGAACGGTTTTTCACAAGATTATTGTCTGCGACTTAGCTGAATGAGGCAGCGTGGGTAGTCTATGCGACCCGCTTGGCCGAGAACGCGGCGAAGTAGGCTGGGTGGCAATGACAGCATCGCGACCGGAACAACAGGAGAGATGCCGTGAGGCGCGCGCCCCAGGCTATCCTGTTCACGATTTGCAAGACGGACGCAGTCCCAGAACCGTCGATCCAAGCGGATGGCGCGGTGTGAACGAACGGTGTCCGGTTCGAACAACCTCGTGGCTAGATATTCCCGCCGAGGCCTGTTGACCTGAATTTTGCCTCAACCCGAGACTAACTCCGCGCCTGCAAAGACCTCGCCTGGACTTAAATACGACATCAGCAATGGCTACGGGCAGCGCGATCAATAATGTCGGGTTCATGTGAACAAAGGTAAAAGCGGCCGTGCCGCGCCCCAAGTCCAACAAAGCGCACTAGTCTCAAAGCGGTAGCCAATGCGACGCCCTTCCAAATCTTCCCCTGCGCGCACCAGTGGCGCCGACAAGGACGCCAGAGCTGAAGCGAACCACGCATTCGATGCCCAGCAGACTGAGACACATTCCGTTTCTCACGAGAAAGAAGAATCCGGCTCGCCTACGCAAGCCAATCAGCCCCCCTCTCCAAGACCTTTCAGTCAGAGCAGGCAGGCCGTCTACAATCTTCGACAGGCGCTCCGCCACGACTTGCATGCATTCTTCACGTCGACCCAAGTGAAGACCAAGGCAGCCGCTTCCAATCTGTCGACGAGACTTAAGGCTTCGAAGCGACCGTCTGCCAAATCGATCGCTCACGATCTTGGTCATTGGTTGACGGTCGCACTTCCCAAAATACGTGCGGTAGTTCGCGATCTCTGGAGGGAGCTTTTCGAAAGCAGCCGGCAGGCATGGCTCAATGCCAGTGGATGGAAGATCACGGTCGGATCCGTCTTTGTTGCCTTCGTGTTGTTTGTAAGCAGCCTGTTGGTTTGGGCGCTGAAGGATGTTCCCTGGAGCGAGATCAGGGCGGGAACGCTGAAGCCCGTCGTGGTTCTGGAAACGTCAGATGGCGGGCCGTTGGTCAGACAAGGGCCGTATCAAGGGCCATACGCACAATACGAGGCCTTCCCACCTCACCTGATCGATGCCGTCCTATCGATTGAAGACCGGCGGTTCATGGATCATTTCGGTATCGATATTCGCGGCATCAGCAGGGCGCTCGTGCGGAACTTCGAGGCCGGGTCGGTTGTAGAGGGAGGCAGCACGATCACCCAGCAACTGATCAAGCTGCAGTACCTCGACAGCGACCGGACGATAAAGCGAAAGATCCAGGAATTCGTGATCTCCCTCTGGCTGGAATGGAAGCTCGGCAAGCGAGAAATTCTGACCCGCTATCTCAACAGCGCCTATCTCGGCGCTGGCGCAACCGGGATGCCTGCAGCCGCGCGGATTTATTTCAACAAGGAGATAGGCGACCTCGACCTGGCAGAATCGGCGATGCTTGCGGGGTTGCTAAGAGCACCAAGCCAATGGAATCCGATCGACAATTTCGCAGGCGCCCGACAACGCACTTCCGTCGTTCTCGACACGATGGTGGCGAATGAAAAGATTGCTGCCCCTGAGGCAGAGCGGGTCAAGGCAAACTTTGCCCGGCTGCACCCAACGGCACCTCCGCCGCGCGCGGGAAGCTGGTTTGCCGACTGGATCTCGCCGCAGGCGGGCGAAATCGCCGGCGCTTCGCCGGGTTCGACCACGGTGCGCACTACACTCGTACCACGCCTTCAACAGATCGCTGAACGGGTGATTAAACGAACCTTGGACACCGAAGGCAAGGCTGCGGGGGCATCCCAAGCCGCACTGGTTGTGATGACGCCCGAGGGAGCAGTCGTTGCCATGGTCGGTGGTCGCGATTACAGGCAAAGCCAGTTCAACAGAGCGGTTACCGCGATGCGGCAACCGGGCTCCACGTTCAAGCTGTTCGTCTACTACGCAGCTTTAAAGGCCGGCTTCACCTTATCTGACCAGATCCTGGACGCACCGATCGATATCAACGGCTGGTCGCCGGAGAATTCCGGCGGTCGTTATCGTGGATGGGTGTCGCTCGCCGAGGCCTTCGCGCGCTCGCTGAATGCGCCGACGGTGGTACTCGCCCAGGAGGTTGGCCTCGACAAAGTCATCGCCGCGGCGCGCGAGCTCGGCATCAATGCACCGCTCGCCAATACGCCGTCCCTGGCACTCGGCACATCTGAAATCAGCCTCCTTGACCTGACGAGTGCCTATGCATCTGTTCGCCTCGGCAAGGCACCCGTCGAACCCTGGGGCATCGTCGACTTTCAGGCGGCTGGACAATCGAGGGCATTTCGGGTGGGCGCGCCAACCGCACCGGCCATTGATCTTTCGGCCTATCAGCCTGATCTGCTTCGCCTTCTTCAGCTGGTGGTCGAGCGTGGGACGGGGCGCGGAGCCGATCCCGGCGCGTTCGCTGCCGGCAAGACGGGCACCAGCCAAGACAATCGCGACGCCTGGTTCGTAGGCTTCACCGAGCCATTCGTCGCTGGCGTATGGGTTGGCAACGACAACGACACACCGATGAAGGGGGTCACGGGCGGCGATCTGCCGGCAAATATCTGGCGGGAATTCATGCGCGAAGCGATGGCGGAGCCCCAGACAGAGCCGCTTGTCACGGGCCAAGCCGCACCGCAGTCCTGCAACATTACGGCCTGTTCCCGCAGCTATCGTTCGTTCCGGCCGTCGGACTGTACCTACCAGCCCTATTATGGCGGACGGCGACTCTGCGAAAAGTGATCCTTTGCCGAGCCGCTCGTCACATGCAGAGCAATATTTGGAAACTTCCGACCGATGCGCGCCGATCGTCGCCGGATATGCACCAATGCAGGCTGCATGCTCACCCAGTTGAACCGCGTGATGGCGACACTCGGTGAAGTCTCGCAAAAGGTGAAAAGAACGTTGCGGCCCGTGTCGTGATCGACGAGCGGGTGCAGCAAGCTCGCCGTATTTGCGAAGCAGCAGGCGACTGATCTCGCGATCCGCCCTGACGCCGAAAATCATTTCACCTTCGCCGGGGATCAAGGAAATCGTCTTTCTCTATAGTTACAATAGATAATGTAACGTAATCTCGGTGGTAGCCGAGGTCTGTTTCTCCTCGCCGAGAGCTTTCGGTCACCGACGCCCTTGAAGCAAAGCGCCCCTAACGTTTGAGCGCGACGAAAAGAGGAGAGGATTGAGATGACACGCAAGATCCGGCTTGGAGCCTTTCTTCCCGGCGGTGGGCAGCACATCGCGGCCTGGCGGCACCCGGACCAGCCGACTGACGGCGCAACGAGCTTCGAATTTCACAAGCATCTCGCGCTGACGGCGGAACGTGGCCTGTTCGACGCCTATTTCCTGGCCGACGGCCTGGCGATCGGCTTTGGCGGTGCGCGCGAGGGCGGCAACGCCCGCGTCGCCGGTTTCGAGCCAGTAACCCTGTTTTCGGCGCTGGCGCCGCTGACGACCCATCTCGGCTTCATCGCGACGTCGTCGACCACCTATGAGGAACCCTATACGACGGCGCGCAAATTCGCGTCGCTCGATTTGATTTCCGGCGGCCGTGCCGGCTGGAACGTGGTGACGACCACAGGCGATCCGACGGCGCAGAACTTCAATCGCGATACCCAGCTTCCGCACGCCGAGCGCTACCGACGCGCCGCCGAGCATGTCGACGTCGTCAAAAAGCTCTGGGACAGTTTCGAGGATGACGCCTTTGTCCGCGATAAGGATACCGGCGTCTTCTTCGACCCGACGAAACTGCATGACACCGATCATCGCGGTGAACATTTCAAGGTGCGCGGCCCGCTCAACATCTCGCGCTCGCCGCAGGGGCATCCCGTCATCGTGCAGGCGGGGCAATCGGACGACGGACGGGGGCTTGCCGCCGCGACGGCGGAAGTGATCTTTACGGCGCACCAGCACATCGAAACGGCCCAGGAGTTTTACCGCGACATCAAGGCGCGCGCCCGCGGCTTCGGTCGCAACCCGGATCACGTTCTCATCATGCCCGGCGTCTCGCCCTTCGTCGGCAAGACGGAGGCCGAAGGACGCGAGAAATACGACCGCCTAACGTCGCTGATCGTCGAGGAGGATGGCATTGGTCTACTCAATGGGCTGACCGGAGGCACGCTGGACCTGCACGGCTACGACCTCGACGGCCCATTGCCGCCGGCGCCGCCGACCGAGGGCATGAAGAGCCGCCAGGCGTTGATCCGGCAGATTGCCGACGAGAACGATTTCAGCATTCGCCAGCTCTACCAGTGGATCGCGTCGGCGCGTGGCCATTACACGATCGTCGGCTCAGCCGAGCAGATCGCCGACACCCTGCAGGAATGGTTCGAAAACGAAGCGGCCGATGGCTTCAACATCCTGCCACCGTGGTTCCCCACGGCCCTTGATGATTTCGTCGAGCTGGTCATCCCGGAGCTGCAGCGTCGCGGGTTGTTCCGCACGGCTTACGAAGGCAGGACGCTTCGCGAAAATCTCGGCCTGCCCTTTCCCGTCAACCGCTGGGTCGCTGCCAGATCGGCCGTCCAGGCAGCTGAGTGAGGTGCGACCATGTCCTATGAAAATGCCAATCCGTTTCTTGCCGCGGGCCTGAGGGTCAGCCGCCGCGACGGGCGTACCCTCACCGCACTCCCGGCCGCACGCCCCCTCCCACCGCGCTGGCGCAGCAGCATTGGTGCCCTCGTCGCCCGCTACGGCGTCGTCCTTGCCTTTCTCGCGTTTTGGCAGGCATCGAGCTCCATCGGTTGGGTCAATCCGGCCGTCTTCCCGCCGCTCGATGTGATCGTCGCAGCGCTCTGGGATGGGCTTTCAAGCGGCGCGCTGCTGGACGACATCGCCATCAGCTTGCAGCGGTCGGGTATCGCCTTTGCCGCGGCCGTGGCTTTAGGCATACCGCTCGGCCTGTTCATGGGGCAGGTCCGGCTCTTCGAGCAGGCGCTTGATCCGATTCTGCAGCTCTTCCGACAGACGTCGGCGCTGGCGCTCTATCCCGTCTTCATCCTGCTTCTCGGCCTCGGCGAGACCTCCAAGGTGTTCGTGATCTTCTGGGCAACCCTGTTCCCGATCCTGCTGTCGACGATTGGCGGGGTCAAGGAGGTCGACAAGAAGCTGATCGAGATGGCCCGGACCTATGGTGCCGGGCCACTTGCCATCTTCCGTCGCGTGGTGTTGCCGGCTTCGGTGCCAGCGATCTTCGTCGGGTTGCGCCTGTCGGCGACCACAGCACTGCTTCTGTTGATCGCCGCCGAGATGATCGGCGCCAACAAGGGCATCGGCTTCCAGGTGATGAACGCCCAGTACAATTTCCAGATCCCGCTGATGTTCGCCGCGATCCTGCTGCTTGCCCTGCTCGGGCTGGCGGCCAACGCCCTGCTCGTACTCCTGCAACGCAACCTTTGCCGCTGGTCGCAACCCAACGGCTGATCCGTCTGCTTCAGTTTTCACTTCGGAAAGGAAATCGAAATGAGCTTCCACCCCCGCAATCTCCTGCTTTCGGCAACAATCGCCTTCGGGCTCGCCGCACCTGCAACGGCCGCTGATGAGGTCAAGCTGCGCTTTCTCGCCAGCCAGGGCGGCCTTTCGGCCCATGAACTCGCCCAGGAACTCGGTTACTTCGACGGAACCGGGATCACGATCGAGAACGTCGGATACGCAACCGGTGGCCCGGCCTCGCTGATCGCGCTTGCGTCGGGCGATGTCGAGGTCGGCAGTGCCGCGACTTCCGCCGTGCTGAACTCGATCATCAGCGGCAATGATTTCGTCGCCGCCTATCCGTCGAACGGCATCAATGACGAGGTGCAGTCGATCTTCTATGTGCTCGAAGACAGCCCGATCAAGAGCATCAAGGACATCGCCGGCAAGAGCATCGCCGTCAACACGCTGGGCGCGCATCTCGATTACACCATCCGCGAAGCGCTGCATTCAGTCGGCCTACCCTCGGATGCGGCCAACCAGATTGTCGTTCCGGGGCCGCAGCTCGAACAGGTCCTGCGTTCCGGCCAGGTTGACATCTCGGCCTTCGGCTACTGGCAGACGACCTTCGAGGGGGCTGCGCGCAAGAATGGCGGGCTGCGCGCCATCTTCGATGACACGGACGTGCTCGGCGAGATCGCCGGTGGTTTCGTGGTGCTTAGGCGCGACTTTGTGAAGGCGCATCCCGATGCGGCAAAGACCTTTGTTCTTCAGTCCGCCCGCGCGCTCGATTATGCCCGGGAGCATCCCGATGAAACCAAAGAGATCTTCGCCAAGGCGCTGAAGGTGCGCGGAGAGAACCCTGATATTGCCCAGTACTTCCGTGGCTACGGCGTGCGCGCCGGCGGACTGGCCGTCGACCGCGACCTGCAGTTCTGGATCGACGTTCTGGTGCGCGAAGGCAAGCTGAAGCAAGGGCAATTGGCGCCGAAGGACGTGCTGTTTGCCGTCGATGCTCCGGCCGCCAGCAACTGAGGAGTAGCCATGAGCGCGTCCCGGGAGCTTCGCCGCGGAGAGGTGGCCATCCGCCACCTTTCCAAGACCTACCGCCTGAACGGTTCGCCTTTGCCCGTTCTCAAAGACGTCAACCTCGATATCCATCCTGGCGAAACGCTTGCCATCGTCGGCGCCAGCGGCTCCGGCAAGACCACATTGCTGAGGATTCTTGCGGGACTTGAGGATGCGGATGCCGGCGCAGTCACAATTGATGGCAAGGCGGTCCGGGGTGTGGGGGCCGAACGCGCCGTCATCTTCCAGGAACCGCGCCTGCTGCCCTGGCTAAGCGTTCTCGACAATGTCGGCTTCGGACTGCAAACGCGCGGCCTCTCCAGCAGCGAGGCCCGCAGCCGGGCGAGGCGTTATGTGCAGCTCGTGGGCCTGCAGCAATTTGAAGAGGCCTATCCCCGGCAACTCTCCGGCGGCATGGCCCAACGCGTCGGCATTGCCCGCGCGCTGGCCGTGCAGCCCCAGATCCTGCTGCTCGACGAGCCGCTCGGCGCTCTCGACGCCATGACCAAGATCAGCATGCAACAGGAGCTCGCGCGGATCTGGCGCGATGAGGACGTGACGACGGTTCTTGTTACCCATGATCTCGAAGAGGCGATCTATCTTGCCGACCGGATACTGATCCTGCCACGCGAGAAGGGAGGCGAACCGCGCCTGATCGCCGTCGATCTGCCGCGACCGCGCGACCGCAGCGCGCCCGAATTCGTCCGACATCGAGAGGAACTGCTCGGTGTCTTCGGGCTGCACTGACCTGCTACACCCGCGGCGACCAGCCGCTGTGCTCACGCATGGCGGCACAGCGCCGCGGGTGCCCATTTCGTTTTGGTTCGCATGCCCGCCCAAAGCGGCATTACCGTTAACGGCGAATGAACCACACAAATTGAGGAAGCCCAGGTTTGGTTGAATTCATCAATGATGAGAGATACTCTGCCTAGCTTGAAGATTGGCCCACGCGCCGGGCAGGAACTGTGGTTCTTGTGGTTCGCATCTTCGTAATGGCAGCCTAGAGGTTGCCCAGTGTCAGCGCAGCGTAATCGTGATAGTCGAGTCGGCAACGATGGTGTTGAAATTCCGTCAAATGATGTGCGCCACCTCTTTTTGCGCATGGGCCGGGCCTGGGAAGGCGGCACTTGCCCCAAGCAAGTGAACGAACGCGCCTCGACGCGGTAGGTTTTACGGATCTAGCCATCGCCCCTTGATGTGGAGCGGCCGCGATGGGGAACCCGGTCCGTTTTTTGTGTTTCGCAAGCACGGGGCCAGCCGTCGATGTCGTGCGAAGCCGGCTGTCGGAGCTCGGCTTTCAGGACGCGCTTGCAGAACGCGAAGGCGACGCCGAATACTGCGTTGCCTTCATCTCGGATGTCGATGCCGCGCTCATCGCCTATATCGGGGAGCTGTCACAGCGCTTCCAGGTCATCGTTGTCCTGGTCCCGGGTTCTAGCGGCGCGGCAGATCCGCGGTGGGAGCTTCTCAACGCAGGCGCCATGGACGTGCTCGACTGGAGCGGCGATCGTGCGCTGCCCGAGGAAATCGCGGCGCGCCTCACGCGCTCGATCGAGATCGCGCAGCTGGTTGAGAGCGACACGCTTCAGCAAAGCCTCGTCGGTGGTTCGCTGTGCTGGAAATCATTGAAGCGCAAACTGGTCGAGGCGGCCGCATACTCCTTGGGCAATGTGCTCCTCATCGGCGAGACCGGCACCGGCAAGGAGCAGATCGCCAGAGCCATTCACAAGCTTAGCAAGCGGGCAGGCAAGCCGGAACTGGTCGTCGTCGACTGCACGGTTTTGTCTCCCGAGCTGTCGGGAAGCGAGCTGTTCGGACACGAACGCGGCGCCTTCACCGGGGCTATCACGGAGCGTGACGGCGCCTTCGCACTCGCCAACGGCGGCTCGCTCTTCCTCGACGAGATCGGCGAGCTGCCGCTGCAACTGCAGGCGCAACTGCTGCGCGTGATCCAGGAGCGTACCTACAAGCGCGTCGGCGGCAATGTGTGGAACCGCACCGAGTTCCGCCTGATCTGCGCCAGCAACCGCGACCTGGAGAAACTCGTGGCTGAAGGCGGTTTTCGCGGCGACCTGTACTACCGGATCGCCGACTGGGTGATCAAGCCGCCGCCGCTGCGCGAGCGGCGCGCCGACATCCTCCCGCTGGCGCGGCATTTCCTGACGGCTGCGAGCGGCGACGCTGTCGCTCCCGAAATCGAACCGGCCCTGGCCGACTATCTCGTCAGCCGTGATTATCCAGGTAATGTGCGCGATCTGAGACGACTGGTGATGCGTCTTCATTCGCGCCACGTTGGCAAGGGGCCGATCACGATCGGGGCGCTTCCGCTCGACGATCGGCCGGTGGGCGGCCGACCGCCCGAACCGTTCGGCGAACCCGGATTCCTGCTGGCAATCCAGCACGCCTTCGACCACGGCATTGGCCTGAAGGAGATCGGCCGCGCCGTGTCCAACGCTGCCATCAACCTGTCGCTCGAACAGGAGCGCGGCAACCTGCAGCGCGCCGCGCGCCGCCTCGGAATCACCGATCGCGCGCTGCAACTGCGCCGCGCCGGTCACGGCCAGGCGGCCGTGGCCGGCGCACGTCACGCAGCGACCGAGAACCCCTGAACGCGGCTGACAAGCCTGAGCACATTGCCGCCGAGGACTGCTGCGCGGTCCTCGGGGTTGAGGCCAAGCGCCTCGATCTTGGCGATCTCGACGCCGGGATGCAGCCAGGGCCCATCCGATCCAAACAGTATTTTGCTGGCGCCGGCGCGTTTGACCGCCTCTTCGAGAATGTCGAAACGACGTACGCCGGCAGTGTCGGTGAAGATATTCCTGTGCCGGACCAGATGGTCAATGAGCGCACTCTGGGCCTTCCAGTCGTCGGCGAAACTACCGAGATGCGGAATAATGAACGGTACGTCCGGATATTCCTGGGCAAGGATTTCGGCGACCGAAACTTCGCCCATGACGTCATAGAGCACCGGAAGCCGATAGCGGCGCGCGGCTTCGCAGATCTCACGGGTTATGTGCCCGTCGTGACGATGAACCTTGATGCCGACGAGGCCCAGGGACACCACCGCCTCGCGGACCATCATCTCGACGCGGCCCTTGTCGGCGACCGGGTGAACAAAGGCGAAGCCGAGAAGGCGATCGGGCATGCCGGCAATGATGCGCGCCACTTCCCGATTAGCCAGAAGGTAGCCGTCGGAAAACGCCGCGAAGATGATGGTGCGGTCGATATTGGCCTCGCGCGCACGGGCAAGATACCGGCCAAGCGGAGCGGACGTGTCGGCAGGCTGCGTGAGCCCGTTGCCCTTTCCGGCGTGACAATGGCAGTCGATGATCATGGCCAGAGAACCCCAATGCGGTTACCGGTGCCTGGCCCGCCACGGCCGGGCTCGTCCCGAAAGGGTCGGGGACAGCCGGCCGCGGCGGACAGGATGTTTTAAACGCCTTCGATGACCACGGCGTTGCCGCGGCGCCACCACCTGCCGCCCGCACCCCTTCCGGCGATCGCCGAAGCCCCACCCGATGCGGCCAGCCCTTTCGAGGGGTACGACGTGCGGGCTCCGGACGCGACCTGCCGCAGCACGGTGGCATTCACGCCAGGCACATGACGGCGCGTTGCGTTGGCCACGGCGCTGCGCGCAATCTGCTCGGCAGGCGCAGAACCGGGCACGACCGGCGAGGTTCCGAGCGCCGTCGAGGCGTCGGCGATCGCGGTTGCTGCAATCCTGATAAAGCGGCGGGCCTTCTCGATGTCGGCCTGATCCGGGCTCATCCCCGCGGTTTCCAATTCGAGCGCGCTGGCCACAGCCTGGCCCAGCCCCCGGCCGATCATCGTTCCGACCCCGGGAATGGGGATCAGCGAGCCGAGCGCGCCGCCGGCGATCGGTAGCGCGGCCTTGGCAAGCGACTTCAGCGCCGGGCCGACCACCGGCAACACGTTCTTGCCGACGAACTTGCCGACCGATTTCAGGCCGGCGCCGACTTTCTTGAAGAGGCCGCCAAGGAATTGCTCAAGCTCCTGTTCGTTCTGGGCAGAGAGCAGTTCCATGGCCAGTTCGAACTCTTCGTTCTCAGAGAGGAGTTCGCCGGCCTCGAAAGCTCCATACAGTTCAAATTCCCCTGCCGCGGCGCGGCAGTTTGGGCAATTGCAGCTCAGCGGATGCATACTAGCCTCCTGTTGTTAGAGTGACATGATGATTGCGTGTTCAGATTTCATTGAGCGCGAGAACCTCCAGCTCGGTGACCCTGTTGAGGCGGTTGTTATCGTTCTTGTGATGCTCGTTGATCTTCCTTTCCAGCGCACGGACGTGCGCTTCCGTGGCGTCCTTCATGAGGTGGAGCGCGAGCTTCATGCCTCTTGCGGTCTTCCCGAAATGCGACAGGCACCACATGTGCTGGATGAGGCGGCGACGAAGATCGACGGCCTTGCCGGTGTAGAACTTGCCGGCGGACGTGTGGAAGCGGTAGAGGCCGGGAATCTTCTGCTTTCCCAGCGACTTCAGCGCGAGCGCCACAGGCTTTGCATTGGCAACCGCGAGCGCGTTTTCCGCCCTCAGCGCCTCGCCCGATAGCTCCCATTCGAATTCGAACTCGCGCTCTTCACGGTCGCGCCGGACCCGGCGTAACGCGGCCTCGGTATCCGGACCGATGAAGCCGCTGACCGGCAACCGACAACGCCGCTGGAAGGCACGAATCCATTGTCGTAAGGAGCTGGTCATGACGCCGTCGACGCTAAGCGTGGTCCCGAGAGCGATGTTGAGCGTGTCCTGCACCCAGCGGACATATTCGGAGCTGCCCGGACGCGCCGGCTCTCCGTCCGCCATGCGCAGCGCTGGCTGCGGATCCGGCTCGTCGTATGCAGGGCCGATCGTCGGGTAGCGCGGGCCGCCAAATCGCCGCCTGCGCCAGGCGGGAGCGTATGGCGGCTGGGAGGAGCGCGTCGGGCGGGGCGGCTGTCCACCCCTCGGTCCCGTGGCTGCGCCACGGGCGGGTCTGGATGAGCGCTCGAATTCCAGTTGCGCCGGGAACGGGTCGATGGTCGGGATCGTGCTCATAACGCCTCCTGTCTCATGCGGCCGAAATGCCGTCCGCGATGCGCTCCAGTGCGGCCAGCAGGCGGCCGATGTCGGCCGGCGCATGACGCGCAGTCACCAAAAACGAAAGGTTCGGCTTGCCCTCGCCGCACGAACGGGTCGCCAGCGCGCGCACGCCCATGCCGGCAAGCGACTCCAGCGCGGCTCGCGCCGCGTCGGTGGAAGGCATGGCGATGGTTTGCATCGGAACCGGCAGCAGGCTCCTGACCTGCAAACCTATCCGCCTCACGCCGGCGCGAAGCTGCTCGACAAGCAGCTGCAGACGCGCACGCAACGTGTCGCCGGCGCTGCAGTTTGCCGCAAGCGCCCCCCTTGCCGCGGCAATGTCCGCGACCGACGGCGGGCTGGTGTGAACACGGGTTTCCCCATCACGCGCGGCTCGCGCGACGAAGTCCTGGGTGCCGCACAGCACGGCCAGCGGCACGCCGAACGCCTTGGCGAGCGACGCACCCGTCGCGATGTTGGCACAGGACAGGCCATGCCAGGCGAGCGAGCCGCCACCGCCCAGGCCAAGCGGCTTGGCCGGCGACGGGTTGCGGCCAAGCACACCGAGCGCCTGCGTGTCGTCGATCACGAGGCGCCCTCCCATGTCGGCCGCCAGGCGCGACAGAGCGGGCAGAGGCGCTACCTGGCCGCAAGATGGGCAAAGCCCATCCGTGACGATGACCGGACGCTGACCGGCGCGACGCGCCTTTCGCAGCCGCCGCTCCAAGCTGGCCGTGTCATGGTGCCGGTAGGTCTCCACCGGCACCTGGTCGAGCTGGACGCGCTCGGCGCTCCAGCGTGCGATCGGATAGGATGAAGCGTCAAAAAGGAGAAGGCTGTCCTTCGACGCGGCGGCCTGGAACAGATCGCGGAACAGGTGCAGCGTCGAAGGATAGAGCAGCCCAGCCTCCTCGCCCATGAGCAGTGCCAGGTCCCGCGCCAGCGGGCGCGCGCCCTTGGGCTCATCGAGGGCGGCGGGCCGGCCGAGCGTCAACGCCTGCCACGGGGCAAGCGATGCGCTCGGATGGTCCAACCCGAGATAGAGTGCGGACGTAAAGTCCAGCATGGCACACACTCCCTCGCGGTCAGACCAGGCGCCGCTGCTCGTCCAGGCGCCTGACGAGATGCACAGAAGGCATGGTGGCGTCGATCCGCGCGTTCTGGACGTCGAGCGACAAGTCGATGCCGGTCGCCGACCGGTAGGCATGCAGGTAGCCCTGGATCTCGGAGCGCCAGTAACGGGCCCAGTTCAGCGCGCTGTAGGGATCGTTGACGTCGGCCCAATTGCCGAAACGGACCGACAGCAGCACCTGCTCGCCAAAGATCGCGAGGTTGCGGAAGTGCAGGCTGCTGGTGTCCGACCATCCCTGCAGCTTCTTCATGGCATCGACACGATCCATCCAGGGTTCGGGATAGGCGACCATGATGCGCGTCGGCAGGAACTCGCGGAACTCGGGTCGGGCGAGTATCCATTGCTGCATGAGCATCTCGATGCGCGCCGTCGAAGGCAGGTCACCGAACTGGTTGTGCGCGCCTTGCGACAGGACGAGGTGCGCTTCCTTCAGCGCGTTGAGCACCGGGAACGCGTCCGCTTTGACGGTCGTGTCGTCGTCGAGCCGGTAGAAGCGCGACACGACGGAGAGCAGCGTGTGGAAGGCCTCCAGGAATTTCGACCGGCTGTCAGCAGGGCGCATGTTGTTGACGGCCTTGCCGGAGAGCCTCAGCCCGTAGTGGTGGTCATATTCGTAGTTGCGCCTGACGACGCTCAAGCGGTGCTGCTCGTCTTGGATGTAGCCCCAGAGGAGATTGTTGAGCGGCCGCAACGGGTCGACCTCCATGTTGGCAAGAGGATCGTTCTGCATCGGCCCGCGGATGTTCTGGAAGCGCCGCGTGATCGAGTTCATCGCTTGGACGAGCATCCCTTCTTCCTGCCAGTACGACCAGATGAGTTCGAGCAGGCAGGGCTGTGTCAGCCGAGACTTGAGTATCCCGTAGCAGCGGCTCACCTGCTCGTGAAAATCGTTCGGATCAAGCTCGAGATCGACGTCGCCGATATCGGTCTGCTTGATCGGCTCGTCGGCCATCTTGCGCCGGATAACGGCAAGATAAGGAAGCAGCCCCGCCTGCGCCTGGAAGTCGAATTCGAGATAACGCCCGAGCCAGGTGGCCAAATCGCCGATGTTCGTCGGCACGACGACGCGGTTTGTGATGAAGTCAGCGTCGTCCTGGGAATAGCTGGTCGCATCGCCGAGAAAACCGCAATTCGCCATCACGAACGCTTCGGTCGCGACCTTGATGTTGCGGTAGGCGTCGGTGTCCGTGAAGGGCAGCGCCCGACGCCTTGTGGTCCGTGACAGCGTGTCCCTGGTTCGACCTCTATCGATCGGATTGCCGGTTCCGAGCGGATCGCCGCAGAACACCCAGTCCATGAAATCGAAGTAGTTCTTGAACAGGAGCGCGTCGGTGCCACGGCGAATCTCCGGCCCGACCGAGATGTCATTGGTCGAGAACGAGCTCGCGCGCTGCATGGTGACGGTGACGGGGCCGACAACGGACGAGGGCTCCGGCGGTGCAATAACGCCGGACGAGGTCGCATCATTGACGAAGTCGAATCCCTGGTGAGGCACGTTCCCGAAGCCACCGACCATGTGGACCTCGCCTTGGCGGTCGGCCGTCAGGGTGAACTCGCTGTCGAGCATGCCACCTTCTTCGATATCTTGGGCAGCCGGCGCAACGCGGCCCAGCGAAGCGCGAAGGTGTGCATGCACGTTCACCTTGCCCGTGGGCCAACGGAACTTGAACGTGGCGCTCTTCCCCACGGGAAGCGTCGGCAACCGAGTGCCAACCTCCACGAATGAAGTCTGGTCGGGCGAGGCCACATAGATCTTGAAATTGTCGGTGAGGTGCAGCTTAAGCGCAATGCTCGTCTCGCCGTCCTGGTTGAGCAGGAAGGGCTTCTGCTCCTTTATGTCATCGTTGTGGAAGCGGGCTACGACAGCATAGTCCTCTTCCATGTCGTCGGGCCTCGGGATCTCGAACCTGGCTTTGCCATCCGCCTTTGTCGTCTCGTGATGGATGGTGTCCCAATTTTCAACGATGTATCCAATGACATCCTTGCCCTTCTTGATCTGGGTGACGATTGTCCGGTCATCGATGATGGCGACCTCCACGCCGGTCAGGCACACGCGAAGGCCGGTGCTCAGCAGGCCCCTGACATGGACGGTGATGCGAACTTTGTCGGAAACGGTGCTCGGGCTCATCTCATCCTCCTTGGATGGTCAAACTGGGGTTCGTGGATCGGATAGCGGCGGGGAAAGGTCTGCCGCGCAGGGTCTCGCCCGTGAGGGCGCATGCGTAACTGGTGTCGAGCGTCGACTTGAGCGCCCAGAAGGTCAGCAGCTTTCCGATCAGCGCGCTCTCGTCTTCCGGAGAGAGCTTGCCGTCGGCGCGGGCCTGGCCCAGCACCGCGAAAACGACCGTCGGCCGCGCCCGGTACATGCCAGCCGGCGACCGCGACCATGATTGGAACATCAGCGCAAGTTGCATGGGCGTGCGGGTCTGGACCTGCAGCACCTCGGGCAGCGTCTGTCCGCGCAGCTTTTCCGGACGATGCTCGACGAGCCGCGCCACGAACTGCGGCATATGGGTCTCGAGGCGTTCGAACAGGGTACGGCGCTCGAGGTCGAGCCCCTCGCGCGGATAGAGCTGTTCCCACAGGGCCGAGATGCGGGCCCATTGCGGATGCGGGTAGAGCGCCTGGCCAATCGCAGCACTGATTTTCACGCGCAGCCACGGCGTTGGATGCGGATCGTTGACATCGACGCGAAACACGAAGGCGCGCGGCAGGCTGACGACGCCGATCAGGCCGATCGTCGAGGTAATGCCGACACGCGCCACCGAGAAGAAATCCGCGACGATTTCGGAGATCCAGCGATCCCAGATCGCCCACAGATCCTTGTCGGGGCTGGCCTGCTCCTTGAGCGGTTTCAGCATGGCGCGCAACGAGGGAACGAGCTCGATCAGCGCAGCCGCCTGATGCCCCGTCTCGTGAATGAGCGAAGAGGCGATGCCGCTGCCGACCATTCGCTCGCGCGGGACACGGATGACAGCGACGGGACTTGTGCGGCCGCCGGGCAGTCGCGTGCGCGCCCGGCGGATAGCGGCGCCAGGCCCGCGCTCCAGGTGACACACGACCGGCGGCAGCGCGTAGAATTGGCCCTGCAAGGTGAGCGCATCGGCCGCGACCGAATCGAGACCTGAGAGCCAGGGCCCGTTGTCGTGCTCGCTGCGTTGGGTGATGACGTCACTGTACATGTCGAACTCGTTGAGCACCTGATGGAACCTGAGGCGCAGGATCGAGAGGCGTCGTTGCGCATCGGCCGGCGTCGCCGCCGCCCTTGCGCGTTGCAGCCAGGCAAGGAAGCTTGCCATCAGGCGCCTTAGCTCCCTTCGCCCGTCTATGAGTGCCCTCTCGATCGCCGACTGCGCATTCGGAAACAGATTGGCGGCCGGCACCATCGGCTCGAGCAAGGCGAACGGCTTGACGCGGTCGAGCCGCGTCTGAAGGCCGCGCGCCTCCTCCTCGAGCATGCGAAACGTGAATGGGTCGATCGCCATGGCAGCTCAGGCTCCGTATACGACGATCCTGTTGCCCTGCCTGACCCAACGGCCGGAGGCAGCCCGTTGGCCGAGCATGCCGCCGGCCCTGGCCGTCAAGGCCGTTCCGCCCGCAGGACCAAGGAGCCCCGGGGCATGCTTGCGGGTGGCGGCCACCACCGCCTGCTGGGCCGCAGTGCGCGGATCCGTTCCGGCGGCAGCCGCGCTGGTCGCTTGCCTGGCAGTGTCTGAGGCAAGGCGCACGAACTGGCGGGCGCCGGTGAACTCCAACTCCTCGTTCTCGCCGAATTCGAGCTCGAGGCCGATCGCCCTGCCGGCCGCATTCGCAAGGCCGGTGCCGATCTTGGCACCCAGCGGCCCGCCGATGTAGCCACCCAAAGCCTGGCCGGCCATGGGCAGGGCTTTCCTGGCAACGCCCTTCAGCGCGCCGCCGATCGCCTGGCCGATGGGCGACCTCGCCGCCTGGCCGACGACGCTGACGGCTTTCTTGATAAAGTCGCCGAGGAATTGCTCGAGTTCCTGCTCGTTGTTGACGGCCAGAAGCTCGTGGGCGAGCTGGATTTCCTCGTTCTCGCTGAGCTCCGACTGGCCGGAGCCCCATTCGAATTCCTGAAATTCGAACTCCTCGTTCTGGAATGGGGAAGCTTCCTGGAATTCCAGTTGGGTACGGTCGATGTCATGCATGACGCTCTCCTGGGTTGGGTTTTCAAGCAAAGCTCTGACGTCTGATGGCGCGGCGCGCCCGGAAACCCGGCACAAGTTGGACGAAGTCCAATCCCGGTGCGTGGCGACGTGCCGCGACCCTGGCCGCGGCAGTGGCAATCGCAGCTGGCGGATGGGTCCAGGGCGCCCGGGCGGCGAGACGCCCGGCCTCCATGGCGAAGCGTACGAACGCTCGCGCAGTTTCAAATTCCTTATCCTCGTCGCTCAGGCCTTCCAGCTCGGCGCCGGTGATGCGCTCCATCGCCTCGGAAGGGTCGGTGTCGGATGGACCCGCAGGCGGCGCCAGCAAAGTCCTGACGGATTGACCGGCTCGGTTTAGGCGCGATCCAAGATGCTGCACGACCTGCGGGTTGATAGGCCTGCCGGCGAGCAATGCGCCGTGGCGAAGAATCCGGTTCACGACGCTGGCCAGTTCGCTGTTGCTCGTGGCCTCGAGAAAGGCGCTGCCGAGTTCGAGCTCCTCGAGCTCGGTCGATGGCTGAGGCTGCGCCGCTCGCGTCGGCACGCCCATTATGAGAAGGCCGTCTGCGACCTCGGTCTCAGGATTGTAGGTGAGAAGCCTGTTGCTCATGCCAACACTCCATCCGGCAGCCACCAGCTGCGCCGAAACAGAGATTGCAAGGCCCGTGCCAAGTCGCATCGGCCGGGATTCAAGCAAAATCAGGCCCGCCAGGCGAAGACAGCTTCGCAATCAGGGCGATGGGTATCGATTTCAGGCGAAGTCCGATTCGCCGCTGGCCGGGATCATCCGGTGAAGCGCAAGCCCCTCCGTGCCGCCATGGACCAAGATATTTTGGGTTCGCGTCGTGCGTTTTTGGCGCTGCTTCGAATAGGTTTTGGCATCACGAAGAAGAAGAAGACCGCCCCACGAAAAATTTCAACGGCGGCCTTGACCTTCCCATCGTTGGAAGCCCCATCTTCAGTCCAAGACAGAAATGCAAGGAGCGCGATCATGGGATCCGTGACCCCAATAAGAACGAGCAATGCCGAAACGCTTTCCGCCACCGCCCTGAGCGCCAGCATCCCCGTGGAGGGCATGACCTGCGCGTCCTGCGTGTCGCGCGTCGAAAAGGCGATCCGCGCGGTCCCCGGTGTTACCTCGGCTTCGGTTAACCTGGCGACCGAACGCGCCGACGTGCGTTTCGACGCGACGGCCAGGCCGGCCGATATCGTCAAGGCGATCGAGAACGCCGGATATGGCGCTGCCGAGGACACGATTGACCTTACTATCGAAGGCATGACCTGCGCCTCTTGCGTCGCGCGCATCGAAAAGGCGCTGAAGGCAGTGCCGGGTGTTTCCGAAGCCAACGTCAATCTCGCGACCGAGCGTGCTTCGGTGCGTGTCACGAAGGGGATGGCAACGGCCGCGGCACTCGAAGAAGCGGTGCGAGCTGCCGGCTATGACGCCAAGCAAATTACCGGCACCGAGAACGTCGACCAGGAGGGAGAGAAGCGCGAACAGGAAACACGGCGTCTCGCCCACTCTCTGGTGACCGCGGCCATCCTGACATTGCCGATCTTCGTGCTCGAAATGGGCTCGCATTTCATTCCGGCCGTGCATGACTTTGTCATGACCAATATCGGCATGCAGGAAAGCTGGTACCTGCAGTTCGTGCTGACCACCCTGGTGCTCTTCGGCCCCGGCCTGCGCTTCTACCAGAAGGGCGTACCCGCCCTCTTCCGCCTCGCGCCGGACATGAATTCGCTGGTCGCGATCGGCACCGCAGCTGCCTGGGGTTATTCGGTCGTCGCAACCTTTGCACCGGATCTTCTGCCTGAGGGCACCGCCAACGTCTATTACGAAGCGGCTGCCGTCATCGTCACGCTGATCCTGCTCGGCCGCTTCCTGGAGGCGCGCGCCAAGGGCCGGACATCGGAGGCGATCAAGCACCTGATGGGGTTGCAGGCAAAGACCGCCCGTGTCTTTCGCAACGGCGAAACGATTGAAGTTCCGCTTGCCGATGTGCACAGCGGCGACACCGTGCTCGTGCGTCCCGGCGACCGCGTACCGGTCGACGGCAGCGTCATTGATGGCAACTCCTATGTCGACGAATCGATGATCACCGGCGAGCCGGTCCCGGTCGAAAAGGTGGCCGGCAGCGAAGTTGTCGGCGGGACGATCAACAAGACCGGCTCCTTCACCTTCCGTGCGACCAAGGTTGGCGCCGATACGGTGCTGGCGCAGATCATCAAGATGGTCGAACAGGCCCAGGGCGCCAAGCTGCCGATCCAGTCGCTGGTCGACCGCGTCACCGCCTGGTTCGTGCCTGCTGTCATTGCCATCGCATTGCTTACATTCGGCATCTGGCTGGTCTTCGGCCCCGATCCGGCGCTGACCTTCGCGCTCGTCAACGGCGTCGCGGTTCTGATCATCGCCTGCCCCTGCGCCATGGGCCTTGCCACCCCGACCTCGATCATGGTCGGCACCGGCCGCGCCGCCGAAATGGGCGTGCTATTCCGCAAGGGCGAGGCGCTGCAGACGCTGCGCAACGCCACCGTCATTGCAGTCGATAAGACCGGTACCTTGACCAAGGGCCGGCCTGAACTGACCGACCTCGAAACCGCCGAAGGCTTCGAGCGCGACACCGTTCTCTCGCTTGTCGCCGCCGTCGAGACCCGCTCCGAGCACCCGATTGCCGAGGCGATCGTCGAAGCGGCAAAGGCAAGGGGCGTGGCGATTTCAGAGCCGGCACAGTTCGAGGCCATCCCCGGCTTCGGCGCCCGCGCCGAAGTCGCAGGTCGCGCCGTCCATGTCGGTGCGGACCGGCTGATGGCGAAGCTGAAACTCGACGTCTCCGTCTTTGCCGAACAGGCCGCCCGTCTCGGCTCGGAAGGCAAGAGCCCGCTCTATGCGGCAATCGACGGCAAGCTTGCCGCGATCATCGCGGTCGCCGACCCGATCAAGGAAACGACGCCACAAGCAATTCGTATGCTGCACGACCTCGGCCTCAAGGTCGCGGTGATCACCGGCGACAACCGCCGCACGGCAGAAGCGATCGCCGCCAAGCTCGGCATCGACGAGGTGATCGCCGAAGTGCTCCCCGACGGCAAGGTCGAAGCGCTGAAGAAACTGAAGCAAGGCGGACGGGCCGTGGCCTTTGTCGGCGACGGCATCAACGATGCGCCGGCGCTCGCCGAGGCCGATGTCGGGCTTGCGATCGGCACCGGCACGGATGTCGCCATCGAAAGCGCCGACGTGGTGCTGATGTCGGGCGACCTCCTAGGCGTGCCGAACGCGATCGCGCTCTCCAAGGCGACGATCCGCAACATCAAGGAAAACCTGTTCTGGGCCTTCGCCTACAATGCCGTGCTGATCCCGGTTGCGGCCGGCGCGCTCTACCCAGCCTACGGCCTGCTACTGTCGCCGATCTTTGCGGCTGGCGCCATGGCACTGTCGAGCGTCTTTGTGCTGGGCAATGCTTTGCGTCTCAGAGCATTTCGTCCGGTTGCAGCAAGCCAGGCGGCGTAACACCAAAGCTCTCCCCGGCCAGCGCTACGACGTGGCACAGACCGGGGAGAGCGCTTATATTTTCAATGAAAGACCAATGCGGCCAGGGGATTGGAAATCATGAACATCGGTGAAGTCTCACGCGCCTCCGGCGTCTCGACCAAGATGATCCGCTACTACGAGACGATCGGCCTGATCCCGCCAGCAGACCGCAGTGAATCGGGCTATCGCAACTATGGCGAGACCGACGTCCATACGCTGCGCTTCATCCGTCGCTCGCGCGATCTCGGCTTCACCGTCGAGCAGATGGCCGACCTTCTGGCACTCTGGCGCGACCGGTCGCGGGCGAGCGGCGAGGTCAAGAAGATCGCGCTCGAACATGTCGAGATCCTCGAGCGCAAGGCGGAAGAGTTGAAGGCGATGAGCCGGACGCTCAAGCACCTCGCTGCCCATTGCCATGGCGACGGTCGCCCGGACTGTCCCATTCTCGACGACCTCGCCGACGCCGGAAAAGCACCGGCGAAGGTGACGGAGCCCGCCCGGTTCGGTGCCGGCGGCATCGATCCGGTTCGCAACCGGCGCCATGGATGACGTGCTGCCATACGCTCGCCAACGTCTCACGCATTCGTGACGGTGCGAGGCGCAAGCGGCATTGACAGGAATCGTCGGCGTTTTTACGGATCGGTCATGGAAAAGGTGCGAACCACATATCTGCGTTTGCTGATTGTGCTGAAGCTGGCGGTCATGTTGTCGCTGGCCTTGCTGCCCCTTTCCACCGCATCCGGCATGACGCACGCAGCGGCGCACGGCGCCATGCAGATGGAACACGCCTCCGGCGACGTCACGAAGGCGATGAGCGAGCATTGCCTCAGCGCCGACAAGGGCAATTTAAAGCCCGCTCAGGACAGTGGCAAAGCGGAGAAGAAGGACTGCTGCAAGGCGTTCTGCGCCGCGGTCGCGGTGCTGGCGGATGCCGGCGGCAACCAACCGATCCTTCCGCGCTCGATTCGTAATTTCGGTCCGCAAACACAGCCCGCGCCCGGTGAGCTTGCCGACCTGCACCGACCCCCAAGAACCTGATTTCGTAAATTCCTGACCGGTCTCGCGGTCAGGGACGATTCCGCTTCGTCTTGGTCGCAAGCGGCCGATACGTGACCAGCAGTCGATCGTCCTTTCGCGACGACGCGCGCGCACCAAGTGACGCGCGATGCTCCAAGTCCGCCCGGTTCGTCCCGGTCGGCCGTCGATCTCCAGTCATTCAGATTTCAGGTTGAACCATGAAACGATTGTTTTCCATGGCGCTCCTGCCCATCGTTCTGGGCGGATGCGCTGCCACCTTGCCTGCCGAGGTCTCGAGCCTTGGCGATCCCGCCGACAGCACCAGCGGAATTCGTCCGCTCGAGTATCGCAGCCCCATAACCGGCTATACCCACCGCGAGCCGATCGGGCCGAAGCCGTGGGTTCCGTTGAATGACGCCCAGTCTCCCAAGAAGGGAGACGCGTCATGATAGGCAGCAGGATCAAGCTGGTTGCCATCGTCGGCCTGCCGCTCGTGCTTGCCGGCTGCGCGACCAATGCGGAATACTCCGCCAAGGACGCGGGCTTTACCACCGTGGATGCCAAGATCGCGACGGCCGCAACGAAGAGAAGCGTCTGGATCCAGAACCGCGAACAGGCCGACAAGGTCAACGCCGAGGTCAAGGCGCTCCTGAAGCGCAAGACCGTCGACGCCGACACGGCCGTCCAGATCGCGCTCCTCAACAACAAGGGCCTGCAGGCCACCTATGCCGATCTGGGCGATGCCTCGGCGGACGCCTGGCAGGCAACGCTGTTCCTCAACCCCACCGTCTCGATCGGCACGACCGGCATCGGCACGCCTGAGCTGCGCGCCTATCAGGCGATCGAGGGCCTGGTCACCACCAACATCCTCGCGCTTCTGACGCGCGATCGGAACATCGCCATTGCCGACGCACGCTTCCGCCAGGCGCAGCTCGCAGCCGCGCTCAGCACGCTGGAACTTGCCGCGGAAACCCGTCGTGCCTGGATCGAAGCGGTCGCGGCATGGGAAACGGTTGCGCAGCTGAACCGGGCCCAGATTGCCGCAGATGCATCATCGGAACTTGCCGCCAAGCTCGGTGAAACCGGCGCAATGGGCAAGGGTACGCAGGCACGCGAGCATGCCTTCAATGCCGAACTCGCGGGGCAAGCGGCAGAAGCACGACTTGCCGCCCGGCTTGCCAAGGAAAACCTCACGCGGCTGATGGGTCTGTGGGGCGCCGATGTCGACTACCAGGTCCCGAACCGCCTGCCGGACCTGCCGAAGGCCCTTGTCCGCAAGGACAGCATTGAAGCGGAGGCGCTGAAACGGCGCGTCGACCTGCAGATCGCCCGTCTCGATCTCGAGGCCGTGGCGAAGTCCTACAAGCTGACCGAGGCGACCCGCCTCGTGACCGACCTCGAGCTCGTCGCCGGCGCGGAAGCGGAGAGAGAACAAGAGGACCACGGAACCAAGGTCGAGACGACAGGCCAGTTCGAGCTCGAATTCGTCATCCCGATCTTCGACACCGGCAATGCACGCATGCGCAAGGCGGAGCTCGCCCATATGCGCTCAGCAAACCTATTGGCGGAAAAGGCGGTCAACATTCGCTCGGAGGCCCGGACAGCCTATGAGGCCTACCGCTCGCGCTACGAGATCGCCCGCCACTATCGCAACAGCGTCGTGCCGCTGCGAACCAAGATCGAGGAGGAGGCGACGCTCAGCTACAACGGCATGATCACCAGCACCTTCGAGCTCCTGGCTGACGTCCGGGCGAAGGTCAATTCGACCGTGCTTTCCGGCAACGCGAAACGCGACTTCTGGCTCGCGGACGCCGATCTGGTGACCGCGATCAACGGCGGCGGCTCGGGTGGCTCCGGCGGAGCGTCAGCCGCACCAGCGGCAGCGGAAGCTGGCGGCGCAGGGCACTAAGAAGGATTACAGAAGATGTTCAACAGAAGACATTTCCTCGGCGCTGGTGCTGCTCTCGTTTCCACGGCCGCCTGGGCCCAGACCTCCAACTCCGGCCTGCCTGAAGCGGCAAGCATGGACAATGCCAAGACGCAAAAGCCGCTCGTGCCGACCAGCGGACCCGACTACACCCCGGTCGTCACCTTGAACGGCTGGACGCTGCCGCATCGCATGAACGACGGCGTCAAGGAGTTCCACCTCGTGGCCGAGCCGGTCGAACGCGAGATGGCCGATGGCATGACTGCCTATCTCTGGGGCTACAACGGCCAATCGCCGGGGCCGACGATCGAGGCTGTCGAAGGCGACCGCGTCCGGATCTTCGTCACCAACAAGCTGCCGGAACATACCACGATCCACTGGCACGGCATGATCCTGCCCTCGGGCATGGATGGTGTTGGCGGCCTGTCGCAGCCGCATATCCCCGTTGGCAAGACCTATGTCTACGAGTTCGACCTCGTGAAGTCGGGCACCTTCATGTACCACCCGCACGCCGACGAGATGGTGCAGATGGCCATGGGCATGATGGGCTTCTTCGTGGTGCACCCGAAGGACCCGGACTTCATGCGCGTCGACCGCGACTTCGTGTTCCTGCTCAATGCCTATGACATCGAGCCCGGCACCTACGTCCCGCGCATCATGGAAATGACCGACTTCAACATGTGGTGCTGGAACAGCCGGGTCTTTCCGGACATCGACCCGTTGGTCGTTTCCAAGAACGACCGGGTGCGGGTGCGGGTCGGCAACCTCACCATGACCAACCACCCGATCCACATGCATGGTTACGACTTCGAGGTGACCTGCACGGACGGCGGCTGGGTGCGGCCCGAGGCGCGCTGGCCGGAGGTGACCATCGACATTCCCGTTGGCGCTATGCGCGCCTACGAGTTCGACGCCAAGTACGAGGGCGACTGGGCAATTCATTGCCACAAGTCCCACCACACGATGAACGCGATGGGGCACGATATCCCGACCTTCATCGGCGCCGACAAGACATCGGTCGCGGCAAAGATCCGCAAGGTCAAGCCCGACTACATGCCCATGGGGACGGCCGGCATGGCCGACATGGGCGAAATGGAAATGCCGCTCCCTGACAACACGATCCCGATGATGACCGGCTGGGGTCCACACGGCGCGCTGGAGATGGGCGGCATGTTCTCGGTGGTGAAGGTGCGCGAAGGCATCTCCGCCGGCGATTACAGCGACCCCGGCTGGTACGAGAACCCGCCCGGGACGCAAGCCTTCGAGTGGACCGGCGACTTGCCGGAAGCGACGCGGGTAAACGATGCCAAGACCGTGATCACGCCGAAACCATGACGGCTCGGCTGATTGTTGTGAACTCTCTCAAATCGACCAGGAACCATACGATGAAGAAAACAGCATTCGCACTGGCGCTCGTTGTCGCCTCCACCCTCTCCTCCCAAGCGCTCGCGTCAGGCACCCACGAAGGCGGCCACGGCAAAGTCTCCGTCGGAGAAGCCGGCGACAAGGCCAAGGCGACCCAGACGATCCGCGTCACCATGAAGGAAACCGACGATGGCAAGATGATCTTCACGCCCTCGACGATCAAGGTGCGGCAGGGCCAAACGGTTCACTTCGCCATCAAGAACGCCGGCGAACTCGCGCACGAGTTCGTGCTCGACGACAAGGCGACGATCCAGGAACACAAGATCACGATGGAGAAGTTCCCGGACATGGAGCACGACGATCCGAACGCCATCCGGCTCGAACCGGGCAAGTCCGGCGACATCTACTGGACCTTCACCAACGACGGCACCTTCGAGTTCGCCTGCCTGGTGCCCGGCCACTACGGCGCCGGCATGCACGGCCCGCTCGACGTCGTGAAGAAGTAACCCCGATCGCAGGAAAGGATGAAAACCATGAAGACCGCAGGCAAACTCCTCGCAGCTCTCGCGCTCGCTATTTCCACCGCCACCTTTGCCCTTCCCGCACAGGCAGCCGAGTTCACCAAGGGCGTCGTCAAGAAGGTCGACACCAAGGCCAAGAAGGTCACAATCGACCATGAGGACCTGAAGAACCTCGACATGCCAGCGATGACCATGGTGTTCCGCGTTGGCGATGAAGCAGTGCTTGCCAAGCTCAAGGAAGGCGCGTCGATCGAATTCGTCGCCGACCGGGTCAACGGCAAGCTGACGGTGACCGAGGTCAAGTAACTGTGAACCGCGGCCCCGGTCGACTTCGCGCGACCCGGGGCTCACAATATCCGAGACTATCAAATGGAAAGGAGTGTTCGATGAACGTATTTCGCAGGCATTTCATTGCCGGCACGATCGCGGGCATCACCCTCTTTGCGACAGGAGCAGCCGCGGCCACCGGCACCATGGCCGTCTACAAGGATCCGCAATGCGGGTGCTGTGAGCAATGGGCGGAGGCGCTGGAGGCCGCCGGCTTCAAGGTCGAGGTTCATGACGAGGCCGACATGTCGGTCATCAAGGCGCGCTTTGCGGTCCCTGCCGACATGGAGGGCTGCCATACCGCATTCGTTGACGGCTATGTCATCGAGGGCCACGTGCCGCTTGAAGCGGTCAAGAAGCTCCTGGCTGAGAAACCCGACATCGCCGGCATCACAGTGCCCGGCATGCCCGCAGGTTCGCTCGGCATGGGCAATGACCCGAAGGCATCCTACGACGTCTACACGATCGCCAAGGCAGGTGCTCCGTCGACGGTCTACTATCAGGTGCGGCCGGCGAAGTAGAACCCAAAAGCCGGGCGTGACCAAATTTGCGCCCGGTAGTCTGCACAGAAAGGTAGGTCCATCCCAACGACGCAACCGATCTGTTAGATCAGATCACCACGAGGTGGTAAGTCGCCCCGGTTCTCCAGATCACCACCGATGTTTCGTTGCGAAACCCGACGCAACACATCGGCTGCGACATACTGCGCTCGCATCGCTAGTTCGATTAACTGAATCTTGCTCAGGCCATGTTGTTTGTAGCGCGAATTCGCGTAGCCCGGAAACACTCCGCACGCCTGCATCAAACGCACATCCGTACTGGAAGGCGCCTCCTTTATAATGGCCTCAGCTATCTTTGGCAGATCATGGTTTAGTTTCCTGATCTCGCTCTCCGGCCAACCTCTGTATGCGAGAACTCCCTTCATCGCGAGCTCGGCTGCGATGCACGATGACTGGACCGACAGATCAAACGCATGATCACGCGACAAGTCCTGCGCTGCACTGGTGATAGCACTACGTGCATTGTTCCAGAGTTGACCATGGAAGCTACTTAGGTCTCTTCCGAGGCCCTCAGTTCCATAGGCAAAATCCCAGAGATCAGCCACAGCGTATGTCGCACGGAAAACCTCCGCCGGTCTGTGTCTCCAAATGACTTCCAGTTCATGCTTAGGAATATCAATGCATTCTAGGAAAACTATTTTGAATTGGCCAAAACCGACATTTACTCTGGCGGCGTACATCCGGTCGCGAAAACCCACTCCGCCCAACAACATCGGAGGCATGTAGCGCTTGCTCGAGGGATACAGTTGGTCGTAGGCCGCATTCAGTGGCGTCCAAATCTCGGGCGCCATCAAACCTCCCCCGATACCATTTTGGCGCATCCATTCAACGACGACATGAAACGGCCGCGCGTGAAGTGGGATGTCTTTTTCGAGCAACTTTTGGTCTGTTTCAATTACGAACGCTAAGGGAATCATCAATGCATCCGTACTCGGTCATCACGGATACTACTTGGATTTGTTAGCTTTGGCATCGTCGCGGGGACTCTCCGACATTCGCCGAGAATTTCTGTAACTGGCCTGCGTTGCGGCGCACCTACGAAATGCACCAGCTACCGTCGTCGTTGCGCTGAAGCATCGGTGTCTGGAAAACCCCGACGACCCGCTCGGGCCAGTGCGGCGCGAGATCGGCAAGCGGCTGACGCCAGCGCTCGGTCTGCAGCATGGCGGCGCCGATCGCGACCGGCTCGATGCCGCAGGTTTCCATCAGGGTAAGCCCCGCCAGGATCGACGTACCGCTGGAAATCACGTCGTCGATCAGCGCCACCCGCCGCCCTTCAAGCAGCGGCAGCATGCGCGGATCGACATAGAGACGCTTCTTCTGATCGGGCGTGGTGATCGAGGAGAGCGGCACCGACAAGTCATCGACATACCAGAATTTCCTGGATGTCCCGAGCGGCACGTAGCGGCTGTGGCCAAGTTTGCGCGCGACCGCTGACGCAAGCGTCAGCCCAAGCGTCGGCAGGCCGGCGACAACATCGGGCTCATAGGCTGCAAGCTTTGCTGCAAGTTCCGTTGCCAGCGCGTCCTCGACCGCAAAGCTCGCCTGATTGACGATCAGCGAGGCGAGCGCATGCTTGCCGTCGGCGAGCGGACGGATTGGCAGGAGGATCTGGCGCCCGTCTCCAAGAGAGGCCGGGAAGAAATCGCGATAACCTGCCTGAACATCGAAGCTTTTCGGCGGATAGATTTCCTGCCAGAAATCGTGGGGCTGCATCGGTCCGGTCCTCGTCTGCACGCTCTCGCCTGAAATGAAAGGCGATCAAAAAGGCCGGCTTGCTGTTCTGGTTCCGGCCGTTTTCGTCTATACCGTTTGCGACTTCTATCAAACCGAAAGGGCAGCGCGGGCCGCGCAAAGCACGCGGAATTCACAAGCCCCTTCGCCCGATGCAACATGGGAAATGCCTGATATGCGCCTGCCGGACGGAATTGTTGACGACCTCTCCTTCCTCACCGACTTCCGTCGCGATCTGCATGCCCATCCCGAACTCGGTTTCGAGGAGGTGCGTACCAGTGAGCTTGTTGCCAACTCGCTTGAAGAGGCGGGGCTAAAGGTCCACCGAGGCTTGGGAAAAACCGGAGTGGTCGGCACGCTGCAGGTGGGCAATGGCACGCGCGCGATCGGGCTTCGCGCCGACATGGACGCGCTTGCCATGCCTGAAATCGCCGACCGCCCTTACAAGTCCCGTGAAGCCGGCAAGATGCATGCCTGCGGCCATGACGGCCACACCACGATGCTGCTCGGCGCCGCACGCCATCTGGCCAAGACCCGCAATTTCTCCGGCACCGTCCATTTCATCTTCCAGCCGGCCGAAGAAGGGCGCGGCGGTGCGAAGCGCATGGTCGAGGATGGGCTGTTCGAACTGTTCCCCTGCGACGCAGTCTATGGCCTGCACAACATGCCCGGTCTCGACCCGGACGAAATGGCTGTGGTCGCGGGGCCGCAGCTTGCCTCGTCCGACAGTTGGCGCATCACCTTCCGCGGTGTCGGCACCCACGGTGCCAAGCCGCATCTCGGCCGCGATCCGGTGACGGCGTCAGGCACCTTCCTCGCCGCGCTGCAATCCATCGTCGGTCGCGTTGTCGATCCTCTGCAGCCCGCCGTCGTCAGTGCCTGCTCCGTGCGTGCCGGTGACCCGAAGGCGCTCAACGTCATCCCGGATGTCGTCGAGATCGGCGGCACGGCCCGCGCCTATACGCCCGAAGTCCGCGACCAGCTCGAAGCGGAGATCGGCCGGCTCGCCCGCGGCACCGCCGAGATGTACGGAATTTCCGTTGACTACGAGTTCGAGCGGCGCATTCCGCCCGTCGTCAACGTGGCCGATGCCAGCGCCCGGGCGCTGAAAGCCGCACGCGCCGTCTTCGGTGAGAAGACCCGCACGGTGTTTCCGCCTTCGACCGCAGGCGACGACTTCGCCTTCTTCGGGCTCGAAGTGCCTGGTTGCTATGTCTGGCTCGGCAACGGTCCCGCCGTCGACGGCGCGCTCCACCACAACACCGCCTATGACTTCAACGACGCGGCGATCGGCCCGGGCGTTGCCTTCTGGTCGACCCTGGCGGAACAGGAACTGGCCGGCGCGGATTAATATCGCCCGGAGAAGACGCATAAAGTCAGTCGAAATGGCGCGATATCAATGATTTAGCGCATTTTCTTGAACATTGAGGTGATCCGCCAGGCGGATGACCCATGGTTCACAGGCCGCCTTGCTTCAGCGACCTTTAAAAGTCATGCTTCAAGAACCTCGAGGACCGGGCTTTCCATGACCCTGCCCGTCGTCACGTCGGCGATGCCGCGGTCGGTCTGATGCGGGCCGGCGTTGCAGGCGAGCGTCGCACCGAAGCAGGCCTTGAACACCAGATAGGGCGGTTGCCAATCGACGATGCGGCCGACCGCGTCGCGAAGCTCGGCAAAACTGGAGGCGACCGCTTCCAAAGGCTCTTCCGAGACCAATCCGGCGAGCGGCAGGGGCAGGAGCGCATCGACCTTGCCGCCGGATGCGACGGCCATTCCGCCACCGGCGGCAATCACCGCATTCGCGGCCACAGCCATGTCCCCGGCATTGCCGCCGAAGACGGTGAGGTTGTGGCTGTCATGCGAGACCGTCGTGGCAAAGGCGCCGCGCCAGTTGCCCCAGCCCGACAGGAAACCCACACGCGGGCGGCTGTCGGCGCGGCCGTGACGATGGGCGACCGCGATCAGGGTTGTGCCTTCGGGCGGAACGACAAAGCCGCCTTCCACCTCGGCGATCGCTTCGCCCCACTGGGTGAAGCGTGGCCGGTCGATGGTTGCGAGGCGCACCTTCGTGCCATCTGCCGGAATGCGGAAGTCATTCTCCGAAAGCGGCGCGATCTTCATCGTGCCATGCAGCGGCGCCACATCAATGTCAGTGACCGGCTCGACCATCCGTCCGAATTCGGCCGTCACCCTGCCGTCGACGATGACGGTGCGTGCACGAAACGCGACGAGGTCCTCGAAGATCACGATACCCGCCCGGCGACCCGGCGCCACGAGGCCGAGGTCATGCCGGCCAAGCCGGATCGCACCGTTGAGTGTTGCCGCCCGAAGCGCCCATGCGGCGGGCAGGCCATAACGAACCAGCCGTCGAACGACATCATCAAGGCCGCCGGCGCCGGCGAGATCGTCGGGGAAGACGTCGTCGGTGCAGAGCGTTACCGTCTGAGGAAGATGCCCCATCGCATTGATGGTCTTGACGAAATCCGGCAGCAGGTGATCGTGCGAGCCGCGCAGCTCGATCGAAAGCCCTGCCCTCAGCTTCTCGATCAGATCATCACCAGAGACGAGCTCATGGTCGGAGCTGACGCCGGCGGTGACGAAGGCCTGGAGATCGGCGCCGGCAAGGCTGCGGGCATGGCCGTTGACCGGCTTTCCGGCGGCAAGCCCTGCCTGAACGATGGCGCTGATGCGCGCCTCGCCGTCGATGACGCCGCGCATGTTCATCATCTCGGCAATGCCGCCGATTTCCGGCCAACGCAGAATGTCGGCAATGGCCTCGGCGTCGAAATCGGCACCGGCCAGTTCCAGCCCCGGTGCCGAGGGCACGCTGGACGGAGCGAGCAGGACGGTGCGCAAGGGCGAGCTCGAAATTGCGTCCGCAGCCCAGCGCACGCCGGCAACCCCGTTGACGTTGCCGAATTCGTGTGGATCCCAGACGATGGTCGTCACACCACGCGGCAGCACCGCGTTGGCATAGGTCGCGGGGGTCACCATCGAACTTTCGATGTGCATGTGCGTGTCAATCAGGCCCGGCGAGACGAAGGCACCGCTCGCATCGACGACGGATGCTGCGTCGGTGCGGGCGCCCGGCTGATGAACGCTGGCGATGAGGGGGCCGACGAGACCGATGTCGGCGCGGCGAAGCTCGCCGGTTACCATGTCGACCAGGGTTCCGCCTGCAATGAGCACATCGAACGGCGCGGCACCGCGCGCCGCGGCGACGGCACGGGTGCGGAGCGTCGCATCGATCAGGTCCTGAGGCTCAATTACGGCATTCATTTCTGCGCTTCCCGCATCAGTGCGCCAAGGATCTGTGCTCGTGTCGTCTCGACATGGGCGTCGACGGCATAGTCGGCGTTGAAGGTCGCGTGGCTCGCCCGGGTTTCGACGACGGTGCGCCCACGGGTGAGCGTACCACCGAGCTCCACGTCGATGCGTGCGCTGCGGAAGGAGATCGCCCCCGGATTGACGAAGGCAACGGCGGCGCAAGGATCGTAGATCGCCATGCCCGGGCGGCCTCGGCTGGTACCGATCGAGATGTAGCCGGCGAGCAAATCGGCGAGCAGCGCTGCATTGGCGCCGCCGGCCGCGCGGATCGGCGCGACGTCGTCCGGGTACCCAAAGACCTTGCGGCAGAGATCGAGATCGACCATGCGCAGCGGCAGGCCGTGCGAAAACACGATCGCAAGCGCTTCCGGATCGGCAAAGGCGTTGAACTCGGCGGACGCCGTGTGGTTGCCGCTGGTCACACCACCCCCCATCCAGGTCAGATCGGTGATCCGGGCGGCAAGGTCCGGGCGGGCCAGGCAAAGGGCTGCCAGGTTGGTGAGCGGCCCGAGCGCCAGGATACGCTTCGGCCCCTCCTCTTCGAGCCACGCGCAGAGTGCGGCGAACGCATCGCTTACCGGCAAGGCGTCGACCTCCGGCAGCGTCAACCCGGCCGTCGGCATGCCGGCCTCGCCGAGGATGCGTTCGGCGGTTTCGAGCTTGCCGAGCACCGGCAGGGAGCGACCCTCGTGGATGGGAAAATTCCAGCCGAAGGCACGCGCTGCACCTGCGGCATTGCGCTTCACCTGATCGATCGGCGTGTTACCGAATACGAGCGAGACGCCATCAACTTCTTCGCCGGCATCAAGGACGACGAGCACCGCGGCGATGTCGTCGAAGCCCATGTCGGTATCGATCCAGACACCCATATGCGGTTACCCGCACTTCTTGAGGCACGCAGCCTTGTCGACCGGGAGATCGAAGGCAATCGTAGAGCCGGTTTCGCGCGCCGCCAATGCGGCATCTTCCTCGGCCTTGATGGCGCCGAGCGGTGTGTCGAGCAGATACTCGCGCGTGCTGCCGGAGAAAGAGGCTCCGCGCACGGTGCCATGGAAAGGACCTGAACCAAGGGTCACCATGCGCGGACGCCACGCAAGCCCCGCCGTGTCAGGCGGCAGGGATCCGGAAAGATCGATCGGGCCGTTGCCGGCCTTGAGCTTGCCGCTCTCGACGGCAAAGATGTTCTCGAAGCCGACGAAATCGGCAACGAAGCGCGAGACCGGGCGGTTGTAGATATCCTCGGGCGTGCCGATCTGCTCGATCGCACCGTTGAGCATGACTACGATGCGGTCGGCAAGCGACAGGGCCTCGCCCTGGTCGTGGGTGACGAAGATCATCGTCACGCCGGTTTCCTTCTGCACCCGCTGCAGCTCGGTGCGCATTTCGAGACGCAGGCGGGCATCAAGGTTCGACAGCGGCTCATCGAGCAAGAGCACCTTCGGCTCCATCACCATCGAGCGCGCAAGTGCCACGCGCTGCTGCTGGCCGCCCGAGAGCTCACCAGGCTTGCGGGCGGCAAACTTCGAAAGCCCGACCGACTTCAGCCCGGCCGTGACCTTGCTTTCGACCTCGACCGCCGGGAGCTTCTTCAGCCGCAGGCCGAAGGCGACGTTTTCGAATACAGTCAGATGCGGAAACAGCGCGTAGGACTGGAAGACGAGACCGACCGAGCGCTTGTTGGCGGAAACGCGGGTGATGTCGGCGCCGTCGAGCCTGATCGCGCCGGAAGCCGGCGACAGCAGACCTGCGATCGAGCGCATCGTCGTGGTCTTGCCGCAACCGGACGGTCCGAGGAACGCCACCAGTTCGCCCTTGCGGATCGAAAGGTCGAGATCCTTCACCGCAACGGTGTCGCCATAGGCGAGCGTCAGTTTTTCAAGGCTGAGGAAGGCTGCGTCAGACATAGCGAGAGAATCCCAGGAAGCGTTCGGCAAGGAAGACGATGCCGATGGACATGAAGGCGAGTAGTGCCGAGAGCGCTGCGACCGACGGATCGTAGGTGATCTCCATGTAGGAGAGCATGTCGATCGGCAGCGTGCGCACGCCCGGACCGGAGAGGAAGAGCGACACCGGCACCTGGTTGAAGCTCGTGACGAAGCCGAGGATGAAGGCGGCGAGAATGCCGCTGCGGATGTTCGGCATCACCACCCGGAAGAAGGCGCCGGCGCGCGAGGAGCCGAGCAGCACCGCCGCCTCCTCGATATCGGAGCGCAGGTTGTTGAGGCTCGCCGAGACGACGCGCACCGCATAGGGCAGAACCAGCGCCGTATGGGCAAGGAAGAGCGTCAGCGTGATGTTGAGGCCGAAGGGCACGACGATGTAGCGCAGAAGCGCCAGGCCGACGATGATGCCGGGCACGATGATCGGCAGAGAGACGATCGTGCGGATGGTCTCGCCGAACGGCAGCTTGTAGCGCGAAAGGGCGTAGGAGGCGGGAACGCCGAGGACGAGCGCGGCCGCCGTACCGCCAATCGCAAGCAGCATCGAGATCGCGAAACTTTCCTGGAAACTCTCGACCGTGAAGACCTTGGCGACCCACTTGAGCGAGAAGCCCTGCGGCGGGAAAGCCAGCGTCTCGCCGCCCGACAGCGAGGCTGCAACGATGATGAAGAATGGCCCGATCAGGAAGCCGATCACCAGGAAAAGAACGAGTGGGGTAAAGACGCGCGGTGTCATCGCTTGTTCCTCGCGGTAGCGAGCCGTTTCAGGAGAAGATTGGCGGCAAAGCTCATGACGATCAGGATGAAGGCGATGACGCTGGCTGCGACGAAATCATTGGCGACAGTGACGCGCTGGTAGAGCAGCGTTTCGAGCATCAGCACCTTGGAGCCGCCGAGGATGGCCGGCGTGATATAGGCGGTGAGAGACCCGGTGAAGACCAAGGTGCCGCCGATCACGAGACCTTCCTTGGTCAATGGCAAGATCACCTTGAAGAACACCTGGAACCAGTTGGCGCCAAGAACGCGGGCCGCCGGGATCGCATCCTTCGGCATGTTTTCAAGCGCGCTGATCAAGGACAGGATCATCAGCGGCAGGAAAAGCTGCAACAGGCCGATGAAGACAGCCGTTTCTGTAAAGAGGAAGCGGATCGGCTCGTCCGAGAGACCGACGAGCTGCAGTGCCTGGTTGACGATGCCGGTGCGGCCGAGGATGACGATCCAGGCATAGGTGCGGGCAACCGACGAGATCATCAGCGGCAGCACGACGAGGCCGATCATCTGCCCCTTGTTGCGCGGCGTCAGATTGACGATGGCAAAGGCTGCGGCATAGCCGATGACCGCCGAGACGACGGTGACCATCAGGCCGAGCCGGAAGGTGCGCAGGAACACCGTGCGGTTCAGCGGGTCGGAAAAGAAGGCCGTATAGGCCGAGAGCGACCAGCTGTCGGCGCTGCGAAAGCCTTCCGCCAGCAGGATCACCACCGGCGCCAGAAAGACGATCGCCGCAAAGACCGCTGCGGGCAGAGCGAGCGCCAGGGCTTCGGCGCGGTTCTGGAACATCCTTCTTCCTTTCAAGGCATTCGTTGGCGCGGCCTACCTTCACAGGCGCCGCAGCGTCCACCGGCCGACAGGGCCGGCCGGTGGAGTTCGGTCTCTGGGCTTACTGGCCGACCTGCGCGTTCCACTCCGACAGCCACGCTTCGCGATTGTCGAGAGCGACGGCCGACGGGATCAGCTTCAGGTTCTTCACGGTCTCTTCGCCGTAGGTCAGGTTCTCGGCGATCTCGGGCGAGACCTTCACCTCCTTGTTGGCCGGGCTGTCGACCAGCTTTTCGGCCAGTGCCGTCTGGATTTCGGTCGAGAGCCAGAAGTCCATGAACTGAAGGGCGAGGTCCTGGTTCTTGCTGCCCTTGGTCAGCACCATGACGTTCATGCCGCCGGTCTGGCCTTCCTTCGGGGTTGCCCACTTGATCGGCAGGCCGAGCTTGGTGAAGCCTTCCCAGGAGAAGCGGCCGATCGGGGCTGCCCAGATTTCTTCCTGCTGCATCAGCTGCACGAGCTGCGAGGACTTGACGTAGAAGGTGACGATATCATCCTTCTTGGCGCCGACGGCGGCGATCGCTTCTTTCAGGTCCGGCGTGCTCTTGCCGATGGCTTCGCCGACCATGTAGAGCGCCGGCGGGCCCTGGTTGGTGGTGACGTTCGGGAAGGCGACGTGGCTGGCGTTCTCATCGCTCAGGAGGTCGGCCCAGGAATTCACTTCCATCTTGTCCGAGCGATAGACGATCGAGGTGGCGTAGAAGGTGTAGCCGACGCTCATGCCGTCGCCGTTCGGATCCTTGGCCAGGTCATAGAGCTTGTTGAAGTTCGAAAGCTTCGACGTGTCGATCTTTTCAATGAGATCGGCGCGGGTGGCGGATAGCGCGTCGGCCATCGAAACGACGGCCATGTCGACGACCGGGCTTGCCTTGTTGGCTTCCATCTTCGCCAGGCGCTCGACGCTGTTGCCGGTCTCGACGATGAGCTTGCAGCCGCACTTCTGTTCGAACGGCGTGTAGACCAGTTCCTTGAACGCGTCCTGGGCAAAGCCGTAGACGGAAATGGTGAGCGTCTTTTCCTGAGCAGACGCGGCAGTGGCGCCGACGAGCAAGAGCGCGCTCGAGGCAAGCAGGAACTTCTTCATGGCTGGTGTCCTCCTTCGATGACGGGTGTGGCTGCGGTGGTGGGTGTATGAATGGGCTGAGAGCCGAGCGGTGCGGCGGCCGATTGCCGGACGACCAGGTGCATCGGAACCTTCGACGTCTCAGCCGTAACCGGCGCACCGATTTGTGGATCGGTCGGGTCGCGCTCGCTGATCGCCTTGACGAGCGCTGCGACCGCGATCGCGGCAATCTCGGTCATGTCCATGCGGGCGGTCGTCAAAGCCGGCGTGATCACCGGCGCCCAGATCAGGTCGTCAAAACCGGTGACGCTCGCCTTTTCCGGCACTTTGATGCCGGCGCGCTGCAATTCGGTGAGCGCCCGAAGCGCATGCAGGTCGGAGATGCAGGCAAAGGCGGTGTAACCTTCGGCCACCTTCTCGGCGAGCCCGAGAGGACAGCCCTTGCCATTCATCCTCTCCAGCGGCTCGATCCAGAGCGTATCGGTGTGGCAGCCCTCGCCAAAGACCGAGCGGATACCGCCGGCACGATCGTTCTGCACGTTGGAAGCGGGATTGTTGCCGACGATCAGCACGCGGCGGTGCCCGAGCGCCTTCAAATGTTCGCCAATCTGCCGACCGCCGCCCCAATGGTCGGCAGCTACCGTGTTGCCAGGCGTCGAAGGCGTGTCGATGACGGCAACCGGACAGCCGACATCGGCGATGCGTGTGCCGCGCCTGGGCACGATCACCAGGCCGTCGACGTCGCGGTCGATCAGCCGCTCGATCGCCTTGGTCTGGGTCGAGACGTCGCCGCGCGAGTCCGCAATCAGCACGCCGTAGCCGGAGGAGGATGCGGCGAGCTCGATTGCCTGGGCGATCTGCGGGAAGAGCGGATTGGCGATATCAGGGAGCACGAGGCCAAGGACGCCGGTGCGCCCGGTCCTGAGCGCCCTGCCCGCCTGGCTCGGCACATAACCGAGTTCGGCAGCGGTCGCGCGGATCTTTTCAACCATCTCGGCTGAAACCCGGCCCTTGCCGGAGAGCGCGTTGGACACCGTCGCCGCGGAGACGCCCAGCGTTCTGGCAATCCTCGTCAGTTTTGGTCCGGAACGCGCCAAGGCATTGGTTTCCGCTATCGCATGATTAAACGATTAATCATGCGATATATCAGAATCCCGCACCTGTCGAATCCTTTTATCGACGTGTTGCATTTTGCAATTTTCGAGCGAATTCCATTGTGGACGACAATCCGATGAGGCGGTGAGCGCCCTCGATCTCTCCACCCGCATCCGCATCGTCGAACTCTTCAAGGCGCTCTCGGAAAAGTTGACGCTGGTTTTCGTCTCCCACGACCTCGGCGTCGTCGCCGCCCTTTGCGAAGAAATGGTCATTCTCGAGCGCGGCACCGTGGTTGAAAGCGGCAAGACCCGCGACATTCTGTCAGCCCCAAAGCATCCCTATACACAGAGGCTGCTTGCCAGCATTCCGCGCATGCCTGCCTGACAACGACTTGGCGCAGATATCGCTGCTTTCGACGAATCCGTATTTATCCCCAAGCACTTGGCGATTCGCGCGCGCATTGATCCAGGACAACCCTTGAGAAGCCCGTCTTGAACATAGTGCCGCCGGCCACGGAGTCCCGTGGCCGCACGCCCGACGGGCGGTGCTCAATGTCACTTAGGGTCCGGAAAAATCATGCCTACGCGCGCTACTCTGCTATCTGCCATCGTCCTCGCCGCACTCGCGGCACCGCTTTCGACCGCGGTGGCGGCGGATTTGTCCGAACCGAGCGCAGTGGCAGCACCCGAAATGCCGCTTGCGAGCGAGCCCGGCCCGTGGATGATCCGCGCCCGCGCGCTCGCCGTGCTGCCCGACGACAAGGCGTCGCTCTCCCTGAACGGCACCGCGCTCGACGGCGAGAAGGTCGGCGTCAGCAACTCGGTCGTGCCCGAACTCGATATCACCTATTTCTTCACCGACAACATCGCCGCCGAACTGGTCCTCGGCACGACGCCGCACACGGCGCGCGGCAGCGGCTCGATCGCCGGGCTGGGTGAGATTGGCAAGGCCTGGCTGCTGCCGCCGACGCTGACGCTGCAGTATCACTTCAACGCGACGGACACGATCAAGCCCTATGTCGGCGCCGGCGTGAACTACACGGTGTTCTACAACGAGAAGCCTCGCGGCGATTTCTCGAGCTTCAACATGAAGAACACCTTTGGCGTGGCGCTCCAGGCGGGCGTCGACATCAAGCTCGACGAACATTGGGGCCTGAACTTCGATGTGAAAAAGCTGTTCCTGGAGCCGGAGGTCAACGCCACCCTGCCCGGTGCAGGCTCAGTCAGCGGCAAGGTCAAGCTTGACCCGTGGCTGATCGGCACCGGCATCAGCTACCGTTTCTGATCGCGGCCGGCCCGAGACGCGGCACATCGCGGCGCCATCTTACCGGCACCGCGATGTGATCAGCGCAGCGGGGATCCTCTCAGGCGTGGTGCGCCGAGACTGCCCTGGTCAGTTCACCCGACAGTTCGCGACTGGTGGCGTGGGATATGTCGCCGAGCGACAGCATGCCAACCATGCGTTTGTCCTTGTTTATGACAGGCAGGCGACGAACCTGCTTCTTTTCCATCAGATGGATGGCGTCTTCGATCGATTCATCGGTGCGGCAGTAAACGATGTCCCTCGTCATCACGTCGCGTGCCGTCATCGAGGCGGCATCTCGACCTTTGGCGAGCGCGCGCAGCGCTATGTCGCGATCCGTGACCATACCGATCAGTCGATCGTTTTCACCGACCGGCAAAGCGCCGATGTCGTCGTCGCGCATTATCCGCGCGACCGTGGAGAGATCCGTGTCGGGGGAGATCCAGCGGGCACCCGGGTGCATGGCTTCTGATATTCTCATAACATCCTCCCTTCAGTCGAAGCACAGAGAATAGGCTCAGATCATGGCCATTCATTGGTCCGGCCATCGTCGGGCTCGAAAGTTGCCTAGCGCAGTTCAAGCAGGAAGTAGGTCGTCGGACCGAAGGGGAGATCGTTGGAGAGACGGAATGCAACAGGCCCGCTGCCCCTTGCGACCGCGGGGTGAACGGTGCCGTCGAGGCCGACAGGCGACACACTCCAGGAGGCTACGGTTCTGGCGAGGGTGAGATCGACGTAGCCTTCACGAATGCGCACCGGAAGACGCCCGAAATCCTCGATCACCTTCTCCTCGGTGTCGCGAAAGACCATGTCGGTGTTTTGCGCATCGGTCGCAAAGATCAGCAGCAAGCGGCGGCTCTTTGCCAGCGATGCCTCGGCATCCAGTGCCGAGAGCGCGACGAGCCCGTTGCCATCGGCCCTTTCGATGCGCATCACCCCAAGATCCAGCGGTTCGCGCATCGACGAGAAGGCGGCAGCCTCCGTCGCGTCCGTCGAAACCTGCAATTGCCCGGCAAAGCGGTTCAGCAGGATTTCTCCGGTGCTGCTTTGGTAGATACCGGCATCAACGCTGGTACTGTTGTTGCCGGCAAGCACGCCGCGCTCGCGCAGGACCTCGAGGATGTCATCCGTGCTCTGGCGACGCGGCTGTGTTACCGCATCGGTCTCGCCGATCCGGCCTGCCTCCTCAAGGCCGATCCGACCGATGAGGGCGAGGTCGGTCAGAAACTCCGGCTCGCGCGCCTGCATGTCGTCGGAGAGGTCTTCCTCGCCGCGCATGGCAAAAGGCACTGTCACACCAGATGTCGCGACGTCCCCGCGTCGGTAAAGAAGGGCTGCCAGGGTTTCACCGGCGCGCGCGACCGGATCGAGCGCAATGGCATAAGGAAGCATCGCCTTCTTGTGCGCAAAGGGTTCGCCATAGGCGAGTACGATCGGGCCATGACCATGACGGCAAAGTGTGTCCCACCCTTGCAGCGCCGCGTAAGCCGGCATCGCCAAGCCGGCCTCGTAGCGGTAGCGGTTCCAGAAGAGATGATCATATTCACTGACGACGAACGGCCTGCCGAGCCAGCGCGCCGCGGCGATCATCCTGATGTAATTGACGCCGTCGGCGATCGAACTCGTCTGGGTCGTCGTGCTGCCCGGCGCATAGCCACTGACCCAGTCGTGATAGGTGTTCATGGTGACGGCTTCGAGGTCGCGACGGCTTAGTGCCGTCTGGATCGTCGGCCAGTTGTTGTAGGTGCTGATCAGCCCGCGATGGCCGAGCCCGCGCAGCACAGCGCTCATCCGCGCGATGGCCGCCCGTTCGGTCTCGACGAAAAAGGCCTGGAGATCACGCAGCCGCGGGCTGTCGGCGTAACGATCGGCGGGAAGCGCGATCGTTCTCGCTTCGAGCCGTTCGCCGGCCTGAAGGTCGGGCCAGGCATTTGCCAGCGCCTCGGTCGAACCATAGCGTGCCGCCAGCCAGTCATTGAAAGGTGTCGCGAGTACGGCATCGTAAGGCACCCTGCCCGGCCGGTCGCGTACGACACCGTCGAACTCAAGGCCGTTCTCGTTGGCGAGAATGACAAGGGCCAAGGCATCGTCGCGGATCGGCGCTATCCCGGTATAAGGGTTTACCCGGCCGAGGATGGTTTCCTGCATTCGCTTCCAGTGAGCGAACGCCTTTTCGTCAAAGTAGAGGGCTTGTTTCAGGTCGCCACCGACATCCCAGCGATCGTCAAAGCCGCCATAGGCGCCACGTGGCGACGAAAGGCCGTCGACGATCCAGTAGATGCCGTTCCTCTTCAACGCGGCCAGCAGATAGTGAACGCGGTCGAGTGTCTCCGGGTCAAAGTCGAAATCCGTGTCGCGGCCAAACATCAGGCTGGCATCGACAAAGTGCAGGCGCGCGATGTTGTATCCGCGCATTGCCAACTGCCGGGCATAACGGTCTGCCGTATCGTGGTCTGGAAATCCGCCGGAGGCCGGGCTCCATGCCAGTGAGGCGCAAAGCATCCGGACGGGCTTGTCCGGTGACTTGGCGAAGGCAAGCCGCCCATCGTTTCCGGCAATCAGGCGGTGATCACCGTCGATCGTCCCGTTCGGCAACAGTGAGGTAAAATCAAGCGGGCTGCCGGGGCGAAGCTCCAGTGAGATCTCGCGCACGGGCAGCCATTGGTCGGAGCCGCGCGCCGGCGCGCCGAGCGCAAGCAACACAGCCGCCGTCGCGAACATGATCCATCGCGTCACGCCGGCGCTCCGAGCAGCTTGCTTTCGATCGGTGCATCGGGCTTGCGGCGCGCCCGGAAGAAGCCAACCGGCAAGGCAGCCGCGTGGAAGAACCAGGCAACGACGGTATAAAGACCCATGCTGAAGCCGCCCTTGCGCCAACTCATCAACCCGACGACGGCGACAAGCACGGCCGCAATAGTGCCAAGCGCAAGCCGCTTGTCAGGCAGGAACAGCAGGAGGCCAAGCGATAGCGCCCACCAGAGATAGACCAATGCCCAGAGCTTCAGCTCCGGCAACTCCCGGATGAGCTGGAAGAAATAGGGCCGGCCGATCGAAGCGCGCAGCAATTCACCAATACCGAACAGGTACTTGCTCTTCCAGCGCCGGATGAGCAGTCGGTAGGAATTGTCCGTATGGCCAAAATGCTGGACGAAGCGCCGGTCGAGGCGGTGCAGCCTCCACCCGGCGCTGCGCAGCCTGATGCCGAGATCGAACTCCTCGTAGCCATGCAGGTTGCGGTCGGAGAGATAGCCAACCTTCTCGATCGCCACGCGCCGGTAGACGCCGCCGCCGTTCATGCGGTCGATGGCGCCGATGCGGTTTTCCGGCGCGTTGCGCGTGACCCGCCGGGCAAATTCGAGATTGGAGGTCAACATTTCCTGGACGTGACCGGTGACACCCGCGACTTCGGGATTGTCGTCGAGGAACTCGACCGCCACTTCAAGGAAATCGCCATCGAGCAGCATGTCACCATCGACCAGGCACACAAGGTCATGGCGTGAGTACTGAAACCCGAGCTGCGGACCGATCCCGCAACTCGGTCGTGCCGGTGCGCTGATCTGAGCGATGACCACGGGATAACGCGAAGCGATCTCGACAGTCCTGTCCAGGGAGCCGCTGTCGGCAACGATAACCTCGCCTCCGACCGTCCCGAGCGCTGCAAGCGCGCTCTCGATCGTGGCGGCGATACGCTTTTCCTCGTTCAGCGTCTTGATGATGACGGATACTGCCACGCGATCCCCCAATATCAGTGGCGCGTCCGTGGACGCGTTCAGGTTGCCAACACACTAGCTGCGATGTTTTGCGTTTTTGTTTATCCCGACCAGCAAAGCCGAAAACCGTGACCGGTAGCGGATGAAGACCCAACCAGCCAGAACCCCGCAGGCGCCCCCGGCAAGCTTGACCGCGACATCCGTCACCCGGGCGTGGCGGTCCGCCGACACCATCTGCAGCATCTCGAAACCGATGGCGGTCGCGAGCACGAGAACAAGAACTTGGCCGAGCCGTCTCGGATAGGCGATCGCAAACAGCAGGCCCAACAGGCCGAACGCACCGAAGCGCTCAAGGTGTACCAGATGTCCGATGCGCGGGCGCAGATCGAGCGGTGATGTCGTCGAGTAGGCAATCGCGGCAAACAGGAGCCATGCGAAAAGGCAGGCGGCGCGCTTGAGGTTCATTGTCTTCTTGTCTTTCAGGCGGCGTGCAGGGCACGGCAATCGGCGAGGGATCCGCGACTGCGACCGCACAATTCGTCTGATTTGCGCGGGCGCTGACGCAACTTGGCTACGGCGAAACGTCGGACGCGACGGGCATCCAGGCTACTTCGCCAGCAGTGCGCTATACACGGCAGCTGTCTTTTGCGCCACGTTCGTCCAACTGTAGGTGGCTTCGGCGTGCGCCGCACGCTCGCGCACCTCCTCGTCGTTCAACGGTGCCGCAAGCTTTCCGGCAATTCCAGCCGCAAGCGCACCGATATCGCCCAGCGGATAGTACTCGTCGGCGGCCAGGTCCAGTTCCTGGTTGGCGACGATGTCACTTGCCAGTACCGGCAGCCCGTAGGCCATCGCTTCGAGCAGCGCGATCGGCATGCCCTCATGGCTCGAAGGCAGCACGAACAGGGCGGCATTCGCAAACAGTTCCGCGAGCCTGTCGCCCGACTGGAAGCCTGTGAGCACCACGCCCGGCACCTCGGCAGCGAGCACCCTCACCTCTTTGACATAGGGTGTTTCAAACTCCGCTCCGCCGGCAAGGACGAGCCGGAAGCCGGAAAGGCCGCCCTTGGCAAAGGCCCGGATCAGATCTATCTGCCGTTTCTCCGGCACCAGACGGGCAGCAAGCAGGATGTAGCCCCGTTGCGTGAGGCCAAACTCCGCGAGAACGCCAGACGTGCCACTTGGCGGACTGATGGCGACACCGTTCGGCACCAGCGTCATCGACACATGGTGGCGAACCCGCATTGTCTGGACGATATCTTTTGAGATCGCCACACGCCCGTTGGAAAAGCGCATGCCGAAATACTCGCCAAGCCTCAGCGCCCGCTTGGCGAAGGCGCCCCACTTTTGCCGGTCGTAGTCATAGCCGTGATGGGTGACGACGACCTTGAGCCCGAGAAGGCGCGCAAACGGCGTCATCAGCGCTGGGCCGATGGCGTGGATGTGCAGCACGTCAGGGCGCCGCCATGCAGCAAGGCACACGCCGAGGAAGGTATGAACGAGCGCCTCCAGTGCCATGCGACGCGGCGACCACAGCGGAATGACCTCGACCCCGTTCCAGGCATAGATCTCTCTATCCTGGAGATAGCGGCGACGCCCGACCACCTCCACGTCCCACCCGTAACCCAGGAGTTTGCTGGAAAGCATCTCGACGTGTTTCTCGACGCCCCCTTGCACGTTCGGTATGCCGCGCAGCCCCAGCATCATCACGCGCTTGCGCTCACCTCTGGCAGCAAGGGCTCCGCTCTGGACAGACCGGCTGTTCTGCCTTGCGGCAAAGGCAGCGCCACGCCGAGGCAACCCGTCGTTTCCGCCGGACACTCCGGTTTGCACCATCTCCTGCGCATTCACCGGCTGCTGTTGGCGATGACTTCGCGAAACTTCTGGCTTCCTGCTCATGCGTCGCCTCGAGCCGTTCCGTTTTTTTACTGCGGCGAAATACTTACCTGCTGTTCAAGATATTTCATTGACCCCTTATATAAATCAGAGAAAACCATAGGGCGAGCCCAGGTTACTACAAATTGTATCGTAACGTTAATGGCGGCGCGGTCAGGCCGCGCCGAGCATGGCATAGAGATCGAGCGTCCGGCGGCGATAGGCGGCCGCCGAAAATTCCTTGGCGATCCAGTTGCGACCGGAACTCCCCATCGCCGCACGCGCTGCCGGAGGCAGCGCGGCCATCTTCGCCAGCGTGCGCGCCAGGTCGGAGGCATCACCAGCCCGTGCCGTCATGCCGGTCTCCCCCTCAACGATCATCTCGGGAATGCCGCCGATCGATGCACCAATGACAGGGCGCCCCAAGGCATAGGCTTCCAGCACGCTGATCGGCGCGTTTTCGTACCATTCGGACGGCAGGACCAGTGCTCGCGATTCCCCGATCAAACGATGCAGCGCGTGACCCGATAGGTAACCGGCAAAGGTGACATCGGCGCCGGTCTCGCCTGCGAGTTGGCGCAACGCTGCCTCCTCTGGACCGGTGCCGGCAATCACCAGCCGTTGCCGCGAAGAAGCTGCGGCCCGGATCAGGGTCGCCAGCCCCTTTTCCGGCGCCAGCCGCCCGGCGAAAACGAAATAGTCGCCTTCCGTCCATTGGTCGGAATAATCGTCCACATCGACGAAGTTCGGAACATGGACCATCTGCTCGCGCGGCCAGCCCCATTCGACCAGCTTCTCGACATAGAACTTGCTGGGCACGACGATGCGGTCCACCCTGTTGCGGTAGAGACCGAGCGCGCGGTGGACGACGGTTTCCGCAAGCACCACGGCGCTCAGCGGCAACTCCCCCTTGATGCACCGATGGCGCAGGACATTGTAGACGTGCCCGCCGCGGCACTCCTCGCACACGACCCCGTGGCGCAGCATCTTGTAGGAAGGGCACGCAAGCTTCAGGTCATGCGCCGTCATCACCACCGGTATCCCTGCCGACTTCAGCGTCGAGAAGATGGCCGGGGAGAGATGGTGGTACACGTTGTGGGCATGGGCGATCGAGGGCCTGACCTTTTCGATCAACCGGCCGATGCTTCGCTGCGCTTCGCGCGAATAGATGACGCTTGCCGCCTGCACCACCTTGCGCAGCGGGCTGGTGCGACGGCCGTACTCGATCTCGGAGGCGAAATAGTCCGCCCAGGGCGAAGGCGCGTTGTCCTCGTGCTGCATGGCAAAGGGCACGACCTCCCAGCCGATATCGCCGAACATCTTCATGTGGTCGAAGAAGACCGCCTCGGCGCCGCCGCGCCGGTAGAAGTAGTTGTTGATTGCCAGAAGACTTTTGGTGCCGTTCTTGGGTTCCGACATCCGGCCCTCCTACCAGCCGAGCCTGTCGAGCACCTGCTCGACAGGCAGCACCGCGCAGCCCTTGTCGACCGCGTACTGAACGAGGTACTCGAACGTTTCCGGCGTGCAGCCAAAGGGCGTCGGTCGCGCGGCGATGTCGTGGGTGAAGAACACCAGCCAGCCAGGTCGCGTGACCACATCGTCGATCCACCCGGTCAGCATCCGGGCATCGGCCTCCGGCTGCCGGATTTCCACCGCTTTCAGCATCAGCGGATCGACGGCGGTGCGATTAATGCTCTCGCCGGCAGCCCGGCAGGTGCGGTAGCGCCGTCCGAGTTCGCGGCGCGCCAATGGCCAGGCCGCGTTATAGGGAAAGGCGAAGTTCGTCGCGGCCCTGTCGACGCCGCTCCGCCTCAGGTAGTCGGCATTGCCGTCAAGATCGCGGGCAAGCCCCGCTCCCAGGCGCCGCATCTTGCTGTGGGAAAAGGTGTGGCAACCGATTTCGTGGCCGCGCGCGGCAAGCTCGCTGCATCCTTCCGACGAGATCAGTGTGCGGCCGGGCTCGACCCGGCCCGCAAGGCCGCCGGCAATGTAGAAGGTGCCCCGCACCCCGTGGCGCTCGAGGATCGCGGCGCCGTTGTGGAGCGCGCTGTCGGGCACGTCATCAAAGGTGAACGAGACGAGCGGTACGCCGGTCTTCACATCGCGCGGCTTGGCGGCAAATCGCCAGATCAGCCGGTTGGCGACGCGATCCACCAGTCCGTCTATGGTTCGCATGAGATCAGCCATGGGCGGCTCCGTACACTGCCTGCTGCGGCGCCACCGAAAGCACGGCGCGCGACTGGAGATGCAGGCCATAGAGGGAAAACAGGAAGGTGAACCAGAGCATGTTGCCGCCTTCGAAGAACAGGCTCTCCAGACCGGCGTTGAAGATCGTATAGAGCCAGACCCGAATGAACAGCCGGGTCAGATGCGAATGTTCCTCGGCAGGCGCCAGGCGCGCGATGTTGCGCAACGGCAGGACAAGCAACCAGATCACCGTCAGAAACAATCCGGGAAAGCCCGTGGTGAGCGCAATGTCGAGATAGGAGTTGTGGCCGTTGGCCGCCGCCACTGCCCAGGTCTCGATCGAACCGCCGCCGTTTACGAGTTCGGACGTCTGCCAGAAGGCCTTGAAGCCGTAACCGGTTATCGGTTGTTCGGCGAGCGCGGTAAAGGCAAAGCGCCAGATATCCGCCCGGTTGGTGAATGTCGCGTCGATGCCGAGTTCGGTGATGAACTCGCTGAGTGGCGTGAACACCGCCGAACCGACGGCAAAAAGATTGAAGAGGCCGACGCCGCCGATAACGATCGGGATCCGCAGAAAACGGAACCGCTCGAAAATCCACGCAAGCAGTACGATCGCCGGCAACATCGCGGTCGACGTCTTGCCGCCGGTGTGAAGCAGGAAGTTGAACGACAGTGCGACGATCATGATGCCGGCGAGCCGCGACCAGACGTTCATCACGTAGAGGCCGAAGAAGGCGGCAATCACCATGGCCGCCGCCGCACTGTTCTTGTGGGGAAAATGGCCACGCCAAAGGCCGGCATTCATCGGCTCGCGCAGCTCCGTGGCCTGATGGATCGCCAGGGTCGGCTTGAAGAGAATGCCGTAATAGGCCACCGCCAGCATGAACAGGATGCCGAGCCCAAGCATCTTGGCAAAATGCCGTTCGGACGCCGGCAGCAGCAGGTAGACACTGGCATTGATCGTCACCATCACCGCAAGCACGGTGCCCTTGATACCGAGCATCGGATAGGCCGAGATCGCCGAGACGAACAGGAACCAGGTGTAGAGCACGGCAAGCAACGGTCGCGGCTGCAGGATGATCCGGCGCATCGGGTGTGCCAGGCCATAGGCAAACATTCCGGCAAACAGGACCAGCGACACGATCTGGTTCAGCCGGTTCGAATTGCCGGCCGATGGATCGAGCACCGCCGCGCCGGTCAGATCGACGAAGGGGGTGGTCGAAATCCAGAAGAACAGGAACGTCGCCATGAAGAGCACCGTTCCGACGCGCATGCGGAGCAGGTCTGCCGGGCTTTCCTCGATATAGACGGCGCTGCTCATGCCTCCTCTCAGGCCGCGACCGGCCGGCGTCCGCGCAAGAAGCGCCACAGGCCCAAAGTGACCGCCAGGCCGATACCGAGCGCCAGACCGAATATCGCACCGCCTGCCAAAAGGATAAGGGTGCGCGGCGGCCAGCTTCGGGAATTCGGTGGCAGCGCACGCGAAATGACGCGGACATTGGTCGTGTCGATCTGCTGGCGTTCGGCGATCTGCTGGGCGCGCGCCAGATGGGTTTCGTAGATGGCGGCCTTGGCGCGGGCGTCCCGCTCGAGGTCGCGAAGCTGAACCTGGGCCTCGTTGTCGGCAAAGACGTTCGACTTCTCGTCGCTGGCCTTGGCCCGCAAGGCTGCAAAGGCCTGCTGCTCCCGGTCCATGTCGGCCTTTGCCCGCTCGAGGATGCGGCGTGCCTCGTCAGCCATGGCCGCTTCCAGGGTCGCGCGTTCGGAGCGTGAACTGACCAGGCGTGGATGGCGTTCGCCATAGGTGCGCTGCATGGAAGCGATCTGCTGCTGCAGCAGGTTGTACTGCTCGCGCAGATTCGTCATGTTGACGGACTCGAACTCCGAAGCGCTCGCGGTCCGCCCCTGCACGATCGCGTCGTTCATATGCCGATAGCGCGTCTCCGCCTGGATAAAGCGCTGTTGCGCGTCGAGAACCTGGGTGTTCAGCTGATTGGAAAGCTGATTGCTGACCAGTTGGCCATCATTGGTCGACTGCAGCCCGTTCTTGCGGCGGAAATCCTCGACAGCCCGTTCGGCCGCGGTGACGTTGTGGCGCAATTCGTCAAGGCGCGCATTCAGGTTCTGGGCAACGCGTCCGGCACTCTCTGCAGCGGACTGAAAAAGCTCCTGCTCGAAGGCCGCGACGATAGCGTTCGACAGCGTCACCGCCTTTGCCGCTTCTTCGCTCCAGACTTTCATCACCACGACGAAGGAGCGCTCCTCGCGTCGCGCTTCGACACGCTCCGACAAGGCCCGCATGGCCGCTAGTTCGTTGTCTGCCCGTTGTTCCGCCTTACTCGAGAACAGGTTCTTCAGCGAACCGAAGGTCGACGGTTTGACGAATTCCGGATCTTCGGTCAGGCGCAATTGCTCGATGACGCGCGACAGGACGTTACGCGACGTCAGGATGCGAAGCTTGCTTTCGACCTCCAGCAACTGCGCATCGCGCTGCGGATTGCTGGTGAAGACGTCGTCGCTGACGACATTGAGGTTGGATGGGTCGACGACGATATCGGTATAGACGGCGTAGCGCGGCGTGGCTGTCACGGCATAGGCGAGTGCTGCGGCGGTGCAGAGAACAACGGCGACAACGATCCAAAAGAGCCCGTCGCGCAGCCAGCGGATAATGTCGTCGACGCCGATCGCGCCGATGTCGCTCAGTCCCGGGAAATAGCCACTGTCACGCAACTGCGGTGCGCTCGACTGAAGCGGGGCTGGATCAGGAGAGCTTTGCGAGCGCTGCTGGAAGCTTGCAGGCCGGTCAACAGGCGGCGCGGCCTGCTGGACATCGGACGACAAAAGATCCAGCAAGGAACCTCTTTCGCTCGCCGCACGGTGATCATGCGTCGCCTGGCTAGGCCTCGGTTTTCCGGCCTCGTCCGGCCTATACATACGCATCCCTCACGCACGCCCATCAAGACGCGAAGAACGTGACCTCGCGTGCCGCCTTCTACCGCAGATTTAATGTCGCAGGGTGAACATTCCGTTAAACGAACCAGCGGCAGCTTAACCATGCCGCCTCAGAAGTCGGTCAACAGGCGGCTCCAGCTCTCCGACGCAAGCCCGCCGATGTAGATCTCGTTGCGCAGCGCGGCCTCCTTGAGGTCCGCGTGCCGCGTCACCATGCAGAAGTAACCGCGGTGGTGGAATGATAGCCACCTTTGACGTGAAATCGCGTTCATCAGGAAAGGTTGCGCACTGCCGATCGCAAGAGCGTATCCTTCGGCGTCCAGTGCATGGAACATCTGCGCGGTGACGTCGAGCTCGCGGCCCGCCTCACAGACGATGTTGAGCACCGTTGCGGTACTCCCGGCCTTGCCGAAATAGAGATAGGCGCCAATGACACGCCCATTCCCATCCACGACCTCCCGGCAAAGCAGTTCGCCCAAGTTGCTGTTCAAGCGCGCGACGGCCACCAGCCAGTCGAACTCGCTGCGCGACCAGACGGGCCGGACGGCAAAGCGCTGGAGCATCGGCTCGGCGCATTCGATAAAGGCTGAGGGATCGATGGCACGGGCGGTGCAGCCGGCCGCGCCGCTCGGCTTCGTGCTGGGACGACGGCGGCGCAGGATTCCATCGGCCACCGAAAGAGGCCCGGTGATGACACGCGAGCGCAGAACCGGCGCCTGACGACCGATCGTCAGGGCCCAGGCCTTGAGCGGCCGAAAGGACCGGCGCCAGTCGAGGCTCTGGACCGGAAGCACGATCCCGCCACCGGCTACCCAGTGGTCCGCGCTCACCGGCGAAGAATTGTCGGAAAAACACATGTCCTGCCGGGCGGCACGCATGGCGCGGGCCAGGCAGGCGGCGCCGACTGCGCCGGCCTTGCCTTCCGACATGAAGGCACACAGGAGCCGTGCCATGGTCCGTCGGCCGTTGACCGTGAATTCCATCGGTAGCGCCAGGATGGCGCTGCCGATCCCGCCGGCCCCGTCGTCGTAGACGATGCTGCCGTTCTCCGGGGCATAGAGTGGGCTGCCGAAGAAGGTGGTCTCGATATACTGTCGAAGCTCTTGGTTCGCCGCGTGTTCGCGCTTGCGAAATATCCGCGTGAACATGCTGCTGACGATGGGAATGTCCCGGAGCTCCATCGCGCGCACAGTGCCCAAGCGGGACGTTTCCCGTCCGAGCGACCTTTCTACCCGCATGGTCCCGACCTCAACCTTCATGGGCCATCCTGGTCTGCAGCGGTGCATGGTCCGCCTGGTCCCGATCGCGCTTCACGAAGCGCAGGAAAACGGTCCAGGAGACAATGACCATCGCAATTTCGATGACGTAGAAGGAAATGAACGTTCCGGTCGGCGGTGCATACCAGGTCGCCCAGGCCGTGAGCCCGGCGCCGAGCACGCTGCCGAGCCCCATCACGGAAGCGCGCGCCGGATGGTAGCCGGAAGCGCCGAGCGCTTCCATCGCCACCGACCACATGGCGAGCGGAACAACGACCCAGCAGAGGATGCGGACGAAGGAAACCAGGGAAACATAGTCCTTGCCGAAGAGATACGGCAGTACCGGCGCGAGTAAGAAAACCGCTACGGCGGCGGCAATGCTGATCGATGTTGCAGCCAACAGCACCTTGCGGACACGCGCAAACGCATGATGAAGGCCGGCGGCGGTCGCCTTGGCAGAACCCGGGTAGATCAGCCGGTTCAACGCCTCGACGGAGAGATAGCTGCTTTCCAGCATCCGGCGCGCAACGCTGTAGCTCGACATGACCTCGGCACTCGCCACAAGGCTCAACACCAGGAGATCGGCATTCTGCCTGACCGCGCGCAGGATGAAGGGAATGCTGAAATAGAGCCCCAGCGGCAACTCTTCCCGCACGATACCGTAGCTTGGACGGCCGAGCCCCTTGACGGCGCGCCAGCAGCAGAGTGCCACCAGAACATGGCACAGGAACTGCCACACGGCCCACGACGCGACGGTCGCCACGCCAAAGACGATGCAGGCCAGTGCCGCCGCGATCGTGCGCGCCACGGCAAAGCCGACGACGACCTTGTTCGCCGAAGCGAAATTGGAATGGGCGAGGAAGATCTGCTCGGCAAGCACGATGACGCGGACGAAGATGACGTTGGTGACAAGCATCAACGTGATCGCCGCGACATTGGTCGCGGGATCGCGCGAGAGCGTGAAGAAGAGCGGCAGCACTGCAGCACCGAGCAGGACGAGGATCGTGCCGCTTGCGGCCGTCAGCAGGATGTTGTGGCCGAGCATGCGCGGATACATGCCGCGGTCACGCGCGACGCGACGCACCAGGCACTCCATTGCGCCTAGGCCGCACAGGTGCACGGCAATGTTGGCAACGGCGGTGATGGCGACGAAAACGCTGAACTCATGCACGCCAAGCCAGCGCGCGAGGATCGCGAAAGTCAGGAGCTGGGCGGCGGACCCGATGACGAGACTGCCGCCGGATGCAGCGTAGGACAGGATCATCGAGAGGAACGGTCTGTGCGTGCGTTCCTTCACACTTTCCGAAGCCATTCCGATCTGCCTTTGACACCAACCCGCCGTTTATTGCGCAAAATCGCACTCAATGACAGCGAGCAATCGCCTTTGATCGCCGCGCAAGGTAGCAGTGAGAGATGATTGCGCGGTTAACGCATGCGCCGCAATTGCATTTGAGCTTCGTTTACCCGATTACAATAGTCTGCAGCACTACGCGTCACAGAGTTATCCAGGAACTTCACCCAGGACATGAGGGAGTGGCCGTGCCGCACAACGACAATCATTCGAACGACGTGCCGGCCGGCGACCGGCCACTGCGTCTGCATCGCTTTATGGGCGTCGAGCTTGAACTTGCAGCCGATGTCCTGGTTCCACGGGAGGAGACCGAGCTGCTCGGCATGAAGGCTGTGTCGATCCTCAAGGACGGCACGGCCGCACCTGTCGTCATCGACATGTGCTGCGGCTCTGGAAATCTTGCCGTCGGTATTGCCAGCGAAGTTCCGTCCGCCCGCGTCTGGGGTGCGGACCTGACCGACAGCACCGTCGCACTCGCCCGCCGCAACGTCGAGCGTCTTGGCGTCGGCGCAAGGGTCTCCATCCGCCAGGGCGACCTTTTCGCGGCATTGGCCGACGACGGGCTCGAAGGCAGCGTCGACATGATTGTCTGCAACCCCCCCTATATCTCGACCGGACGGCTCGAGGGAGACAGGGCGCACCTGCTTGACAGCGAGCCGCGCGAAGCCTTCGACGGCGGCCCCTACGGCATATCCATCCACCAGCGGCTGATCCGGGACGCTCCTGCCTTCCTGAAACCGGGCGGTTGGCTTCTGTTCGAATTCGGCGAGGGACAGGATCGACAGGCTGCCGCACTCCTTTCCCGGGCCAAGGCCTATGAGACGGTAACGTTCGCGAACGATCGCGACGGCAAACCGCGGGTCGCTTTCGTCAAAAAAATCGACGATCGGGCTGGCGGATCCAAATGAGCGAAATCCGTTCGCTTGAACGCGCAGACATTCCGGCGATCGCAGGCATGTTCCAGCGCGTATTCCGCGACGAAAAGGGGAGAGCACCACCGACGCTCGTGGCCTATATGCAGCGGCTTTACCTCGATGCGCCGGGCTGCGACCCGGAGATCCGCCCGCTCGTGCACGTCAACGACAGGGGTGTGATCTCCGGCTTTGTCGGCGTCAATGTCCTGCCCATGGTGCTGAATGGCCGCCGGCTGCGGGCGGCGATCTGCGGCTCGCTGATGGTCGAGGACCGCGACAACGACCCACTGGCCGGCGCGCGCATCCTGAAAGCGTTCCTGGCAGGTCCGCAGGACCTGTCCTTCAGCGAGACCGCAAGCGACGTCTCCGTGCAGATGTGGACCCGGCTTCGCGGCATCGTGCTGCCGCAATACAGCCTCGACTGGGTGCGCGTCATCCAACCCGCCTCCTTCAGCCTCAGCGTGGCATCGAACCGCATCAAGCCTGCGCGGCTTGCAGCGCCCATCGCACGCACCGTCGACAGCCTCTACCGCAAACGTATGGCCCCCGGCGAACAACGCTGGTCGGCCGTGGCTGCGACCGGCACCGCCCAGTCTGGCTTTACCGCCAACGATACCGACCGCAAGGGTTTCGCCGCCGTGGTCGACCGCTTCATTGAACCGTTTCCGCTTCACCCCGACTGGGCCGAGGGGCAGCTCGACTACATCCTCGGTGACGCAGAGCAAAAGCCCGAACAGGGTGAACTTCTCTATGCCCTGGTCGCGGCGCGCACCGGTACCGTCGTCGGCGCCTTCGCCTACTATGCCAGGCCGGGCGAAATCGGACGGGTGCTGCAGGTTCTGGCGCTGCCCGGCCAGGCCGGTCCTGTCCTCGACTGCCTTGTCGATCACGCGGCGCGGCGCGGGCTTCCTGGCCTGCGCGGACGGACACAGCCGACGCTGATGGAGGCCATGCTCGGGCGCCGGATCGCCTTCGTCCACGTTGCCTCGACCGTGCTTCACTCGCGCGATCCGGCGATCGTCCAGGCCTGCCGGGACGGACAAGGTTTCTTCAACGGCCTTGCCGGGGAACACTGGTGCCGGCTGATCGCCGGCCACTTCGAGTGATGCGCTCAATCTGAACGTCGTGGAAGCAAGCCGGCAGACGCTGCTGCGGTACCCGTGCAAATCGCGGACCGGGAGCCATTTCATCCGATCCGCGAGTTGCCCCGGAACCTTAGATTTCCTCGACGGGCCGTACAAGCTGCGGCCCCAGATGCAGGTAGCGCGTCGCTTTGCGTTTCGCCGCGATATCCGCCCATACCCGTTCGACCTGAATGGGTGTGAGGCCCGCAGCGCTGGCGACGGCATCGATGTCGATGCCGTTGTTGAGCCCGTAGAGGCAGAGGTCCATGCGCGCATAGGGCAGAGAGAAGTAAAACTCTTCCTGCGTCTGCTCGAGAGAATAGGTGTCGGTCGTCGGCTGCCGGCGGCGGATCTCTTCGGGAATGCCGAGATGGGCGGCAAGTGCATAGACCTGCGACTTGTAGAGATGGGCGATCGGCTTGACGTCGGCCGCCCCATCACCGTTCTTGACGAAGAACCCCTGGTCGTATTCAAGCCTGTTCGGCGTACCGAGCACGGCAAAGTTCAGCCGGTCGGCGTGATAGTATTCGACCTGCTTGCGCGTGCGCTGCTTCATGTTGGTGGCAGCAACGATGCCGAGATAGACCGACGGCGGCATACGGTGTTTCGATTGCACGCCCTCAGGGCTCTGCACCACAAGCGACGAGATGTTGTAGCCCTCGCCTTCAAGCGCATTGGCGATCACGATCTTGGAGGCCCATCCGTCGCCGTAGTCAGGCACCAGCTCGCGAATGAAGGCATCGCGACGCTCGTAGCAGCCCATCGCCTTCAATGTCGGCCCAATGTCCTCGACGATTGCGTCCACTCCAAAGGTCTCGGCGACAAGCCGGCCATAGCGCAGGCTGTCCGGATCGGAATCGTTTTCCGGCATGAACAGGCAGAACACGTTCTTGGCACCGACGGCACGCACCGCCAGCGCAACCGAAACACTGGAATCGATGCCACCGGAAAGGCCAAGCACCAGGCCGCGCTTCTTCATCGCCCGCAGTTGCTCGCGCAGTCCGGCAACGATACGGTCCGTCTCGACGGCATTGTCGATCGTCAACGTCTCTGCTGAAAACGGATGTGCACCCTCAGTCGTTCGAATGTTCATTGTGCTGGTTCCATCGTTTCGGCCGCAAGCCGGCGGCTGACCTTACCCGTATCCGTCTTCGGGAGCTCGGTGCGGAATTCGACTATCTTCGGCACCATGAAATCTTCGAGATGCCGGCTGCAGTGGCGAATGACGTCCTTGTCGGTCAAGGTCGGATCCGAGCGCACCACCAGCGCTGCGATGGCGTGACCAAGCACCGGGTCGGCGACGCCGACGACCACAGCCTCGGCGATGCCGGGATGCGCGTGCAGCACGGTCTCGACTTCCTTCGGCGCGACTTTCTCACCACGCGTCTTGATGATGTCGTCCTTGCGCCCGACGAAGTACAGGAACCCTTCCTCATCGGTCTGGAACAGGTCGCCCGTATAGAGCACCTTTTCCCAGGGGTTCGGCCCTGGCCTGAGCATGCGCTCCGTTGCGGCATCGTTGCGCCAATAGCCCTGCATCACATGCGGCCCGCGAATGACGAGTTCACCGGGTACACCCGGGGGCACGCGCTGGCCCTCGTCATCGACGACGAAAGCTTCGGTGTTCGGGATGGCGATGCCGACGGACCCCGGACGACGATCAAGTTCCTCCGGCGGAAGATAGGTACAACGCTTGCATTCCGTCAGGCCATACATCGAGTAAAGCCGCGCGCCGGGAAAGAGCTCGCGCAACCGCGCGATATGGGGCGGCGGCAGCGCAGCGGCGGTGTTGGACAAGTAGCGCACGCTCGGCAGGAAACCCGGCTCCAATTCACGCATCTGCAGGATCATCGCCGCCATGGTCGGTACCAGCGGAAACCCGGTGACGCCTTCCTCGCGGAGGCGCTCGAAGATCGCATGCGGGAAGGCAAAGGATTTTTCGAGCACCAGCGTCGCGCCGATGCGCACGGCCATCAGCAACTGATAGAGGCCGTAGTCAAAGGCGAGCGGCAACACGTTGAGAATGATGTCGTCTGGCTGGTTGCGCAGATAAGTCGTGATCGACTCCGAGGCTGCGTCGAGGTTGCGATGGGTCATCATCACCCCCTTCGGTCGCCCGGTGGAGCCAGAGGTGTAGATCAGCATCGCCAGGTCGACATCGATGCCGCGATGCGGAACCGGCGTTGCGTCTTCCGACAGGCAGGCTTCGAAGGCCACTACCCCCTCAGGGGTGTTGCCGTTCGGCGCCGCCGTCGAGGCGATGAAAAGCCCGGTGCTTCCACTCAACTGCGCAGCCTCGGCGACAATCGGCGTCAGTTTCGCCTGGGTGAGGATCGCAACCGCCTCGCAATCGGTGATGATATAGGCGAGCTTGTCCGCCTTGGTCGACGCATTGATCGGACTGAAGGTCGCCCCGGCCTTCAGGATGGCGAAGATCGAGACCGCCGCCTCCCAGCAATTGTCCATGAAGACGAGGACGCGGTCGGCACGCTTGACGCCGGCTTTCATCAGCGCGTTGGCAAGGCGGCTCGACAGATCATCGAATTCGTCATAGCGAAGGCGTCTGCGATCGGTAACCAGCGCCGTTTTCGCACCATGCCGTGTGGCACTGCCGATAAGGAATTGCTCGAACCGCATAGGACGCCCCCTCGCGTCAGGTTAGGCCGTGGCCGGCGCTCCAGCTCTTGCCCCGATGAAGGCTGAGATGCGCGCGAGCGAATCCAGATTCGCGGGCACGATGTCGGCATCTCCCATGGTTATTCCGAACTGATCTTCGATGAAGGCGACAAGTTCGAGAACGCCGGTCGAATCGATGATGTCGTTCTCGATCAGCGACGCCGTGTCGGCGAGATCGTAGGACGTATCGCCGAACAGGAAGTTCTCGATGACAAAGGCCCTGACCTTGTCCTTGATCGTTTCCGTCATGTGGTTTCCTTTCCCAATGATATTCAGGCCGCCTCGGCGGCGCGGATGCTGGTGCCGGTAAAAGTCTTCAGCCAGAGTTGTGTCGAGAGGATGCCGACGAAGGCGGCGTTGTCGCGGAATCCGGTGACCGGCTGAGACTGGCATTTTTCGTAGAGCTTGCTCACCGCCTTGGCATTGAACAACCCATTGTCGCTGATGCTCGTCTCGCTCATGGCATCGCGGACATAGTCGAGTTGGCCAACGCCGGTGAAGGATTGGCTGTCGGGAGCACGGTAAGGCTGTTTGGTGCGCTGGCGTATGGCCACGGGCAACAGGTCCTTCGTCGCTTCCCGCAGGATGTGTTTCTCCACCAGGCCCTTGAGCTTCATTTCCGGCGGCAGGCGGGTCGCAAATTCGACGAGGCGGTGGTCGAGGAACGGGAAGCGCCCCTCGATACCATGCGCCATGGCCATGCGGTCGCCTTGGCTGGAAAGGATATAGCCTGGCAAAAGGTACCGGCTCTCAAGATATTGCGCCTGGTGCAGCGGGTGCCAGCGTGCGAAGGCGGACGGCAGTTGGCTCGCCAGATCCTCGGCCGCATCGTAGCCCTTCACCATGCCGCGCAGATCGGCCGAGAAGAAGATCTTCGTCGCCGAGGTGTTCTTGAACCGGGGGCGATGCGAAAAAAGCGGATCGTCGAGCGGCACATCGCCGGCGCCAAAGAACGCGGCAAGGTACTCGGCCGACTGCTGCTGCAGCCCCGGAAGATAGGGGTAGAGCTTGCGGAACAGATGCGGGCGCATGCGCGATCCGGGCTGTCGACCGCAGAAGCGGCGGACCCGCGACTCCTTGAAGATATCGTAGCCGGCAAAGACCTCGTCGGCCCCTTCGCCAGTTAGGACGACCTTCAGGCCGCGTTCCCGGACGAGCCCCGAAAGCTGATAAAGCGGTGCCGGCGCCGTCCGGATGATTGGACGCTCGGCAAAACGCACGACCTCAGGAAAGGCCCTGGCGATATCCCCGGTGCGGCAGGCGACCGCACTGTGGTGCGTGCCGAGAGCGTCTGCCATTTCCATCTGGAAGCTGCTCTCGTCATGTTCGACGCTATCGAAGGTGACGGAGAAGGTCCTGAGCCCCTGCGAGGTCATGCCGGCCGCGAGCGCCGAGACGATGGAACTATCGAGACCGCCGGAGAGGTAAGAGCCGACGGGAACGTCAGCGCGCATGCGGATGCGGGTCGCATCGGTAAGAAGCGCGCGCAGTTCCTCCGCAGCACTCTGTTCGTCGGCAAAGAGCGGCGGTGCATCACGATCGGGATAGTCGAGTTGCCAGTAGGGACGGACCGAAACCTTCCCTTTTTCGGCGATCATCAGATGGGCCGGTTCAAGTTCGTAGATATCGCGAAAGCCCGTCCTCGGCGGGATCGGGGCCCATAGCGTGAAGATCTGGTCGAGCGCCACCGGATCAAGTTCCGCGGAAATGCCGGGCACCTGAAGCAGAGCCTTGATCTCGGAGGCAAAGTACAGCGTGCCGCCGTGGGTGGTATAGAACAGTGGGCGTACGCCCATCCGGTCGCGCGCAAGCATCATCCGCTGGCGGCGCCGATCCCAGATGGCGAAGGAAAAGTCGCCATTGAGAACCGACAGGCACTCCTCGCCCATCACCTCATAGAGATGCAGGATCACCTCGGTGTCGCTGGACGTACGGAACTGCCGGCCCTTGGCACGCAGTTCTTCGCGCAACTCGACGTAATTGAAGATTTCGCCGTTGAAGGCGATCGTCAGGTCGCCCGTCGCGTCCGACATCGGCTGTTGGCCGTCGCCGAGGCCGACGATCGACAACCGGGCGTGGCCAAGCCCTACCTCCGGCGCGACAAAGACGCCGTGCTCGTCTGGCCCGCGATGGGCAATGGCAGAGATCATCCGTCCGAGAAGCGTTTCCGCGTCGGCGACTGGCCCGAAATAACCACCGTAACCGCACATGCCCAGCTACTTTCACATCAGACGATCACGGGGGGAGCATAGTCCGCAGGCAAAAATCATGGGTTAATCTCCGGCATTTTCTAGTTGTATGGTAAATGCCACCGATTGAGCACCAAGGGCGCGACCGGAAGCACGGAGATGTACTTTTATTGTTCTGCAACACTTCTTTTGAAAACCATTTTAAACATCAAATACAAGACCAGGACCGGCCAAAAAAGGCAGACCAGAAGCCCGGCAAAACGATAAAGGTTCCAGGAGGCGCGCGCCTGCGCACCTTCGAGAAAGGTCATCGACATCAGGAACAATGCGGTTAGGCAATAGGCGGCACTGGCAACGTATACCCAGGACATGCGGTCGCCCTCACGACACAACACCAATCAAAACCAATTCAAAACCAAAAATTACATAAAACTATTCATACCACTGGAAGTAATATCTTTACACGAAGAATTAACTTTGCCTCCAGGATGGTTAATTGTAGCGGACAGCGCCCGTCGGTCAAGACCGATCCTTAAGCAAACCCTCACATACAGCAAACGCCCCGCGCGTGCCCCTTCCCGCAACGGCGACGTCGCCCAAGGCCGGGGGCGCATTTCAGGTTTAGGGCACCCCTTAGCGGTTGCGGTCTCTTGCAACAAACAGCAGATCGAAACCGCGGAATTCTCGGCGTGCGATCGACCTGCTCAATGCGGTCCAGAGCGCGGACGGATTGTCGAGGCGAAAGCCGCGAAGGCTCCGGATCAGTCGAAGGGTTGCAACGACGGTGCGGGCCGCCCGCGAAACGCGGGACCCGGACAACGAGGCAAAGAGGATCTGCGGATGGACCGCAAGAAGAACACCCGCAGTGCGTCGCGGGTCTATGGTGCCGAACTGGTCGAGAGCGCGATACTCGTACCCCTCGATGTCGATCTTGAAACAGAGCCGCTCGGTTCGCGCCATGGCCTGAAGCTGCGCAATGGTCACGGTCTGCGCACGGATTGCCTCTCCGTCGTCATCAGCGATCAGGGCCGACGTTTCCGAGCTGCCGAAGCCACCGCCGACCGAATGCAGCACCAGCACCTCGTCCTCAGAGAGCGCTGCGTTGATGACGTGCACCTCGCCCCTGTTTTGCGGCTGCATCTCCTTGAGGATGCCGAAGCAGACGGGGTCGGGCTCGACGGTGATGACGTTGTCGGCAATCTGCGCCGCCCAATAGGGCGTCACCCCGATCCAGCCGCCGATATCAATGAAGGTTGTCTCACGATCGACCAGACGTTCGATGTTCTGGAACGTACAGGGTTCCCAGTCGCCATTCTGCAGCCGCGCGAAAAAGCGCTTCTTCTCCGGCTTGTCGGGAAACTGAACAGTCTTGCGGAAATAGGTTATCGAACGCATGGCGTTTCTCTAGCCGATATCCCCGCAAAGCGGAATCGTTTTTGCGAAGGGCTCGCTGCTTGAAGCGGATAGCTCGCGCACTCGCCCTTTGCGTGTATCGAGATGAAACGGCTGAATGCGTGACGAGGCTGTGATTGCTTCAGGCGTCCACTGGTTCCAGGCGGCCCCGGGCTTCGCTAAGCTCGGCCGTGGTTTGCGCAAGGCGGTCGGCAAGTACACGCATGATTTCCACGGCCATCTCCGGAAAGTCAGCCAGGAGTTTCAGAAAGTCGTCCTTGCGGATGCGCAATGCCTCAAGCGGTGTCATTGTGCGCACGGTTGCCGTGCGCGGCGTGTTACAGAGAATGGCAATTTCACCGACGATCGAGTTTTGTTCGAACTCGGCAATCTTGAACGGGCCGCCAGCCGTGTTGATGAGCACCTCTGCCTTGCCGGAGAGAATGACATAGGCAGCATCGCCGATGTCACCCTGGTGGAACAAAGCGTCACCTGCGTTGTACATGACCCTGTCGGATGTGAAGGCAAGAAGTTTCAGCTTTGCCGGCGGCAATCCCGAAAACAGGGTAATTCGGCGCAGCATTTCAACTTCGTCTTTGAGCAACATCACAATCCGTGTCTCCGAGTTCCCGTCGGGAGCAGTCCGCCTCCCGCATCGGGCGGGACCATATGCTCGTGGTCTGACATTAATATTACATCAAGATGCCATTTCCTTATAGTCGGGTCCTTCATCCACCGTGGCGTCGACACTGCTGTCGTTGATCAGGCGCCCGTTCTCAAATTTCGCAACGCGATCGAACAGATCCGTCAGCGCGGGATTGGCGACAACCCAGACGATTGCCGGGTCGCGCCCGCCTTGCTCGAGCATGGCAAAGACGTTGCGGACAACCTGCTCCTGAACGCGCTGGTCCAGCGCCAGCAGCGGCTGGTTGAAGATGTAGAAGTCGCAGCTGCGGATGAGTGCCCGCGCAAGATCGAGCTTCTGCCGCTGTCCCGCCGTGAGGCGCTTGCCGCCGGCGCCGACATTGTAGCCAAAACCGAAGGCGAGCACTTCGTTGTAAAGACCGCCGGCTTCGAACAGGTCACGCACGATTGCCCGGATTTTTTCCGAACCGTCGGCATGCTTGTGCCCGATGCGCCCGAAGAGCACGTTATCGATGATGCTACCGGATGCGATGTAGCGGTTGGGACGATAGTGTTCGATCATACCGGCGAGATCGGCAGGCAGCCCTTCGTCAAACTCGCGCCGCGCGGCAACGATCTTCGCCATCACCTCGTCTGTCAGCAAGCCGAAACGGTGCCGCGGCTCGATGTAATCGAAGCACAGCCTGAGCACCTTGATCTGGTCGTCTTCGGAAACCTCGCCCTTACCGCGCGTACGCACCTTCTGGAGGATCGCCTCATAGACGGGAATTTCCTCGGCCGTCATGAAGGTCAACTGCTGGAAGAACGGGTGGTCCGGAGGCAGGTCGCGGAACAGTTCGACGACGTTCTCCGCGATCTCGAGGCCCATATCGTAGAAGGTCTCCCTCAGCCCGACCCGCTGCAGGATCGTCTTGAAGAACGGATGGTGCTCGAGCGCGTTCTCCCACATCGCCTGGTCGGTGATGGTCCCGAACAGCATGTTTTCGCCGATGGTGGCTTCGATGTTGTAGGCCCCTGGTTCGAAGAACACCACGAGATCGCTGAGCTTTTCGCTTTCAAGCCTCTGCCTGAGCGCGCTGCGCATGTCGACGATACGGGCGGCGAAATCGGCATGCCGATTGGCATCGATCGTCGAGCGGACGGCAAGCGCCATCACGTCGTTGGTCAAAAGCACCGCGTCGAGCACCGGCCTGATCTGGACCAGCAGATCCTCCGGTCCGGTCGCACCGGCGGCGCGATAGTCGACCCAGTCACTGTTGACGTCGAGATGCGGATTGCCGGCAAGCCGCGCTTCGGTCACTTCCCATTTGCGGTGCGAAGCACGCTCTCCCTCGTAGACGAGTTCCGTCAACGGCGCATGCTTCAGTCCGTAGAGGATGTTGTCGCCAAGGCTGCCCTGGAACATGTAGACGTCGGACGAGGCATAGGCGACCCGGCGTCCGGTCACCGATTCCGGTATCTCCAGGATATCCTGCCCGCCGATCGTCACCTTGCCACTCGCTGGCCACACGAGCCTGCCGAACGCCTCGGCGAGCACTTCACCGCCCGTGAGCGCCACCTTCTCTCCCGGCTGCACCTGAAGCGACACATGGTCGAGCACAGTCACGCCGCCATCGTCGGTCACGGTCAGGTTCACCGCCGCCAGCGGACCCGTCAGCGGTTCGGCCGATCCCGTCGTTACGGCCTGCACCTGCGGATCGAGCAGCGGTTCGATGCTGAACTGCTCGACCACCTGGGCATACTTGACCTGGACATCCTGGCGCGCCTGATCCCAATCGATCAGTTCCTTCAGCGGGCCTGGCAAGTCCTTGTAGGCGCCGATGACAGCCACGAGCTGGCCGATATCGAGGCGCCCCTGCAGTGCGAAGTAGCCGCCGATTGCGTAGAACAGGAACGGTGTGACCTGCGCCAGGAAGTTGTTGATGAACTTGACCAGGAATTTCCACTGGTAAAGATCATAGCGGATCTTGAAGATACGACCGAGGCGCGCGGCGATGTCGGCGCGCTCATAGTTTGAGGTATCGTGCCCGCGAATGGCACCGATACCGTCGACGATTTCGCTGACGCGGCCGGAGAGTTCACGTGCCGTCAGCTGCCGTTCGCGCCCGAGCACCAGCAGTCTCTTGCGCATGCGCGGAATGATGATCGCCTGCACGGCAACGATCAACGTCGCGATCAGGCCGAGCCAGAAGCTCTGCAGCAGGATGAACACCAGCGCTGTCAGCGCCTGGCCGCCGAGCAGCGCCGGAGAGACGAAGGCGTCGCCGGTAAAGCCGCCGAGCGGCTCCACCTCGTCCTTGATCATCGTGGCGATTTCGGCCGGCTTCACCCGCTTGAAATGCGTGGGCGGAAACCGCAGGACGCGATCGACGAGTTCGAAGCGGATGCGCCGCAACAGGCGCTCGCCGAGGCGGCCCTTGAAGGTGTTGATGTAGAACTTGAACAGGCCGTTGACGACCACAAGCAGCAGGAACACCAGGCTCAGGGCAAGCAGCATGCCTTCGCGACCGAGCTGGAAGCCGTCAAAGATGTTGAGTGTGCCGAAATATGGCAGGTCGAAGGAGATCGACAAGAAAGCTTGTGTGGCCTCCGGACTGTCGAAGCCGTCACCCTGGATCGGTCCGTTGACGATCTGCTTCGGCAGGTCGAAGGACAGGAAATAGGGGATCATCGACAGCGCGACGACCACCAGGATCCAAAGCTGATCCTTGCGCGTGTGGGTCCAAATGTAGCGGGAAAGGCGTGGTTCCATGTCTTTGGCAATAGGACCTTATTGAACACGTTTATTGTGGTGGTCTGGGCTGCCGCTGCCCTGGCCGCGCATCATTCTTCGGCGACGCCTCCGCGCAAACACCCGTGTGTGCTCGATCACGAAGAGACGCCCGCGTAATCCGCCGGCGCCGAATCCGGTGGATCGATTATGCAGGAGCGAGGAAAATCTGCAATGGACGCCACTGCCGCCCGGTAGCTTACAGAGCAACTGCAGAGACCGATGTTCCCTAAGGCACACGCTGTTATTGCACTCGCTCGGCCACCAGCTTAAAACGACCGCATGAAACACACCAGCCACCACCCTTCCGAAGCCGGCGATTGGTACGAGCATGCCTTTGATCTGACACGTGGTATTGCCGCCTACACCCGGAGCCCCTTGATCGAGGGCATCTCCCGGGTGATCGCCAAGCACCCCGATGCTCACATCGCCAATGCCTTCAATCACAAGCAGGTCGCCTGCAAGCTCTGGGCGCGCGACACGCTCCTTTCGGCAGCGGGTCCCGCATACTCCAGGATCGCCATTCTCGGCGGTTGGTACGGCATTTTGGGGGCAATGCTGCTCGAGGATTCCCGCTTCAAGGTTGCCGCGGTCGACAGTTTCGACATCGACCCGGATGTCGAGGCGGTGGCGTGCACCCTGAATGCCGCCTTCGCCGACAGGTTTCGCGCCGTGACAGCCGACATGTACGCCATCGACTACGCGGCACTTCAGGCTGACCTGCTGGTCAACACGAGCTGCGAACATATCGCCGACCTGCGATCGTGGCTCGACCTCGTTCCGACCGGCACGCGCGTGCTTTTGCAATCCAACGACTATTTCAGCGAACCGACGCACATCAATTGCGTGGCCTCGGTCGAGGACTTTGTGAACCAGGCCGCCCTGACCACGCTCGATTTCGCCGGCTCCCTGCCGACGAAAAAATACACGCGCTTCATGCTCATCGGAACGGTCTGAACACCACCGAACGCCCTCGCCACGCCGTCGCCTTGCTCACGGCAAAGCGCGGCGCGCGAGGATTTCGGCGGTCTTTGTCGCCCCATCGAGGTCGAGTGGCGGGATCAGCGGTTTTGCCCGCTTGAGCATCGCCTCGACGTCGCGCGCCAGCCGTTCGGGTGTCACCTCTGCCTCCGGCAGCACACCGGCAAGCCCGAGCTTTTCCAGCCGTGCCGCACGGGTCGATTGCTCGGTCTCGCCACCGGCCGTAAACGGAATGAGCAAGGAGGCACAGCCAGCGCGGATGATGTCGCAGACCGTGTTGTAGCCGGCTTGGGACACGGAAAGCCGCGTTCCAGCCAGAAGGCTCGCAAAATCCTTGCGGAAGCGGAACAGATGCACGTTGGCGGGCGCTGCCGCCGAAAAGGCGTCATAGTCCTGCTGCGGCAGGTTCGGCCCGGTGATCAGGCACCATTGCAGATCGCTCGGCAGCAAGCCCGCAGCCTCAAGTGCTGCACCGATCAGTTCCTTTCCGACTGCACCGCCACCGGCCGAAACCAGAACATCGAACCTCTGCGAAGGTGGCTCCGGCGGCAGCCCCGCCACCAGACCGGTATAGGCAACCTTGTCCTCGATCTCGGCCGCGAACGGATAGGTTTCCTCAAGCCGCGCGAAGGCGGGATCCCCGTGCACCAGCACGAGATCGAAGTGCTCCTTGACCACCTCGAGGGTCTCCTCGGCGCGGCCCGGTTTCGTCCGCTCCTGCAGGATGTCGCGCAGCGATGCGGCAACGAGCGGCCGCGGGCTCTTGCCCGCAATCACGTCGAGCAGCGGCATCAGTTCGAAACGCATCTGGCGCCGGCCGAAGGGGAAGGCTTCGAAGATGACGATATCCGGATCGCAGGCAAGGTAAGCCTTAATCAGCAGATCGCGGCGCTTGTCCTTGAAGGCATCGCTCACTGGTTTTCCGTCGCTGTCGGCAAGACCCGAAAAGCCCTTGTCCCCCGCAAGCACCGGCGGCAGGGCTACGTGTTTCACGTCCGCAGCCGGAAAACCCGGCACCGGGCTGCCGCCCGTCACCACCGTCACCTCGAACCCACTGGCCGCAAGCGCGCTTGCAATCCGGCTCGCGCGGGCCAGGTGACCGATGCCGAGCAGGTGCTGCACATAAAAAAATACGCGACGTCTACGCATCATGCGGCTTTCCATTCGCTGGCAAAAAGGCCGGCCAGCTGATCGATGCTGGCGTGATGATCGAAATGCTCGCGAACCTTGCGTTCCGCCGCATCGCCCAGTCGCTGGCGAAGCGCAGGGTTGCGGATCAGTTCCTCGAGCGCTCGGGCAAATGCCTGCGGATCTTCGGATGGAACGACGCGACCGTTTTCACCGTCGGAAAGGAGTTCCGGTACACCGGAAATGGCCGTCGAGATGCAGGCCAGCCGCTGGCTCGACGCTTCGACCAGCACGTTCGGGAGACCGTCACGATCACCATCCGCCGTCACTCGGCAAGCCAGCGCGAAGATGTCGCTGGAACGGTAGTGCGCAAGCACGTCCGTCTGGTCAAGCGCCCCCTTCCAGGCGACCCGGTCGGCAATGCCAAGCTCGATTGCCAGCGCCTTCAGCTTTTCGGTGAGGTCGCCGGCGCCGATATGCTCGAACCGCCAATGGAGCTCCGCCGGCAGCATTGCCAACGCGCGCAGCAGAACGTCGTATCCCTTCTTGCCGACGGCACGGCCGACACTGACGATCTGCACCGGCGCAGCCGGATCGGACCCATCGCGATCGGAGTGTTTGCCCGCGAACCGCGGGAAACGGTCAAGATCGAGGCCGTGGTAGCTGAGGTGAACCCTCGCCTTCTCGTTCGTCAGGCTCCTCAGGTGTTCGTAACCCATGCGCGTGCAGGTCACAGTCCAGCGAGCGCGGCCGAGCTTTTCGGAAAGCTCCCAGTCGGGCGACGTCCAGATGTCCTTTGCATGGGCAGAACAGGTCCAGGGTATGCCGGCAATAACGCTGGCATAGGCGGTCACCGATGCCGGTGTGTGGATGAAGTGCGCATGCAGCCAGCCCGGGTCGCCCGGCCATTCCGCAGCCAGCACCGCGGCCTGCCCGAATCGCCGGAAGCGGTTGCGACTGAAATCGCGGCGCAGATCCCGCGCAAAGAGCTTGAGTGCTGGCCAGAATCCGGCCTTCGGCAGCGAGCGCATGAGGCCGCGCAGCACCCTGAGCGGCTCCTCGTGCAGATACTCGGGAAGATAGTGGACCTCGGCGCGGATCTCGTCGTGAACGGGATGGCGCTTGGCGTCGGTCGGGCGGCGGAGCGCTATCAGCACCAGGTCCAGTCCTGCCCGTTCAAGGCCAAGCAGTTCCTGCGCGATGAAGGTTTCCGAAAGACGCGGATATCCCTTCAGCACGACGGCAATCTTGCGGTCTGTCTGCACTATTTCAGCTCGATTTCTTCACGATGTTCAGATGCTCGCCCGACGGCCGGTCGAGCCATCTGCCGACGATTTCGGAGATATGAACGAGCCCTTCCAGCCGCAGGCCATTGGCACTGCTCTTGGATGGCGGCGCCCGATAGGGCAGCGCCTTGAGCGCTGCAGCCAACCGCGACGGGTCTTCGGCCTCGTTGGGCAGCAACATCTCGACCAGCCCGAGTTCCGCCGCCCGGCGGGCCCGGATCAGTTGCTCCTCGCGCGGCTGGATCCGCGGCACGATCAGCGCCGGCTTGTCGAACGACAGGATTTCGCAATAGGTGTTGTAACCGCCCATGGCGACGACGCCCTTCGCGCCGGCGATCAGCTCTTCCATGCGATTGTCGAATTCGATGATCTTTATATGCGGGATCTTGCTGCCCTTGCGGATCAGCTTCTCCCGCTTCTTGACCGGCATATAGGGCCCGAGAACGATCAGCGCCTTGTGGGTGAGCTCCGGGTCCTGCTGGTAGGCGTGAATGACGTCGTGGATCATATCCGCGCCGTCGCCGCCGCCCCCTGTGGTCACCAGGATATAGTCGCCCTGCGGCTTGTGGTTGGGCAGCTCCTCACGGGGGACGCTGCGCTGCAGGAAGCCGACGAAATTCATCCGGTCGCGCACGGCCGGAGGCACCTCCAGCTCGGTCAGGGGGTCGTAGAAATCCGGCGGGCCATAGACCCAGATCGTATCGTAGTACTGCTCGATCTTGCGCATCGTGTCGCGCCGCTTCCATTCGGCCTCGAGCAGATGCGGCGCATCCATGACCTCACGCAAGCCCAGAACCAATGTCGTGCCGTGGGCTTTGAGATAGGTGAGCGTCTCTTCCACCTCCCCGCGCAGGCCCATCGGCTCCTTGTCGACGATAAAGATGTCGGGCTTGAAGGTTTCAGCCGTGTGGCGAATGATCGCCTGGCGCATCTTCAGCGTCTCATCCAGCTCGATGTGACGGTCGAGCGAGGTGTAGTCGCCATTGTGCAGCTTGATGACGCTCGGGATTTTGACGAAATCGACGCGCGCACGATAGTCGAAGGCGCCGGCGATCGTCGCCCCGGAAATGATCAGGATGTTCAAGCCGCGATAGTCTTCCACCAGCGAATGCGCAATCGTGCGACAACGCCTGAGGTGTCCGAGCCCGAACGTGTCATGGCTATACATGAGGATCCGGGCATCTTCGAAGCGCCGCATCATGCAAGGAACCTTTCGTTCAGGAACAATGAACCGAATGTCGACGCCAGCCGGTTGCCAGCGTCAAACCGCGCTTCATTTGTAGGGATCGGCCGCGTCACGCAAGCCATCTCCCAAGAAGTTGAATGCCAAAATCACAAGAATGACCGGGATTGTGGGAAATAGGAGCCAGGGATAAAAGGCGATGACGCTGACGCTTTTTGCCTCCGTCAGCAAGATGCCCCAACTGGTGATGGGCGGTCTGAGGCCGAGGCCGAGGAAGCTGAGCGCCGTCTCACCCAGGATCATGCCGGGGATCGAGATGGTCGCGGTTGCAATCAGATGTGACATGAAACCGGGCACCAGATGGCGTCCGATGATGCGGCTGCTCTTGGCCCCCATCAACTGGGCAGCAAGGACGTAATCCTCTTCGCGCAGTGCCAGGAGCTTCGAGCGGACGGCTCGCGCCAGACCTGTCCAGTCCAAGAGCCCGAGGATGATGGTAATCCCCAGATAGATCAGGATCGGGCTCCAGGTCGCCGGCATGATCGCAGCCAGCGACAGCCAGAGGGGAATGCTCGGGATCGATTGCAGCACTTCGATAACGCGCTGCGTTATGAGATCGAATACGCCGCCGTGGTAACCTGCAAGCCCCCCGATGACGATACCGAGCACGAAGCTGACGGTGATGCCGAGCAAACCGATCGTCAGCGAAATCCTGGCGCCGTAAATAATGCGCGACAGCACGTCGCGGCCGAGGCGATCCGTTCCGAGAAAAAAGGCCTGGCCGTCCTTTGCCGGGCAAACGAGATGCACGTTGCTGTCAAACAGGCCCCAGAAACGATAACTGTCGCCGCGGCAGAAGAAGCGAAGCCGCTGCACATCCTTGACGTCGTCGGCATAGTTGCGCTTCAGCGTGTCCATATCGAGCGTCATCGTTCGGCCGTAGACGAACGGGCCGACAAAACTGCCCTCATGGAAAAAATGCACCGACTGCGGCGGCGCATAGATGTAATCCATGTTGCGGGTGTGCAGGTTGTAGGGCGCCAGAAACTCGCAGATAAGGATCATCAGATAGAGCGCGGCAAGGAAGATGCCCGACACGAGCGCGAGCCGGTGGCGGCGGAACTTCCACCACATCAGACGAAGCTGTGAAGCCTGGTTGACGCGGACCTGCTCGTCCGTCATCGCCTCTACGGAATAGGGATCGAACGGGGCTGTCGATACGTAATGCGGCAGGGGTTCGCCGGGCGCCGGAAGAAATGACGTCACTTGGTGCTCCTGCCTTGCAGCCGAATTCGGGGATCGAGAATGGCGAGCGCGATGTCGGATATCAGCACGCCGATCACGGTGAGGAAGGCGAGGAACATCAGGAACGAGCCGGCGAGATACATGTCCTGGCTCTGAAGGGCCTTGATGAGCATCGGACCGGTGGTCTCCAGCGACAGCACGATCGCGGTAATTTCCGCGCCGGAGATGATCGCCGGCAGGATGGAACCGATATCCGAGATGAAGAAGTTCAAGGCCATGCGGAGCGGATACTTCAGCAGCGTGCGCATCGGCGAAAGCCCCTTGGCGCGCGCCGTCACAACATATTGCTTCTGCAACTCGTCAAGAAGATTGGCGCGCAGACGCCGGATCATGCCGGCGGTGCCGGCCGCACCGACGATGATGACCGGGATCCAGATGTGTTCGAGGATCGATTTCGCCTTGGCCCAACTCATCGGTTCGGCGAGATACTTCTGGTCCATCAGATGGCCGATCGAAATCCCGAACCAGATATTGGCGAAATACATGAGGATCAGCGCCAGCATGAAATTCGGGATGGCGATGCCGATCAGCCCCATCAGCGACAGGCCGTAGTCGCCCCAGCTGTACTGATGGGTCGCAGAGTAGATGCCGATCGGAAAGGCGATCAGCCAGGTGAAGATGATCGTCACGAATGAGACAAGGATCGTCAGCCACAGCCGGTCGCCGACGACGTCACTGACCGGCAGTTCGTATTCGAAGGAATAGCCGAAATCGCCCTGCAGCATGCCGGCAACCCATTGGACGTAGCGTATCGGCGCCGGCTGGTCGAAGCCGTACTCCTTCCGGAGCGCCTCGATCTGCTCCATGTCGACGCCTTCACCCTGGGCCTTGATCTCGGCAATGTAGCTTTCGAAATAATCTCCGGGCGGCAGCTCGATGATGGTGAAGACAAGAGCGGAAATGATGAGCAGGGTCGGAACCATCGCCGCGATACGCCAGAGAATATAACGCAGCATGTCAGCCTTCCTGCTCGATCCAGAAAGTATCGGGTTTGTAGACGCCGAAGTAGGCCGTGGGATCGAAGCCGTAGAGCGCCGTCTCCGGCACGTTCACCAGCGTCTTGGCGACAAGGATCGGCTGCAGCGATGCGTTGACGATCCCGATCGAGAACACCTGGTCGGTATAGACCGACAGCATCCGCCCCCAGATTTCGGCACGCTCGGCGTCTTCCGCCGAATGCCGCCAGCGCTGCAACAGCTCCGTCAGCTCGATGGCTGCCGGCAGATCCGGCGCCTGGCCCATTTCTCCGTGCGAAAGATAGTTGAGCCCCCAGACCGGCCATTGCAGCTGGTCGTCGGCAGTCGGGGCCAGTTGCCCCGGGTTCATGTCTGCCGTGGGAACGCCATTGTCGATCCCGAACCACATCGACATGATGATTTCGCCGCCGACGGCGCGGCTGCGGAAGGTATCGCGCTGCGAGGTTCGGATGAACAGGGATATGCCGATCTTCTGCCAGTAATCGGTGATGAGCTGCAGCACGTCTGTCTCGAGCGTGCTCTCGCCGGCCGTCTCGACGACAATCTGCGCCGCCCGCCCGTCGGGCAGAATCCGAATGCCGTCGCTGCCGCGCTTGGTCAGCCCGGCCTCGTCGAGCAAGGCGTTCGCCTGGGTGGGGTCATGGGCAACCCACGCGTTGGCGTATTCGGGGCGGAAAAGCGGGCTGTCGGGCAGGACCGTATCGGCGCTCTCCTTCGTCAGTCCGTAGAAGACCGCCTTGTTGATCTCCGTTCGGTCGATGGCAAGCGACAGTGCGCGACGAACGCGCACGTCCTGCAGCAGCGGTCGCCAGACCGGATCGGAGCAGTTAAGATTAGGCAAGAGCGCCAGCCGCGACCCTTGCGTCTTCTTCCAGAGCAGCACCTTTACCGGATACCGCTTTTCGGAATCCTTGAGGAACGTGTAGTCGACAAAATCGATGCCGGTTGCCTGCAGGTCGCTTTCGCCGGTACCGGTCTTTGCCGGTATCAGCGCGGACGAGCTGACGCTCAGCACGAACTTGTCGATATAGGGCAGCTGCAGCCCATTCTCATCGACGCGGTGATAATACGGATTGCGCTCAAAGACGAACTGTTCGGCAGGCAGCGGCGTGGTGTTGCGCCAGGGGTCGAGCGTCGGCAGATCCGGGTTCTCCGGACGATAGGAGCGGGCCATACGCATATGCAGCTGGCTCCACTTCTTGACCCTCTCTTCCTTCATGAGGGCCTTCAGCTTGTCCTCTTCCTGGTACTTCTCGTGGAACTGCTTGAGATAGGCCGAAGGCATCGCCACGACCAGTGGCTGGGGCGCCGCCAGCTTCTGCAGGAAGTCCGGATTGGGGGTCGACCAGGAATAGCGCACGGTGCGCTCGTCGATGACCTCGAACTTGCCGACCTCGCCATCCATCACCAGCGCCGTCGGCATGCCGGCCGGGCTCAGCTTTTCGTTGTTGAGAACGTCCTCCCAGCAATAGCGGAAGTCTTCCGTCGTCAACGGGCTTCCGTCGGACCACTTGTGCCCTTCCCGCAGATGGAAGGTGAAGATGCGATCCTCGACGGTTTCGTAGCTTTCGAGGACGTCCGCCTCGATCTTCAGCTTTTCATCAAAGCCAACCAGCCGGGCATAACCATAAACGGTCATCAGCCGGATGTCCTTGGCGCTGCCGATCAGCATCCGCACGACGCCGCCGTGCTTGCCGGGCTTGCGCCCCATGGCCGCGACATTGATGACGCGGGGCGTCTTGGGCAGCCGCTCGGCGAGCGGCGGAAGCTTGCCGTCGGCAATCAGCTTTTCCAGAAATGCCGGCTCGCCGGCAGCGGCAAAGAGCCTGCTCGGCAGAGCCACGGTTGCCAGCAATGCCAGTACAGTTCGGCGGGTGATCATGGCCGCAACTCCCTTGCATCCACGGATCGACGCGCCAGCACGAAGTGATCACCACCGAGATCGGCGGGGATCAGCGCGTCACTAGCGTCATCGTCACGGAACTGAGCGCCCCAACGACGCATGTCGGAACCTTCGCTGTCCTTCAACCTGTCGAAATCGAGCGGCCGGTCGAGATCCGGATATGGTACGGCCGCCAGCAGCGATTTGGTATAGGGGTGTACCGGCTTGCGCATCAGCACCTCGCGCGGCGCAACCTCGACGATGCGCCCGGCACACATGACGGCAATGCGATCCGCCATATAGTCGACGACGGCGAGGTTGTGCGAGATGAACAGGCAGGTAAGCCCCAGTTCCTTCTGCAGGTCCTTCAGCAGGTTCAGGATCTGCGCCTGGACGGAAACGTCAAGCGCCGAGACCGGCTCGTCGCAGATCAGCAGTTCCGGAACCAGCGCCAGGGCGCGGGCGATGCCGATGCGTTGACGCTGACCACCCGAGAAACTGTGCGGGTAGCGGTTGATGAAGCGCTGGTCGAGCCCGACCGCCTGCAGCAACGAGCGCACCGTCTCGACACGCGACTTTGCCGTACCGCGTCCGTGGATCTCCAGCGGCTCGCTCAGAATGTTCTTGACCGTCATGCGCGGCGAAAGCGAAGAGACCGGGTCCTGGAACACCATCTGGATCTTCGAGCGCATCGCCTGCAACGCGTCGCCCTGCACTTTCAGCACATCGACCCGGCCCTCGCCATTGTCGAAGGTCACCGATCCGCTGTCGGGCGTCACCGCGCGCATCAGGATCTTGCTGACGGTGGTCTTGCCGCAGCCGCTTTCTCCGACAAGGCCGAGGCATTCGCCGCGGCGAATGTCAAAGCTGACGTCGTCTACGGCACGGTGATACGAACTCTCGCCGCCACCGAACCAGGATGACTTCCGTGTTCCATAGGTCTTCGAGACATTGCGCACGGACAAGAGGACTTCGGGCCCATGACGCCTGTCGGCGGCCGATGTGCCAAGCAACGTCCCAGCCTTGACCGGCACTTCGCGCAACGCCTTCAGCCTTTCTCCCGGCTTCATGTCGAAATGCGGCACGGCGGCCATCAGCCCCTTGAGATAGGGGTGCTGCGGGTTGCGGAAGATTGCTTCGACTGGACCCGCCTCGACGATCTGGCCGTGATAGATCACCACGACCTCATCGGCCATGTTGGCAACGACGCCGAGGTCGTGCGTAATCAGCAGCATCGCCATGTTGAGCTTCACCTGAAGCTCGCGCAACAGTTTCAGGATCTGCGCCTGCACCGTCACGTCAAGCGCCGTTGTCGGCTCGTCCGCGATCAGCAGTGCCGGCCGGCAGATCAGCGCCATCGCAATCATCGCGCGCTGGCGCATGCCGCCCGACAACTCGAACGGATACATGTCGTAGGCTCGCTTCGGATTGGCAAAGCCGACATAGCCAAGCAACTCCTCCGTGCGTGCCCGTCGCTCCGCCTTTTCCGCATCCGTGTGGATCTTCAGCACTTCGGAAATCTGGTTGCCGATGGTGTGAAGCGGTGACAGCGACGTCATCGGTTCCTGAAAGATCTTGCTGATACGCGTGCCGCGCAGGCTGCGTATCTCCTCTCCTTCCCGTTCCAGAGCGAGCAGGTCGGTCGGCTTGGCGCCCGAAGCAGGATCGTTGAACAAAATTTTGCCGCCAACCTTGGCGACGTTGGGCAGAATACCCATCACCGCCTGGCTGATCGCCGACTTGCCAGATCCGGATTCGCCGACGAGCGCCGTGACCTTGCCGGGCAAAATTCTGAAATTCGCGTTATTGACGGCTTGTACTTCGCCGCCGAGCACCGAGAATGTGATCCGCAGACCTTCAACTCGAAGCAGGTCCGCCCCAGATGTCATAGCAGCACGCTTCCCTCATCGTTTTTTATCCGCCGCCTCTAAAAAAAGACTAGCGCAGCTTCAGAGGGCTGTCCAGCACGGCCGGCTGCAACCGAGGCGCTACCCACGTGCATCTTCAGATGGTTAGGGCGAAGGGCACGCACCATCCTTCAACACGTCGGAGCAGTTCGGGGAGCGACGAAAGTCGTCATAGAACATCGTCCAGTCGGTCTTGTCGGCGGCGCGATAGGGGCCGAACTTGAAGTACTGGTTCTTGCCGAGCCCCTGGTCGTCATGGCCGACATGGCCCTTCACGGTGATGATCGGCTTGCCATTGGCAAAGAGTTCGATGCGGCCCGAGCCGTTGGCGCCCGGCTGCGTGTAGATCGCAAAATCGATCCAGCCCGACTTCGGGTCGGGCAGCGGGTTGCCATGGTCCGTCACCGCGATGGCATCGGTGCAGCCATTGAACAAGCTGCCGTCTTCCAGCTTCCAATTGCTGTCGGCGGCCACGAGCATTCGCATCTGATTGACCCCGGGCCGACCCCAGACGGGGATTTCACCGGGCTTGCAGCTTGCCGGCGTGCCTTCCGGGCCGGCGGAAAGCGGCGCGATATAGTTCGTTTCCACCGTCACAAACAGCTTGCCGGAATCGAGCCGCAACGCCAGGAACGGGCTGAAATCACCTTCTGCGCCCGGGTCGATTTCGCGCTTCCATTGGGCGATCAGGTAGCGATGATCCTCGCTCGGGACCGGGTCGGCGAACTTGACGGCGAAGCCGTACCAGACACCCTGGTCATAGGGCACCCGCAGATCCGTCTTCTCCCAGATCTCCGCACGCTCGCTGCAACCGTCAAGCGAATCGGGGCAGATCGGCACGACGCTCAACTTGAGGGCGCCATTGCCGGTGCGCTTGACCAGATCCTGAAACTCGACCGTGCCAGCGCTCTGCTCGAAGTTCTCGCGGTAGTAGAGCCCCCCTTCCGATGCGAAATTTTGCCCGTCGAACCCGTCGAACAGTTTGGTTTCCCACGGCTGCGCCATCGCGCCTCCGGACATTGCGATGCTGGCGGCGAGAAACACAACTCGGAACATTCTTCCCCCTACTGAAGCATTTTGTCGATCAGGCCGCGCGGCGGCTGGAGCGGACGGGTGTTGCGATGAAGCAACATGACATGTTCCGCCTCGGAAAGTCCATCCTGCAAGACGTCGTCGAACCGTTCGTCGGCTCTCGCCAGAAGGGCGGCGTCATTGGGGTAGAGGATCGTGAATTTCTGACGCACGCCCCTGAGTTTTTCCTGGCCGAGCGCCGTCCAGTCACCGCCGCAATAGTTGACGAAGGCTTCGCTTGCGACAACGCTGTGGGCATATTTCTTGGTGAGGTTCTGCAGCCGCTGAACTTCGTTGACGGCAGAGCCGAACGCGGAGAACGTCAGGCGGTCACGCAAGCCCACATTGCCGAACATCACGTTGCCGACATGGAGCCCGATACCGTAGCCGATCGGATCCCTTGCCTGCTTGCGGCGCTCGCCGTTCAGCACCTCCATGCGCGCGGTCGCCGCGCGGACGGCGGTAAACGCCTCACGAGCGGCAAACTCCGAGGGCTCCTTGTGTCGGCCGCACGGATAGACGGCGATGAACCCATCACCGACGAAGCTCAGGATGTGGCCACCATTGCGGTTGAAGGGTGCCGCGATCGCATCGAAGTAGGTGTTCAGCGTCTCGATATAGGACTGGCGCCCCTCTTTCTCGGCCAGCATGGTCGAGCGGCGCATGTCGGCCATGACCAGAATGGCGCGAACCGTTTCGCCATCACCGCGGCGAACCTGCCCGCTCATCACGCGCCTGCCGGCGCTGGAGCCGAGATAGGTCGTCAGCATGTTGTCCGCCAGCTTGCCAAGCACCGCCATCTTGGCGGCAACCGCCAGGTGATGCTGCAGCTTAAGCAAGGCCCCGATCACGTCGTCGGTAAAGCCGCCATGACGGTCCGTCGTCCATGATCCGACCATGCCATGGCCGGAATCCGCGCCCAGCGACTGCATGAAGGCAAGGTAGTCCGTAGCGCCCATCTCCTTCAAATCGTCGAAGATCGGGAACTCGGACGGCGTGTCCATGTAGATGCGCCGCCGGACGTGCTCGAGATTGTTGTTGAGCAGATAATAATAGGGGCTCTGCAGAAAACGCTCGGGATTGAGCGCCAGCTCCTCGTGCCTGAGGCCGCTGACTTCAACGCCCTTGCCACGAACCCAGGTAAAGCCAAGAGCGTCATAGAGCGGATGCAGCATCGAAAAGGAGAGATGGACGCGCATCAGTGGCAGGCCGGCGGCTGCCAGCCGTTCGCAAAAACCCCTGACGATCGTTTCCAGCGGCGCGTCGCTGAGCGATGTGCGCATCAGCCAATCGGCAACCTTGTCGATGAGGATTTCGGATACGTTGTCGTTCGTCGTGGCCATTTCGCGTCCTCACCATGACAGGCCGTCCCGTATCAACCATCCGGAGACGACGAACGCCCCAGCCTTCAGGCCGGTCGAAGTTCGCGGTGGATGATGATGAGCCGTGCCCGTTAAGAAAATGCTCCAGCCGGTTCCGGCGTCGATGACGTGCAGGCACCCGGAATGCGGCACTTATACCTTGCAGATATTGACGGCGCCGGGTGATTTCCAGAGGTGCTGCAAAGTTTTTATCGCACGACGTGTCGATGGCCGGCTTATCGCCGGCGGCGATTCCAGATGGCGCCGCTCGCTTGACTTGGGGCTTGTTTCTCTCCAACAAACCACGACATGTTTGCGCGGCACCGTCCGTCTGCCCACGAGATCCGGAAACCAAACTTGACCTCACCTCATTACGAAAGCCTGCTGTCGTCCATCTCCACCTTGAGCGCCCGGGTCGGCGTCATCGGCCTTGGCTATGTTGGGCTGCCGCTGGCGATCGCGGCTGCACGGGCGGGCTTTCCCGTCACGGGCTTCGACATCGATCCCACCAAGATCGTCGCACTCGACGCAGGCAAATCCTATATCGCGGCGGTCCCGGATGCCGCGCTCTCGAAGGAGAGCGATGCCGGCCGGTTCCGCTCGACGACGGATTTCCAGCAACTGGCGGGCTGTGATGTCATCATCATCTGCGTTCCGACACCGCTGACCAAACATCGCGATCCGGACCTGTCCTTCGTCGAAAGAACATCGCACGCCATCGCCGCCACCCTCAGGCCCGGCCAGCTCGTCGTCCTGGAATCGACGACCTACCCGGGCACCACCGATGGCGTGGTCCGCGCAATCCTCGAGCAAACAGGGCTCAAGTCGGCAAGCGACTTCTTCGTCGGCTTCTCGCCGGAGCGCGAAGATCCAGGCAACCCCGTCTACGAGACTGTCAGCATCCCGAAGGTCATTGCCGGCGACGGCGCCCAGGCGGCGACGTTGATGGAGCGGTTCTATTCGGCCGTGGTCAAGACGGTCGTGCCGGTATCCTCGAACGCGACGGCCGAAGCCGTGAAGCTCACCGAGAACATCTTCCGCTCGGTCAACATCGCGCTCGTCAACGAACTGAAGATCGTCTACGAGGCAATGGGCATCGACGTCTGGGAGGTGATCGAGGCGGCAAAGACCAAGCCGTTCGGTTACATGCCCTTCTACCCGGGCCCGGGGCTCGGCGGCCACTGCATCCCGATCGATCCATTCTACCTCACCTGGAAGTCACGGGAATACGAATTGCCGACACGTTTCATCGAGCTCGCCGGCGAAATCAATTCGGCCATGCCCCGCCATGTGGTCAGCCGGCTGGCAGAAGCGCTTGACCGGCACGCGGGCAAGGCGCTCAGCCGCTCCAACATCCTCGTCGTCGGGCTCGCCTACAAGAAGAACGTTCCAGACATTCGCGAGAGCCCGTCCTTGCGCCTGATCGAACTGATCGAGGAGCGCGGCGGCCGCACGGCCTATCACGACCCTCATGTCACCGAGATCCCACCGACACGCGAGCATGGCGCCCTCAAGGGCCGGCAATCGGTCACGATCAACGAAGGGGCGGTCAAAGCGTTCGACGCCGTGCTGATCGCCACCGACCACGATCAGGTCGACTATGCCGCACTTGCTGCCTGGTCGCCGCTGATCGTCGACACACGCAATGTTTTCCACCGCAACGGGCTGACGGGCGCTCACATCGTCAAGGCCTAGTTCGCGGCAGTTGCCGGTCGCTGTCGCTGGCGGCCGGGCTTAAGCGCCCGCGCCCGCCGCGTTCGATCGTGCAAGCGCAGCCTTGAGCTTGCTTGCAGCCACGGCATAGCCGCCCGAGGCGCCATCGACGAAATGCATGTGATCCCGCGCCATGGGCGTCGGAACGATGCAGGTCATCAGCGCCGAGTCCTGCTGGTGCAGGCCGTAGTGGCCAACGCCAGCGGCAGCCGCCTGCTGCAGGCGGGCCTCGATGCGCTTAAGCCTCTCAGCGCTGATGTCGACGGTCATCTTCAGGCCGTCGTCGAACTTGCGGAAATCGGTATTGTCGGCAAGATCGCGCCGGTATCGCGTCGTATCGAAAGTGCCGAAGTTCCAGTTCAGCCTGAAACAGACGAAAAGGGCAAGCGTCTGAAGCGTGATCCAGCAACGCGCAAGCATGCGCCGCCCGCGCGAAGCGATCGCCCGCGCTTCGGCATCGATCCCCTTGAAGGAGAAACGCGGATCGGGGCCGAGTTCCGGAACGGGGTGGCCACCACGGTCCTCTTCGTCAGCCAGCGTGACGATGTCGGCGATCAGAGCCTGGAACTCCGGACCGTTGCCCAGCGGCCCCGGCACCGCGATGATCGAGGCGATGGCTCCGTGACGCGACTGGATCGGGTTCCAGCGACAGGAAAGACCGGTAAGATCCGGGCGGCTGCCAGCCGGCGCGGCTTCGACATGATAGCGGCCGGCCTTCATGGCCGCCTCCGCCCAACTGGCGCCGCCACCGGCAAACATCGCATAGAAAACCTCATCGCTCGCCTTGAAGCGCGCGACGCGCATGTCGAGACCATTGGCGCGGATGTCGGTGACAGGCACCAGGGCGGCGCGCAGTTCCAGTCCAAGCTCTTCGGCCACCCAGGTCTTGACCGCAGAGAGTGCGTTTCTCGCCCGGTCCGCCATCGCCGCCGGCAGCGCGGCAAGCGCACCATCCCCCCCAAAAACGAAGGGCATCGCTTTTTCGTCAAGCGCGTTCATCAGCGCGGATATGACGCTCGCTCCGGCCATGTTGACGATCTTGTAGCGGCCGTCGGCGATCGCGCCGGTCGAGTTGACGATATCGGCGACCGCAAGCAGCCATCCATCTGGCAGCGGCCGGTAATTCGATTCGTCCGCCACCCCTTCGAACGCATCGAACAGGGGTACGGTGTCGTAGAACCGTCCTTCACTTGCCTCAGCCATGGGTGACCTGTTCCCTACGTTACAGTTTGTTCGCCAGTTTCCTGCGTTACTGACCGTTCGTTAGATAATCCACGGAACAGCGCAACAAAAAGTTTCATATGCCGTTGCTAAGCCCCCTCACCGATCCGGCAGTACAGGCTGCGCCGCAGCCCCCGTCGGGTGATTTCACTTCTCCCGCTCTTGGCGATGCTAAGGTTACCTTCCAAATAATAACCCGTGGCATTGCAGGGGTGAGGAGATATGTGCTTGTTTAACAGTCACACAGGGATCAAAATGATCCCAGCGTGCGTAGTGAAGCCGAAACTGAATGCGTGACGACAACTTTCGAGTGCGGTTCTGGGGCGTAAGAGGTAGTTTGCCGGTATCCGGCCAACAATACGTCGCCTATGGGGGGAATACATCCTGCATCGAGATCCGATGCGGCAAGGATGTGTTGCTCTTCGATGCAGGGTCGGGGCTGCGCGAGGCCGGTTACTCGCTGATTGCCGAAGGTGTCGAAGAGTTTGACCTGTTCTTCACTCACAGCCACTACGACCACATCATCGGCCTCCCCTATTTCAAGCCGATCTACAAGTGTCGGAACTCCGTGCGCTTCTGGTCCGGCCATCTCCATGGCACGATGACCACGAGGGAAATGATCCGCGATTTCATGCGACCGCCGTGGTTCCCGGTCGATCCCGACATCTGTCAGGCCAGCCTTGACGGCATGGACTTCAAACCTGGGGACGTCCTGACGCCGCGTCCCGGTATCACCATCCGAACGACCAGCCTCAATCATCCGGGCGGCTGCGTCGGCTACCGGGTCGAATGGAACGGACGCGCCGTCGCCCTCGTCTTCGACACCGAGCACGAACCCGGCATTCTCGATCCCGGCGTTCTTGAACTCATCGCCGGCGCCGAGTTGATGGTCTATGACTGCACCTACCTCGAAAGCGAGATGGTGCATTTTCAAGGCTACGGACATTCGACCGGGGTGCACGGCGCCAGGCTGGCGATGGCCGCCGGCGTGAAGCAACTGGCGATGTTCCACCACGATCCGTCCCGCACCGACGAAGCGCTGGCCGCGATGGAACGCGACGTTCAGGCGACTTTCGCGGGCGCTTTTGCCGCCCGAGACGGACAAATCATCGACCTGTGATTTCGGGACCCGAGAGCCAGCGGCAAGCCGGATGCCTAGCGGTTGCCGCAAAGAGCTCTTCGAGGAACGACCAGACGGCCTCGTCATGAACCAGGTGATGGGTCAGCAGGCCAATCGTCCGACCGGCCTGGTCCGCCCTTTCCTCGACCTCACCGCAGACCTGGCCAAGCCTCACAATGAGATCCGCGACGATCGCGGCATGGTCACGACAGCCGCGCGTTCCGCGCCAGTCCATGACATCGACATGGGTGTTGACGAGCCGGAACGGCAGCGGCTTTTCCGGACCAAAGACCGACAGCACAGCAAAGCCGACATCGCCCAAAGCATCGAGAAGCACGGGATCGATCCGGTTCCACGGTGGCACCAGCACCGGAACGAAGCTCGCGGGAAAGAGCATTTTCAGGCGCGCAAAGCCAAGTTCGAGGTCATGAACGACAATGGCCCGCGGACGGTGGAGGCCGAGCTCCTGCTTCTTTTCCTGCGGCGGCGCGTGGTTGCGGTGTGCCCACCCGTGCACGGCCACGCTCACATCGGCAAGACCGTCCAGTCGGCGCGCGAGTGCATCGCCTGCAAGAGCGGGCGGGACGGCCAGCACGACCGGAAGCGCATATCGATCGACCAGAGCCAAGAGGCGGTCGAGCGCCGCTGTCGGTTCGGCCGCGTCGTCATCCCGCAACCAGAAATCGACGTTTTTTCCGGATGCCGCCGCGCGGTCAAGCGCGGCCGCAAGCTGATGCCAATGGGCGTTGTCCGTCATGCCGGCCTCTCCAGGAACTCACCAAAGATCGCGCGAAGGCGCAGCGCCGCAGCCGGAAACGACCGCTCGTCGTGAACAAAGCGCCGGGCGGCCTCCCCCAGTTGCCGACGACGGGCTGTGTCCTCGATCAAGCCCCGCATCGCGGCAGCATAGGCGTCGGTATCGCCCTCGGGCGTCAACACACCCGTCTTTCCGTCGCAGACCACCTCAGGCACGCCGGCCGTTCGCTGGGCAAGGACCGGCAAGCCGGCGGCCTGCGCTTCGAGATAGGCAAGCCCATAGGCCTCGCCGCAGCCGGGCCATACATAGAGGTCGCCATCAGAAAGGATGTCGGGCAGCTCGGCCGCCGCCCTTTCACCGAGCCATCTCAAGCGGCCCGTAGGCAAATCGGCAAAGACCCGTTGCACCTCCTCGCGACAGGGCCCGTCGCCGACGATCGTCAAACTCCAGGCGGCATCGGCAACGAGCGCCAGCGATTGCGCCAGCATCCGGTAGCTCTCCATCTTGTCGCCGCTGCGCATCATCGCAACGACCACCATCCGACAGGCGCCACCCGACCGCACAAGGCCCGGGACGAACGGCGTCGCGTCGATGAAGGGTGCGAGCATCGCGTGGCGGCAGGCCGGAGCCCCCTCGAGCAGCCCGTCGCGGTCGCGACGCGTCAGGCAAATGTTGACGGCCGCCTGTTCGATGGCCGCCAGCACGTGGCTCTGGGCAACGGCGCGCACGCCTTCGTTGCGCCGGCGCGAGTATGAGGCTTCCGCGGTCAGGTAAGGGATCGAGAACTCGGCGGCGAGTGCAGGCCCGAGCAGATCCGGGGCCTTGTAGTACGGGTGGTAGCAAAACCAGAGATCGGCTGCACCTTCGCTCTTCCAATGAGCGCGTATCCGGACCACCTCGTTTTGCGCGTCCGACTGCAGGCGGGAAAAATCGTCAACCGAGGGGTTCGCCAGAAAACTTCGCAGGTTCGAAGCGATCGTGACCTCATGCCCATCGGCGCGCAGCGCTGCGACCAGCATGCGCGCCATCAGGCGGTCGCCGGAGGGCACCGGGTGATCGGGAGATTTGAGCGGTGCATAAAAGGCAATCTTCATCCGGAGCGAGCTATCATGCCTCCGCTGGATACTGTCAACCGACGCCGATCGCTCATCAATCGATCGGCAGATCGTAGTAGTCCCGACGGATCAACCTCAATGAGCGATCCGGCTCGATGACATAGGTCTCCTGAACGAAACTGTTGCCACTCGTGAAGCGGTGCGGGACGATGCTGCCGACGGGCGCCTTCGTCAATTTTGTGCGCGGCTGGCCGCCATAGGTGATGCTGCCGGGAATCGGTTCAAGGTCCGGCGTCGTGCAGCTCGCAAGCGTCAACACGAAAAAGCAGAGCAAGGCAGACAACCGAGCTTCGCCGAACATGCTCTTCACCAAAGCCATTTTTGACCTCCATGCGCTTGGCGCCGATCTCCTGGCACCGGTCCTGCCGCACTCACAGGCTCTTGCATCAATTGATGTGGTTGCCGGCCGGGCGCCAACCGCGCAACCCTTGACACCGTCGCCGGCCTGCCTTCGCCTGTGGGCTTACGGCGTGGCGGTTCCTTCCTTGCTTCCGACCTTCGTCGCCCCCGCATCTGCATCATGCGCCGCAAGCAGACTATAGGCGACATAGTACTTGTAGATATTGCTGACGTATTGAACCGTCTCGCGCCCGACAATCGCCGCGGCAGCGTTTTCGACATTGCCGAACCAAAGGTTCGGATCAAGCCCCATATCCTTCGCCTTCGCCCGGAACTTGCGCAGATTGCCCGGCCCAGCGTTGTAGGCCGCGAAAGCGAAAAGCATCTGGTTTCGCGGCGTGACCGCCGGATCGTTGATATAGGTATCGGCCAGAAAGCGAAGGTACTTCGATCCAGCCTCGACGTTCAGGTCCTCGTCCTTGTCGATGCCGCTGATATTGACCGACTTGTCTGCGGCCGTCGACGGCAACAATTGCATGATCCCGACCGCACCACGGTGGCTGCGGCGGGACTGGTCGAGCTGCGATTCCTGGTAGCCCTGCGCCATCAGCATCAAATAGTCGAAGGAATAGGTCTTTCCGTGCTTGCGGAAGATCTCCACAAGCTGCTTGAAGCGCTCGACATCGGCTGGCGCATAGGCGCGCTTCAGCATCTTGTCGCCCTTGTAATAGGTATTCTTCAGGATGTTGCCGAAGGTCGTACCGACCTTGTGGGTCTTGACGAAATCGTCGAGGACGGCTTTCAGCTTCGGGCTGTTCTTGCGGATCGCCCAGGCGATCTCGCCGTGATCGGACAAGACGATATCGTCACGCACCTTGATGTCGGTGAAGACCGTCGCCCAGATGTCCGCCTTGTATTTGTCGACAACCGTCCACGGCAATAGACCGGCATTGATCATCTCCAGGACGTCTTCATCCTCGAGGTTTTCATCCATGTCCTTCAGCGCAATCGGCGCGCGACCGGCCTTTTCGAATTGGGCGCTGAGCGCCGCCAGGTGCTCGTAATAGCTGCTCGATCGGCGGACGTGGGTTTCCTGGCCGCTCAAGTCATCGAGGCTCGCGATCGCCGGCGAGGATGGACCGGTAACGAGCACCTCCTTGGCCTCGTCGAACAGCGGCGCGGTGAAATCCACCTTGGCAAGCCGCGCCTCGGTAATCGTCAGGTTGGCCATGACGATATCGCCGAGGCCCTCTTCGAGCGCAGACAGCAACCGTACGCGCGGCATGGGCACGAAACCGACGCGGATCTTGTCGATCTGCTTCTTGCGCCCCTTGTTGAGCTCGTTCTCAAGCGCCGTACCGAACTCGACCGCCGTGCCGAGCTGCTGGCCCCGGTCGACGAAATAGATCGTCTTGCTGAACGGCACGATGATACGCACGACACGGCGCTTTTCCATGCCGTCGAAGTCATCCTTGTGCGGCACGAACATCGAGCGGAGAAAGGCTTCGTCCGATTGCGCAAGGGCGCTGGCGCCCGCGAAGAACACGAGCAGAAATAGTCCCAAAAGCAGGCGTTTCATGACCGAACTCCCAAGCCCCCGAGAAACCTGTTGCTAGATCCTATTCCTTCGGCGCACCGCCTTCGCCAAGCGCCGCGGCAGCATTCTTCTTGGCGATCGCGTCGCGGGTCGCCGCAGCGGCTGCGGCCGATTGCTGCGGCTCGTCGCCTGCCACCTGCACCGTTGGCGATGCAAAGTTGATACCGTTTTCCTTGAAGGCTTCCTTGATCATGACCTGGGCCCGGCGCCGGACCTGAGTCTGGGCTCCCGGTTTCGTCTTCATGGCAAAGCTCAGTGTCATGCCATAGTCACCGAACTGTTCGACCCCCTTCATCTTGACCGTTTCGAGGATCAAGGGCCCGATATCCGGATCTTCCAGCAGCTTGGCGCCGATGCCCTTGACGACCTTCTTCACCTTGGCGACGTCGGCGTCGAACGAAACGTTGATCAGGAACTTGTCGATGACCCAGTCGCGGCTCATGTTTTGAACTGCGCCCAGCGAACCGAAGGGTACCGTAAAGACCGGCCCCCGATGGTGCCTGAGCTTGACGGAACGGATGCTGAAGGATTCGACCGTGCCCTTGTAGCTGCCGCTCTGGATATATTCCCCGATACGGAAGGCGTCGTCCATCATGTAGAAAATGCCGCTGATGACGTCCTTGACGAGGGTCTGCGACCCAAAGCCGATCGCCACGCCGAAAACACCAGCGCCGGCAATGAGCGGGCCGATTTCGACGCCGAGGCCCGAGAGCACCATCAACACGGCCACGACCGCAATGAAAGCCGCGAGAAAATTGCGCAGGATTGGCAACAAGGTCATCAGACGGGTGTTGCGAGCACGCTCGGCCGGGTCGTCGGTTGCGTGATTGGCCTGCTTGACGCGCAGATTGATGAAGCCCTTCACGAGTTGCCAGACGAGGTCTGCCGCCAGCAGAATGACGACACCGGCCAACGCCCCTCGGAAAGTCCGCTTGAAGGCATCATCCTCCATCATTGCCGTGGCGCTGACCTTGAAGACGAGGGCGAGCCATCCGGCGGCAAGTGCGATGACCAGCAGCCGGGCGCCGCGCTCGATCAAGATGTTACGGATGACACGCGCTTCGTCGTCGGCCGAGGCGTCCAAAAGCGTCTTGGTAAAGGCGCTGGTGAAGCGCAGCAGGGGCGGCAAACCGATGAAGTAGAGACCGATCCAGAACAGCACGTCCATGCCCGCGACCCAGACGAGCCACAGCACGATCAGGAAGGTAATCAACAGCACGTTGCCGACAATGCGGCGTGAGCCGGTGACGGCACCCGCAGGGCGCCGCGCCACGGTCAGGATTCCAAGCGCAAGGACCACGAGGCCGAGGGCCGCTGTAATGAGGTTGTGGACGTCGGCTGAGATGGAGAGTGCCCGCATCGCATCGCCGACACCCCAGACGAGCGCCGCAGCACCAATCAGCCAAAGGCAGTGACGATGCCAGAAATGCGCTTCATCCGCCGTAAGGGACAGGTAGCCTGCTCGCCCTTCGGCATTTCCCTCGTTCGCTGGCCCGCCCGTCAGCACGGCACCGGCGACAATCATCAACAGCCGGGCACCGATCCAGGCTCCGAGCAAGGGCGCGATTGTCGCCTCGAGCCGTGCCGGCCAGTCAGCGATAGCAAGCACCGCCAAGCTGACCGCCGCGAAGACAACAAGCGGCAGCACCCGCACAAGCATGGTTCGGGCCGGCCCCGTCAACTCTGCGCCCTTCAGGCTGCGCCCGAGCTGCCAGCGCAACAGATACTCAGCGCTGTAACCAATCAACAGGATGAGCAGAAAGCCTTTGAGAATGGGAGCGGTGCCATGGCTCACCATGTCCCCCGTCACGCGTTCACGCGCCGCCTGCATTTCCGGAAAAACGCGCGGCACCGCGTTGCGAATGCCCGTCAAGTGCCGCCTGACCTCGGCCGTCCACCTCGCCACGATACCGGTGGCAGGCGCCGCTGCAGCCGCAGGCGGGGCGGCCGCCGGCTTCGTCGACAGCCACTGCTTCACTTCCGGATCGTCCAGCAACTGAATCAATTGTTGGACCTTGGCCGGCGGAGCGATAGGGGCCGCCTCCTGCGCAAACCCGTGCGAAGCGATGCCAACGACGATCGCTAGAAACGCAAGCAGGCCGCAAAACGACTTCCACATGCGTTGCGGCAACTTCAAACCAACCATCCCCAGTACCCCTGTCGAACAAGCCGATCCCCCGATCGGCTCGACTCTTGCCTATTACCAAACGCTAGCACACTCGCTGCCGTTTGTGCCAACGTCGCCGCAGGTCGCGTTGCCTTGTCAGCGCCGACGGAACCCGCCGCCGCCGTGAAAACCGCCACCCCCCGCCAAAACCACCGCTGCGGAACCCGCCACCGCCGTGGAAGCCACCGCCCTCAAAGCCGCCACCACCAAAGCCGCCGGGCCGATCAAAGCCGCCGCGATAGCCACCGCTCGGAAAGTTCAGTGGCCGCTGGTCGAACGATTGACGCTCCAAGCTACGCTGGTTGCCGAGCTGGCGTCCGATCTGGTCGACGGCGAGATGGTCTGGCGCCTGGTTTCGCGCGCCTATGTCCGCTCCTTGCGGATCGATCCGTTGGTTGACGGACGCGCTTGTCGTGGCAGGGCCGGCCTCGGCCGGAACGGCGGCTATCGCAAGCAGCGTCAGGGCCAGGGTAGAGCGATGCATCTCGGTTCTCCGATATCCAAAGGCGATCCGCGCCGGCCGTTATGCTGAAGACGTCTGATTGCCCTCTCAAACGACGACCAGAGGCCGGCGTCAGAACCGGTGGAGCAGCAAGCTTGTTTGCCCGCCGGGTCCGCACAAGTACGTAACAGTAACGGCGACCGTAACGGGCCTCTGACGACGCCACCCGAGCCGGCAGAAACGCCCGGCTTTCGCGGCGCGCCCTCCTTCAGGGCGCACCGAATCGGCTGGCGCGACCCAAGGCTTCGCCGTCGCCAGCGTGCCGCACGGCTGTGAACCGGGGGCTGCTGTTCCAATCACGACACGCCCTGCGCTGTCAGCCACAAACGATGCGGACAAAGATCGGCAAATCTCTGTGTTTTAGCCCGTGGTGATTGCATCGGGCGATTTATTCAAGCAAACTCATATGCATGAACTGACCACTCCTACGTGCGGAGGAAATGCAAGTGAACACGAAAGCCCCCAGCCAGATTGATGTCTTTGTCGGTTCCCGCGTCAGGATGCGTCGGTTGATGGCCGGGTTGAGCCAGGAGAAGCTGGCCGACGGTCTCGGGATCACATTCCAGCAAGTACAGAAGTACGAAAAGGGCACGAACCGCATCGGCGCCAGCCGTCTTCAGGCCATCGCCGATATCCTTGGCGTGCATCCGAGCTTCTTCTTCCAGGAGGGCGAAGATCCCGCCTCTGCCCGCTCCGGCGAAGCGACGCGCGAACCCAGTGAAATCTCTTCCTTCGTCTCGTCGAAGGAAGGTATCGCGCTCAACCGCGCCTTCCTGAAGATCACGGATCCCGTGCTGCGCAAGAAGATCATCTCGCTTGTCGCCGCCGTCGCCCAGACGCCGGAGACGGAGACCACCCGGACGGCAACGAGCCACAACCAGGAACTGCACGGATAAGCGGCTGCGCCCGACAGGAATGACCGGATGACATTCAGACTGCAGACCCTCGGGCGCTTGCGTCTCGTCGATGCGGAGGGGCGCGACGTGCCCTTCCCGGAGAAGGGTCTGCTCATTTTATGCCATCTGATCGTCGACGGACTGCAGGAGCAATCCAGAAACGATGTCGCAAAGCTCTTGTGGGACGAAATCGTGCCGAGCCAGGCCTTCGTCAACCTGCGCAAGACGATCTCTCGCATCATCGCCCGGCAGGATGAACTCGACTGCCACTTCCTGAGCTTTTCGCAATCGTCGGTACGGCTCGACAGGAGCCGGTTGCACAGTGATCTGGACGACATTGGCGGTAATGGCGAAGGCGACGTTCTCTCGCGCTTTCGGCTGGCCGCGACCACGCTTCAGGATGATTTCCTCAGGGACCTGAGATCCCAGGGCCAGGCGCTCCACAGCTGGATCGAACGACACCGAAGCGAGCACGTGGCACTGCTGCGGGAAAGCCTGCTTGCAGCCGCATCCGAAGCGACCAGCAACCACCGCAAGCTCGTCAAGGCGGCAGCGACGCGCCTCCTTGAGCGCAACCCGCTCGACGAGGATGTGCGCAGGATCCTTGCCCAGGCCTTCCAGCTGGAAGGCAATCATATCGAGGCGCGGGTCATCTCGCATGGGAACCTGCCGGCCGCCCCCTCAAAGCAGGAAGGGTCGTCGGCGCCGGTCCTCTTCTCACCGGCTCCAGAAGCGTCCGGAGACATGCGGCCACCCCGCGTCGTGCTGCTGCCGCCGAACAACGGATCGATAGACAGCCCCGCGACCCAGTTTGCCAGTGCCCTGATCGAGGACGTGACGATCGGTCTCTGCGCGCTTCGCTCCGTGTCGGTGATCGCTCCCTATACCGCCGCACAGATCAGCCTCCAGGCCGACAAGGCAAACACCTATCAGAAGCACGCGATCAGCTACATTCTCGACACGCGCCTCACCGACGAGGGCAGCCGGCTGACGCTGTTCACGCAGTTGATCTTCTTTGCCAATGACGAAGTGATCTGGGCCGATCGCTTCAACCTCGATGGTGACGGCTTGATGGCCTCCCGGCGCGAGATCTCGAGGCAGATTGCGCTGGCCATTGCCAGCCAGGTGGAGCGCAACGAGACCCACCGCAAGTCCTACGAGACCAATGTCGGCTCCTACCGCAGCTTCCTGCTAGGGCAGCGCTATCTCAAGCAACTCAATCTTCCTGAGGTGCGGCGCGCGCGCAAGAGCTTCCGCGAGGCTCTCTACCAGAATGGCGACTTTGCGCCGGCCATGAGCGGGCTGGCCCGCAGCTACTTCGTCGAATGGTTGCTGACCGCGCGCGGTGACAGCGAGTTGCTCGCACTTGCTGAGCGGCACGCGCGCGACGCAGTGATCGCCGACGACACGTTGGCGACGGGATACCGCGAACTCGGGGTCGTCAAGCTCTACCTCAGACAGTTCGACGAAAGCATGGAGTTCCATGACAAGGCCGAAGCGCTCAGTCCGCAGCACGCCAATGTGATCGCGAGCTATGCGGACACGCTGGTTCAGGCCTCCAGGCCGGAAGGCGGACTGCGCAAGATCCAGGCCGCGCTCGACCTTAATCCGATCGCGCCTGACGAGTACTTCTGGACCGCCGCCGGTGCCAGCTATTCGCTCGGCCAGTATGAACAGGCGATCGGCTACATCGACCGCATGCGCGATCCCACTCCCGCCGACAGGCTTTCGGCGGCAAGCTGGGGCATGCTGGGCAACCGGAAAAAGGCGCGCCTGTACGTTCGCAAGACCTTCGACGTGCATCCCGATTTCGACCTCGACAAATGGATCGCGATCGTCCCCTTTAGGGAAGAATGGCAGCGGATCCACTATTGCGAGGGCCTGCGAAAGGCAGGCTTCTAAGCGTTCTCATCAACCGATGGCCAGGAGGGGCACAAATGGCGAAAGTGGTGGTAATTGGCGTGGCAGGTGACACGAGGCTGTGGATGGCCGATCTCGATGCCGGAACGGTCACCGAGATCCCGGCGCCGACGCAGGGGCCACTGGCAACGGCCAACGATCTTCGCAACAACAACAGCGGCGCGGTCGTGCACAAGGGCGTCAACCTGGCCGTGCTCGCAGCATCCTCCGGCTCGGTCTCCGGCGGCTTCATGGACGGCTGACGTCAAGACATGACGCACACCACCGGAATGCCTCGACCGCCGGACGACCTTCGTCCTTCGGCGGGCGAAGCCGTTTACTATAATTATAGCGATCGCACCTGCCCGCCGGAGGAGACCTTTCGGCGGATCGAGGGGTTGTTGCCGCAATTCGGCGTCAGCCGGCTGGCGCGCCTGACCGGCCTCGACAAGCTCGGCATCCCTGTCTGGAACGCGGTCTCGCCAAACGCCAGATCGATCGTCATCAATCAGGGCAAGGGCATCACCGACATCGATGCAAAAGTCTCGGCGGCGATGGAAGCGATCGAACGCGCTGTCGCCTGTGCGCCGTCCGTGCCGACAAAGACCGCAACGCGGCATGCTCTGTGCGAAACTGGCGACCGCGCGCTGACGCTTCCCGGTCTTATTGCCGTCGGGCAGCCGGATCTTGTGGACGACGAACCGATCGCCTGGCTCAGCGGCATCGACCTTGCCGACGGCACAACGACATGGGTCCCTTTCGAGGCGGCGACGCTCGACCGCACCATCGATCGATGCCGCTACTGGCAATCCTCCGACGGCCTGGCGTCGGGCAACACCCAGGCAGAAGCGATCCTCCACGGTCTTCTCGAGCGCATCGAGCGCGACGCGGACACGCTCTGGCGGCTGCTGCCGCTGGAGCGCAAACATGCCGGCTGCATCAACCCGGCCACGTTCGAGGATCGCGTCCTCGACGACATGATCGCGCGAGTATCGGCCTGCGGCCTGCAGATACGCCTTTTCGACATGACCAGCGATATCGCCATCCCCTGTTACGCCGTCATGCTGGCCGAGGCTGGCCTGTTGTCGGCCAGGAGGCCGCGTTATCACGATGTCACGATCGGTCTCGGCACTCACCCGGTGCCGGTGCGCGCTGCCATCCGCGCGGTGACCGAGGCGGCGCAATCAAGGTTGACCTACATCAGCGGGGCCCGTGACGACGTCTTCCCGGAAACGTTCACGCGCGATCTCCCTCACGAGACCCGAAGCCTGTTCGAGGCGGTGCCGCAGAAAGAGGCGCCTGTGTCAGTGGAGGTCACCGGCGGACCACAGGCCTTGCTCGGCCTTGTGCTGCAGCGTTTGGCGACGGCCGGCATTCGAACGGTGGTCGCAACGCCGTTGCTCGAGGGCACAATGCCGTTCAGCGTGGTCAAGGTTTTCGTCCCGGACCTCGAAAACCCTGATGGCATTCGCAAGCGCCGGCTCGGACCGCGGGCGCTGGCACGCGCGCTGGAGGCGTGATGAAAGTCGCCTTCGTCGGCCCGACCCTGCCGGATGCATCGCCTTTGGCAGAGGGCATCGTCGTGCGGCCGCCTGCGGCACAGGGGGACATTCTGCGCGCCGTCGAAAGCGGTGCGTCCGCGATCGGGCTGATCGACGGAAACTTCGAATATGTCGCCCCGGTGTGGCACAAGGAAATCCTCTATGCGCTGTCGCAGGGCGTCGAGGTTTTCGGCGCCGCCAGCATGGGTGCGCTGAGGGCCGCTGAATGCGCCGCGTTCGGCATGGTCGGTGTCGGTGAGATCTACCGGCAATATGCGACCGGGGAACGCGTCGATGATGCCGATGTCGCCCTGCTTCATGGTCCGGCCGAGCTTAACTATCTGCCGCTGACCCTGCCGCTCGTGAATGTTGATGCCACCCTGGCACACCTGGAAGAGAGCCGATCCCTTTCGGCCGAGCTGTGCATCGCGATCCGCACCGCAGCAGCCGGCATCTTCTACAAGGAGCGCACTTGGCTGGCCATTTGCGAAAGCGCAGGCCTTGCCAAGGACATGAATGTTGCGGTGCTTGCGGGAGTGCTCACCGGCGCCGTCATCGACCAGAAACGACTTGATGCACTGCAGCTTCTTGACGCAGTGCAACACGCGCAAACCCAACGGACGGTTGTGCCGCGTGACTGGAAATTCAATTCTACCAGCATGTGGAAGAGCTTGTCCGGTCAACCTGACGCTTCATCTTAAGAGCGTGTTTTTCACATACAACGTGTGTCACGCTCATGTCACGCGCGCCGTGGCGCGGTCACGCTATGATTGGTCACGCTGAACGGGATCTCATCGATCCATTGGGAGCTGGGGAACATCATGCTATCTTCATTTGCTGTACCGGTTGAGCCGGAAGACAAGGAAAAGGAGCTGCTGGCATTGGCTCGCCTTGTCACCTACGCACGCGACTCCGCCAAGACCCTCAACGTCGAAGGTGTGCAGTACTGCCTCGAGCTGGCGCTGGCCTCACTGCTCAAGGAGGCGGACGACTGCGGCGACAAGAGGGCGCATCTCACCAACGAATTGCTGACGCGCCCGAGCCTCGGACGCTGCTGAGAGGCCACCGCAAGGTCGACCTGGCTTTCAGATCGGCATGGCGTTCCGGCACAATCTCAGATCGCCTCTCTTGGAGGCGGATGACGCATCATCCACTTGCTCGATGGCCCTGTTTCGCAAGCGCGAGACAGGGCCATCGAATTTCTCAGCCGCCACATCGCTCGGGGATCCGACACTCTGTTGGCGGACCGCACGTTGAAAACGTGACTTTGGGTCGCATCTACCCCGTGCTCATCGCGAGGCCGGCTCTTCAGAGCAAAGCCGGTGACCCCAAAAGGAAGGTCCGCGGACGGCCAGGGACAGAATTTTCCTCGAAGCGAACCCCCTTCGAACACGCGCGTTGCGCTTCGCCAGAAAATTAGTCCACAATTTCAATAGACAATATTGAATAGACCCCGCAGCGCCGGTTAGGCTTTGATCATCACATGCGAGCGGGGATGATCATCATACAACTCCAAGCAAGACTGCCGGCCTGTCACGCCGAACTCTCCTGACGTGCTCGGGATCGCCCGCGCGACGGCCGAGCTCTTTTGGACATCCACCGCACCGCATGCGCTCGGCCTTGCGCTTGAGCTCCGCACAAACTGCAGACGACCACGACACATGAAGGGAGACCATCGTGAGCCACACCAATTCAACCTTGCCGGTCCTGGACCTCTCGCGCTTTGCGGCAGGCCACCCCGAGCGGGCGGCAGCTCTCGACAAGCTGCGCACGATCGCCCGCTCGGTGGGCTTTTTCTACCTCGAAGGGCACGGCATTCCGCAGGAGCAGATCGATGCGATCCTGTCGCTGTCGCGCCGTTTCTTTGCCCTGCCGGAAGACGACAAGTTGGCGATCGAGATGCGCAAGTCGCCGCACTTTCGCGGCTACAATCGCGCCGGGCTCGAATATACCCGCGGCACCCAGGACTGGCGTGAACAGGTCGACTTCGGTCCCGAGCGCCAACGCCTCGACGTCGCGGCTGGCGAGGCGCCGTGGAAGCGGCTGATCGGCCCCAACCAGTTTCCCGACGCTCTGCCGGAGCTCAAGCCCGCAATCCTTGACTACATCGACGCCGTCACCGGCCTCGGCATCCGGTTGATCGAGGTCTTCTCCGAGGCCCTCGGTCAGAAGCCAGATGTTTTCGGCTCGATCTACCGCGATGGGCCGAACCAGCTCTTAAAGATCATCCGCTATCCCGGCCGCGACAAAACCGAGAGCGACCAGGGTGTGGGCGCCCACAAGGATGGCGGCTTCGTCACCATCCTCTTGCAGGACGTCGTCGGCGGCTTGCAAGTGGATGACGGCAAGGGCGGCTGGATCGACGCGCCGCCGAAGCGTGGCACCTTTGTCATCAATGTCGGTGAACTGCTTGAACTGGCGTCGAACGGCTATCTGCTCGCCAACATCCATCGGGTCGTCACCCCGCCGGCGGGCGGTGACCGACTGTCCGTCGCCTTCTTCCTCGGCGCGAACCTCGCATCGACCATTCCGGTACTCGACCTGCCTGCGAACCTTGCTGCCGAGGTCCGCGGCGTCAGCCAGGATCCGCTCAATCCGCTTTTCCACGAGGTTGGCCGTAACGTGTTGAAATCGCGGCTGCGCTCGCATCCGGATGTTGCCGCCGTTCATCATGCTGATCTTCTGGAACAGCAGAAGGCCGCAGTCCCCGCCTGATCCACCCCAACGGCCCGATCAACCTGAACAGGAGAAACGCGATGACGATCCACCAGAAGCCTGAGGAAGCCGTAGTCGAAATCAAGACACCGACGGGGCTGCGTGAAACGCACGGGAAATTGCGTCCGGAAACGCTGGCGCTCCACGGCGGCAGCTATCGCTTCGATCCGGCAAGCGGCGCCGTTGCCGTGCCGATCTACCAGACAACGTCCTACCAGTTGCCCGGCACCGATGGCGCCGACGCGCTGTTTGCGCTCGAAGCTCCGGGGCACCTCTATACCCGGGTCTCCAATCCCACCCAGGACGCATTCGAGCAGCGGCTGGCGGAAATCGAAGGGGGTGCTGCCGCACTTGCGCTTGGTTCCGGCCAGGCAGCCTCGGCCTTTGCCGTCCTCAACGTCGCCCGCGCCGGCGACAATATCGTCAGCGCCGCGGGTCTTTACGGCGGTACCTGGGCGCTGTTTGCCGCAACGCTGAAGAACTTCGGCGTCGAAGTGCGCTTCGTCGACGCCTGCGATCCCGAGGCCTTTGCCCGTGCAACGGACGACAAGACCCGCGCCTACTATGCCGAATCCTTGCCCAATCCGAAGCTTGAGGTCTTCCCGATCGCAGAGGTGGCCGATATCGGTCGGCGCTTCGGCATTCCGCTCATCGTCGACAACACCGCAGCACCGCTGACGATCCGACCTTTCGACCATGGCGCAGCCGTGGTCGTCTATTCCACCACCAAATACATCGGTGGCCACGGCACCTCGATCGGCGGCGCCATCATCGACAGCGGCCATTTCCCCTGGCACGAGCACGAAGCGCGCCATCCCAATCTGCACGAGCCGGATCCGAGCTATCAGGGCAAGACTTGGCTCGAGAAGGCCGCGGCGATCGCCTTTCACCCCTATATCCTGCGCGCCCGAGCCGTGCTCCTGCGCGACCTTGGCGCCGCCATCAGTCCGCTGAACGCCTTCCAGTTCATCCAGGGCCTGGAGACGCTGCCGCTGAGGATCAGGCAGCACAACGAGAACGCGATCAAGGTCGCCGAGTTCCTCAGCACGCACCCGAAGGTGGAGCGGGTCATCTTCCCGAAATTCCAGCAGGGCGAAGCCAGGGCCCGCGCCGAAAAATACCTTGAGAATGGCCACTTCGGCGCCCTGGTCGGCTTCGAGCTGAAGGACGGGCGCGACGCCGGACGCCGCTTCATCGACGCGCTCAAACTGCTCTATCACGTTGCCAATATCGGAGACGCCCGCTCGCTCGCCATCCATCCGGCGACGACGACGCATTCGCAGCTTTCGCAGGAAGACCAACTGAAGACCGGCGTGACCCCGGGCTATGTCAGACTTTCGATCGGCATCGAACATGCCGATGATATCATTGCCGACCTCAGGCAGGCGATCGACGTCGCCTGACGGCAGGCTTCGCAAAAGACCTCCGCGGACCTGCTCTGACGAGTGGGCCACGGAGGTTTTGCCGTGCCGCAGGAAATCGCAGCGATAGGCCGTTTGCCGGAATCGTGTCAAAGAACGCGTCGATCGCCGGTTCGTTCGGTCTGCGAGACGGCGCGCAAAGGGAGGGAATGACAATGAGCACGAACACCCAGGTCCTGCTGGCCGCGCGCCCTTCCGGCCGGCCCGCCCCGAGCGACTTCCGCATCGTCGAAACGGCGATACCCGAACCGGCAGACGGCGAGATCCTGCTGAAGATCCTCTACCTTTCTCTCGATCCCTATATGCGCGGCCGCATGAGTGCCGGCAGATCCTACGCCAAGCCGGTTGACATCGGCGCGGTCATGGAAGGCGGCACGGTCGCCCGCATTGTCCGTTCCCGCCACCCGGATTTCAGCGACGGCGACTTCGTGCTCTCCCATTCCGGCTGGCAAAGCTACGCGCTGTCTCGAGGAGCGGACCTGCGCAAGCTCGATCCTTCGGCAGCTCCGCTGTCGACCGCACTTGGCATTCTCGGCATGCCCGGCTTCACCGCCTATGCCGGTCTCCTGACGATCGGCAAGCCGAAGCCCGGCGAGACCGTCGTCGTGGCGGCGGCAAGCGGAGCCGTCGGCTCTGCGGTCGGCCAGATCGCCCGGATCAAGGGCGCGCGAGCCGTCGGGATTGCCGGCGGCGCGGACAAATGCGCCTTTGTTCGTGATGTGCTCGGCTTCGACGCGGTGATCGATCACCGCGCGCCGGATTTCCCCGCGCAACTGGCCGCAGCCTGCCCCAACGGCATCGACGTCTATTTCGAGAATGTCGGCGGCCACGTCTTCGACGCGGTGTTCCCGCTGCTGAACGATTTTGCCCGGGTTCCGGTCTGCGGCCTGATCGCCCACTACAACCAGGCCGGCCCGCAAGCCGGCAACGATCGACTGCCCGGCGTCATGCGCGAGGTGCTGAGCCGAAGCCTGCTTATCAGGGGTTTCATCCAGCGCGAGTTCGCCGACCAACGCCCGGCCTTCTATGAGCAGATGGCTGCCTGGATTGCGAGCGGCGAGGTTCGCTACAAGGAAGACATGGTCGATGGCATCGATAATGCTCCCACGGCCTTCATCGGGCTGCTGGACGGACGCAATTTCGGCAAGCTGGTGATCCGGGTCGCGGCCGACGAATAGGAAGCAATCCGGCAGGCTTCAGTGCAGGTCGGCGGGACGAACGCCGGCCCTGCCGAGCCCCTCGTCGAGCAGCGCAATCAGTTCTGGAGCGTAGCGGCGCGCGCGGAGTTCGCTCTCGATCTGTCTTGCCGCGCTGCCTTTGCTCCAGCGCAGTTCGTCGAGCGCATTGTTCGCTTCCCGCGTGAGGCCGAGCTGTCCTGCAGCCGCCATGCGCAGCAGGTTCACGGCAATGTCCGACGGGTTGGCGAGCTGGCGTGCGCGGATCAATGCCTCACGATAGCGGCCTGTTCGATAGTCTTCGAGCGCGAGGGTGAGCGCGGCGTCATGGTGCAGATACTCGCTACCGACTTGCGCTGAGCGTGCCAGCCTTACGCCCTCCGAATACTGACCGCTGACGAACAGCAGCAGCCCAAGCCGGGCCGGAATGGCATCATCGAGGGGGTTGAGCGCGGCGGCCCTGCGGCCGGAAACAAATGCGGCCTCCGCGTTGCCCGCGGCAAAGCGCGCCTGCATCTGGGCGACATAACTCTGGCTCGACTGCGGTGCGAGCGCGACTGCCCTGTCCGCAAGCTTGACAGCGCGCGCCGCCTCGGTCGGCGCAGCATTTGCCTTGCCCGTGGCCACCAGCACGGTGGCAAGGCTCGCCAGAACATCTGGATCCGCAGCCTGGTAGATCGCCGACTGTTCGAGGCAGCCGTAGGCCGAAGCGAGCCCTTCGGGGTCGATCCGCGACTGGGCGACATCGGCCAGGAGTACGCAACCGTAGCCGATCGACGGCGTTGCCAGTTGCCGGGCCGCCTCGAGACTGACGATCACGCCTTCTTCGCCGGCAAGCGCGCGGGCGAGACGCCCCAAGAGCTTTTCTCGGATTTCCCTGGCGTCGCCACTGTCAGTCGCCTCCTTCGAAATCCCCGCTCTCAGGGCTTCGTTGCTTTGCGCGTCGACGACCTGCCATGAAATCTCGTGCTCATATCGATTGGTATTGTAGGCAATCGATAGCCGGTACTCCTTGCTACCTTGGAGTTTGACCCGCGACGACGGTGACACCCAACCGGTGACCGCGGCGAGATCGACGCCGGGTGTCGGGGCCAAGGTGCGCACCGTAGAAAACTGCGACAAGGCATGCACCAGATAGTCGCCGGCTCTCATCTGTTCTTCGCCGATTGTTCCACGGGCAGGTACGTCGACGATGATCGTCGGCTTGGCCGACAGCGCCGGCTGCCAGGGCAGGCGATCAGCCATAAAAGCATAAGCAGCGATGGAGATCGTCGCGACGGCTGCACCGGCGGCGGAAAGGATGCCCAATACTCGCCGCCGCCCCGATCGGGCAGCAACGGGTACATGCGGTTCGCTCTCCCGCTCACCTGCAACGTCGACGGGAAGCGCGACGCTTTCGGGCAAGCCGGGCAGATGCTCGCCGCCCGAGGTTACGAACTGCGGGACATAGTTGCCCTTCGGGAGCTCGATCCGAAGGTCCGCTTTGTCGCCGGTCGTTTCGTAATATTGCGTCAGCGCGGCGCGCAACCGCGAGGCCTCTACCCGTACGATCGGGTCGGTCGCCGGATCGAAGGATGCCGGTCGGCCAAAGACATCGATCGCGATGGTGTAGGCCTTTACCTGCGCGGAGCGACCAGCGAAGAACTCATCGACCAGGTACCGCAGGAGCTTCCGATGGCGTTCGGTCGCATGAAACTGGCTATCGGCCAGAAGACGTTCGAGTGTGGCACGCGCCTCGCATTCGGCAACGACACCACAAATCGCCTGACCTGCATTTCTGCTGGCTTCCATAATGCGCTCCCAGCTGCCCACAACCCCAAAGAGAGTGCAAACGCGAGACGAACTCTAGACGAGAGCCCTCGTGGCGCAAAGAAGAATATTGTGCCGTCACAAAACATTTTTACGGAAGAATGGCATCATTTCAAAATGAAACAGGAACCTTGGAAAATACCCATAGAATTCTCCTGGGATTTTCGTAAATTCGGCAGGTTCAATCGAGGCGTTTGTTAATCACAATGGATTAGGTTCGTGTCCCGTATCGGCGATACAGACAGAAATGACCTCTTCTTCGATCTCACGACAGATCAATTCATACTCCGAGATCATCGAATGATCCAGCGGATCGTTGCGCCGTTGCCGATCGAGCATCGAGCTCGCCTCCTCGTAGGCTTCGCAGAGGCTTGCCAACGACAGGTTCTTGGCGCTGAGCAGCTGCAACTGCCCGCGCAACGCCGGAAGCTTGAGCATAAGCTTCAATAATCCTCGCTGAATGTCCGCACTGGGCATTGTTTCCCACCCGTCTGAACGTCATTCGTTGCTCATGTTCTGCAAATGGCCCGACATCTGCGCCCGCAATCCACCGAGGTGTCAGCGACGACCAAACACCTCCCGGGCAAGACATCGGCTTCGCGATCGGCGCGTTGCAGCCGAACCGACCGCAGCCCACCTTTCCCTTGGCAGCAAGCGTGGCATGAACGCCGATTTTCGGAAGTACGTAACAGTAACATTGACCCTGGCTGGCTGCCGCCCGGAATAGCTCGCCTGGTCTGAAGGAGATCCCCTCCCCTCGACCTCATACGGCAGGGGACATCGTCGCGTTCGTCGGAGCTGCCTGGCGCCGAAGGCAGCACCCGTCCGGAGTGCGGCAGCAGCGCGGTCATTGGAACCGGCTAAGCCAATCCCGCGTTGCGGTGGCGCCCGGTGAAGATGTGTCCGGGCGCTGCAGCACCGACGCCAATGGACGGATGCTTCGACCTAGTTTTCGAAGGCGTAGATCTTGCGCCAGTCATTCTTCATGTCGACCAGCAGCCACCCCCGCTGCTCGGCTTCGGTCAGCGCCTTGTCCAGTTTGCCGACATGCGATTGCCGGTCATAGGCCCATTCGCGCTCTCCATCCGTATGGTGCACGATCATGCCGAAGCGCGGGCCTGAGCCCGTCGTCACCCAGCGCAACATCTCATAATCGCCGTCGGAGTTTCCGGCCGCAAAGATCGGCCGCCGGCCGATGAACGTGTTGATACCGACCGGCTTGCCGGGGCCGTCGTCGATGAAGTCGATCTTGGCCTCGCGCTTGAGGACGGGCGCATCGCCGTCGAGTTCATATTTCGTGGTGATGCTGCTGCCGACAACCTGTTCGGGTGGGATGCCGTACATCTGCTCGGTCATCGGCCGCATGAACTCGATGCCACCGCCCGAGACGATGTAGGTCTTGAAGTCGTTTGCGCGCAGGTAATCAAGCAGTTCACGCATCGGCAGGAAGGTGATTTCGTTGTACGGACGATTGAAGCGCGGATGCTTGGCTGAGGCAAACCAATCGGTCACGATCTTGCTGAACTCGTCCGTCGTCATGTCGGCATGGGTCGCCATGACAAGATCGACGATGCCTTTTTCGCCGGATGCCGCCACACCCGCCATGTCGCCTTTCAGAAGCGAGGCGAATGGTTCCTTGTCCTTCCATTCCGGATGTTCCGGCGCCATCGCCTTGACGCGATCGGCTGCAAACAGCGCCTGAAAATAGGCCGGCTGCTCCGTCCACAGCGTGCCGTCATTGTCGAAGACAGCGATCCGATCTTCCGGCGCGACGAAGTCCGCCCCGCCCTCGCTGGTCACACGCGTGACGAAATCGACGATCGCAGCTTTTGCATCACCGTCGTTCCAGGACGAAAGATCGCCGGCGGGCGCGTCGGCGGTGGTCCCTGTCGCCGGAGCGCCAAGCACGGTCGCCAGCAGCAGCAAGAGACCGGCAAGCCGCGAGCGCCTCGGGCGCCCCTCGACACGAGCCGGCGCGGAATCAAATCGCAAAGCAACTGCCGTCATCATCAACCCTCCCAACGAACAAAATCGAAGTCGAATCCCGTCAGGGCCGCCTGATGAGGCGGAACCCGATATGGGACGTTGCAGCATTTTCCTCATGCGCATGGCGCGCCGCGGGCCGGTAGCGCCGGCAGTAGTTGGGTGCGCAAAGATGCGATCCGCCCTTCACGACGCGGCGGGCGATGTGGATCGTCGGCTGGCGCGGATCGAAGCTCGCTTCCCTGTCGCCACCGCGCGGATTGGAAGGAATGCAGCAGCTCTTCTGCGCCGGCGCCGGGTGTTTCGTCGACCAATAGTCGCTCGTCCATTCCCAGACATTGCCGATCATGTCGTAGAGCCCGTAGCCGTTCGGCGGGAAACTGGCGACCGGCGAGGTGCGCTCGAAACCGTCAGGCTTCAGGTTTTCCGTAGGAAACATGCCGTGCCAGGTGTTCGCCATGAAGCGCCCTTCGGGCACGAGTTCGTCGCCCCAGGCAAATTCGGCGCCTTCAAGCCCCCCTTTTGCCGCAAACTCCCACTCCGCCTCGGTCGGCAGGTCCTTGCCCACCCACTCCGCATAGGCCTTTGCGTCGAGATACGAGACATGGACGACGGGGTGGTCGAACTTGCCGCGAATGTTGCTCTGGCGTCCGTAGGGCCGGCGCCAGTCGGCCCCGAACTTGAAGTTCCACCATTGCGACGGACTATTGCCGGCAAGCCGTTTCGGCGGGTCAAAGATCACCGAACCGGCGCGCATCATCTCGGGCAAGGCGCCTGGGTAATCCTTGGGATCCGGCGTCTTCTCCGCCTCGGTCACATAGCCGGTCGCCTCGATGAAAGCGGCAAACTGCCGGTTGGTCACCGGCGTCACGTCGATCCAGAAGCCGTCCACCTTGACCGGATGCGCCGGTGCCTCTTCCGGGTAGTGCTGGTCCGAGCCCATGACGAAAGTGCCGCCCTCGATCCAGATTGGTTCGCGCGCACTGATGGCCGCCGGCGTTTCATCGACTAGGGGCATCTTCGGGGACATTTGCATGAGGGCTTCCATCTCCTGAGCGGCATGAAGGCGACATTGGCGAAGCGCGACCACCGAGCCGATACAAGCTAACGCCATTTGTCACGCGGCCAAAGTACGTAACCGTTACGAAAGCAATCAGAACCGCTGATCATTGCCGCCAACGACGCCGATCATCTCTTCGTTACTGTTACGTCCTTTCCATCGCGCCCGATTTAACAATAAGCTTCGCCGAAAGTTCATGATGACTGATGCTGCCGGTGAGGCAAGGGGAGCAGGAATTCATGGGTGCACGGGACGATATCCAGCAACTTGGCAAGCGTATCGGCGAAGCGATCATCGGCCAGGAAAGCATGATCGAGCGCTTGCTGCTGGGTCTGCTCAGCAACGGTCACCTGCTGGTCGAGGGCTTGCCCGGGCTCGCAAAGACGCGCGCGATCAAAAGCATGGCAAAGAACCTCGACGCCGAACTTTCGCGCATCCAGTTCACGCCCGATCTGCTTCCGGCCGACATTACTGGCTCCGAGATCTATTTTTCCGAGGGCGGCAAGGGCGAGTTCCGCTTTCAGGAGGGCCCGATCTTCGCCAACCTCATTCTTGCTGACGAGGTCAACAGGGCCCCGGCGAAGGTGCAATCGGCCCTTCTCGAAGCAATGGAAGAGCGGCAGGTCACCATCGGCGGAACGAGCCATGCGCTTCCGGACCTGTTCCTGGTGATGGCGACCCAGAACCCGATCGAGCAGGAGGGAACCTACCCACTGCCCGAAGCGCAGCTCGACCGGTTCCTCATGCACATTCAGGTGGACTATCCCGACGCGGCGTCGGAAGCCGGCATCATGCGGCTGGTACGCTCGGAGGAAATCCATACCAAGACCAACAATCACGCGACGGAAAAGCTGGCCCAGGATGCCGTCTTTGCCGCGCGCAGCGAGATCTCGGCCATCACCGTGTCCGAGGCGATCGAGAACTACATCGTCGCCCTGGTGATGGCGACCCGCTACCCCGACAAGGTCGACAATGATCTCGCCAAGTGGCTCCAGGTCGGCGTCAGCCCACGCGGCGTCATCGGCCTCGACAAGGTTTCGCGCGCGCATGCCTGGCTGAATGGCCGCGACTTCGTGACCCCGGACGATGTGCAGGCGACGGTACACGACGTTTTCCGCCACCGGCTGGTGCTCTCCTACGAGGCGCATGCTGGCGGAACGACCGCCAACCAGGTGATCGACCGCATCGTCGAACTCGTCGCGGTCGCCTGAGGATGGAGGATTGCCGATGGCCATCTCTCTGCCGGCTCTTGCCCGCTCCCGCGGGATCATAAAACCCCGCACCACGGACACCGCGGGCGCCTACACGTCGGTCGACGCGCTTGTCGGCCTCGAAGCCATGGCCCGCGACCTGACCTTCCTGCGCAAGGCGCCCGTCCGCAGGCTTCTTGACGGGCGCCACGAGTCGCGCATGCGCGGCCGGGGGCTCTCCTTTGAGGAATTGCGCAACTACCTGCCCGGCGACGATATCCGCGCGATCGACTGGCGAGTGACGGCGCGCACCGGCAAGCCGGTCGTGCGCGTCTATGACGAAGAGAAGGACCGTCCGGCGCTCATCCTGGTCGACCAGCGTATCAACATGTTCTTTGGCAGCCGCCGCACCATGAAATCGGTCGCTGCTGCCGAGGTCGCGGCGCTCTCGGCCTGGCGCGTGCTTGGGCTCGGCGACCGCGTCGGCGGCTTCGTGTTCGGGGACGAAACGGTCACGGAGGTGCGTCCGCACCGCAGCCGTGAGGCGGTAATCCGGCTTGCCGACAGCATCGTGCGCCACAACACCATGCTTGAGGCGGGCTCGCAGGTCCCGCACGGAGAGGAGCAGCTCGACGTCGTGCTCTCCACCGTCGCCAATATCGCGCGGCATGACCACCTGATCATCGTCGTCAGCGACTTCGACGGCTACAGTCTCGAGACCCGCGACATGCTGCTGAAGCTCTCGGCGCACAACGACGTGATATCCATCCTGATCTATGACCCGTTCCTGCTCGAACTGCCGCGCAAGGGCGACATCGTCTTCAGCGGCGGCCTGCTCCAGGCGGAAGTGCGGTTCAGCCACGGCGACGTGCGCGAGGCGATCGACAGTTTCGCCCGCAAACGCGGCCGGGCATTGCGCGCCTGGCAGGAGGAACTTGGCCTGCCGATGCTGCCGATTTCCGCGGCCGAGGAGGTGGCGCCGCAACTGCGCACCATGCTTGGGCAACTCGCCAGCCGGCAACGGAGACGATAGAGATGGCGACGGCCGCCCCTGCCAAAGATCCGCTGGTCGACGCAGCTCTTCGACAACTCGCGGACATTTCCGTGCCAGCGCCGGTATCGATGATGCCGCAGACCTGGGCCTGGGCGGCCCTTGCCGGCGTGCTGCTCCTGGTAATCCTCATCGCCGGCTGGCGCTGGTATCGGCGCTGGGAAGCCAACCGCTACCGCCGGGAAGCACTCGCAGATCTCAAGGACATCGAGGCGCGGCTTTCCGCGCCGGCAACCCGTGGCGAAGCGCTCGTTGCCCTGCCGGTTCTGTTGAAGCGTACGGCTCTGGCGATCTGGCCGCGCGAAGCCATTGCCGGCCTTCACGGCACCGGCTGGACCGGCTTCCTCGATGCCCATTCCGGCGGCCCGGTGTTCCCGATCGCTTCGGCGCGCTTCTTCGAGGAAGCCGAGTATCGCGGCAAAACCGCCCTGTCCGCAGTCCCGGAAGCCGAAGCGAGAGCCTACATCGCCACCGCACGTCACTGGATCGAGGCGCATCATGTACGTCCTTGACTATGCCTGGGCGCTGTTGCTGTTGCCGCTGCCATTTCTTGTCTGGTGGCTGCTCCCCCCCTATCGGGAACAGTCGGCCGCCGTCAGGATCCCGTTCTTCAAGGAGATCACGGCGGCTGCAAACCTGGGCCCGACCGAGGGTTCGGTGATCCCGAGAACCAATCTCGGCCAGAAGGTGATCGCGCCCATCTGCTGGACCTTGATCGTGCTGGCGCTCGCGCGGCCGCAATATGTCGAGCCGCCGATCGAGAAGACCGAGCCGCAGCGCGACCTGATGCTGGCCATCGACCTTTCGCAATCGATGGACACGCGGGACTTTCGCGATCCCTCGGGCAATCTGCAGACCCGCGCCGAGGCGGTGCACAAGGTCGTCGCCGATTTCATCGACCGCCGGCCCAACGATCGCCTCGGTCTGATTGCCTTCGGCGACGCGCCCTATCCGCTGGTGCCGTTCACGCTCGACCACAAGACTGTCAAGCTGATGCTGGCCGACAGCCTGCCGGGCATGGCCGGCCCGCGCACGGCGATCGGCGACGCGATCGGGCTGGCGATCAAGATGTTCGATGCAAGCACCGCACCGGACAAGGTGATGATCCTTTTGACCGACGGCAACGACACCGCCAGCAAAATGCCGCCGGACAAGGCGGCCGGCATCGCAGCCGACAGGAAGGTCGTCATCCACGCCGTCGGGATCGGCGATCCCAACGCCGAGGGCGAGCAGAAGCTCGACACAAAGGCGCTCCAGGAGATCGCGGCCGCGACGAATGGGCGTTACTTCTTCGGTCAGGACCAGGCAAGCCTCGAAAACGTCTATCAGTTGCTCGATCAATTGACACCGGCGAACCAGAAGACGCTCTCCTGGCGACCACGCATCGAACTCTTTCACTACCCGCTCGGTGCCGCTCTATTGCTGGTGCTTGCCTACCACGCCGTGATGTGGCTGCTTTCTTCGCTTGCCGAGCGTCGGCGTCGGCAGGAGGCGGCGCAATGATCGCCGATTTCCACTTTCTCAGACCGCTCTGGCTGCTGGCGCTCGCGGCAGCTCCCCTGCTCATCTACCTCGTCAGCCGACGATCCGACGTCCGCTCGCAATGGCAGGGCATGATCGCGCCGCATCTGCTCGACCATCTCTTGATCGAGAAAGGCGGCAAACGGCGCTTCCAGCCAGTGCACATCACCGCGGCACTGATCGCCGTCGCTGCAATTGCAGCCGCTGGGCCGACTTGGCAGCGGGAGCGGCCACCCTTCGTCGAGGACACCGCCCCATTGGCGATCGCCATCGACCTCAATCCGACGATGAATGCGACCGACATTTCGCCGACGCGGCTCGAGCGCGCCAAGCTCAAGGCCCAGGATATTCTCAACCTCCGGAAAGGTTCGCGCACCGCACTCTTTGCCTATGCCGGCTCGGCACATATGGTTCTGCCGCTCACCGACGACGCGGCCCTTGTGAAAACCTATCTGGCGGCCCTTTCGCCGGCGATCATGCCTGTCGCCGGCAAGGATACGGCAAAGGCGCTGCAGGAAGTTGAAAAGGCCCTGGCGAACGAAACGGTGCCCGGCACCATTCTGTTCATGACCGACGGCGTCGAGCGGTCGGCTTTTGATGCCTTCGCCCAGTATCAGGGCCGCAACACCTTGATGGTGCTCGGCGTCGGCACGGCCGAAGGCGGGCCGGTCAAGACCGCCGACGGCGGGTTCCTGACAGACGCCAGCGGCGGCCATGTGCGCGCCAAACTTGATGTCGACGGCCTCAAGGCATTGCAGTCCGCATCCAAGGCGGAGGTGGCAACCGTAACGCCCGACGATGCCGACGTCAGCTGGATCGTCAGGCGCATTCAGACCAACTTCGCGGCGAAGACCGCAGAAGGGTTGACCCGCTGGCACGACGCCGGCTGGTGGCTGACGATCCCGATCGCCGCGTTTGGGCTGTTCTGGTTCCGTCGCGGCTGGACCATCCGCTGGGCCGTCTATCTCTTCGCCTTCGTGATGCTCTTGAGCAATGAGCGGGCGGAGGCTGCCGACAATCGTTTCCTTGACCTCTGGCTGACGCCCGACCAGCAGGGACGGCGCGCCTTCGAGCGCGGCGATTTCCAGGAGGCCGCTGAGAAGTTCGCCGATCCCGCCTGGCGCGGGACCGCACTCTATCGCGCCGGCCGATTTGATGATGCGATCGACGCCTTCGCCGAGAGCGACACCGCCGAAAGCTATTACAATCAGGGCAACGCCCTGATGCATCTCAACAAGGTGGAGGAAGCGATCGTCGCTTACCAGCAGGCGCTGAAGCGACGTGCCGACTGGGCCGACGCGAAGAAAAACCTCGCCATCGCCGAAAAACTGAAGGCCGACAAGGACAAGCTGGAGAAGGACCAGGAGCAGGAACAGGCGGGCATCGAACCTGACCAGGTGCAGTTCGACGACAAGGGCAAGAAGGGCACCGCGGCGACGATCCAGGGCGGACCGCAAACGGCAGACATGTGGATGCGCAACATTCAGGTCTCGCCTGCCGAACTGCTTGCAAGAAAATTTGCGATCGAGGCAAAGGATGTAGAACCGTGAGCCCATCGTCCGCGCTCCGCCACCTGATCTGGCTCGCCGGCCTTTCCTTCTGGCTCGCGAGCGTAGCCTTCGCCGCCGATCCCTTCGCGCGCGCCACACTTGCCACCAAAGGCACGATCTATGCCGGCCAGCAGGTGGAAGTCGACATCGACGTCTTCGTGCCCAATTACTTCCTCTCGCCGCCGCAGTTTCCGCTGTTCGACATTCCGGGCACGGTCGTCACGATGCCCGATGATCGCGGCATGAACCTCAATGAGACGGTCAACGGCGAGGACTTCTCCGGCATCCGCAAGACCTATGTGATCACGCCCCAGGCGGCCGGCGATTACACCCTGCCCAAGATCGAGATCCCCTTCGGCTATGCCGCCGTGCCCGGCCAGACGAGCCAAGGCCAGGTCACGGTTCCGTCGCTGACATTTTCGGTCGCCGCGGTTCCCGGCGCCTCCGGTGGCGCGCCCGGTGTTACCGCTGGGGAGCTGACAATCACCCAGGCCTTCGACCGGGAGCTTAAGGGCCTGCAAACGGGCGATGCGCTCGTGCGCACGGTGACGATCCGGGCTGCGGGCGTGGCGCCGATGATGATCCCGGTGCCCTCCTTCAATGCGCCCGATGGCGTGCAGATTTATCCGCATGACCCTGTGCTCACAGAAGAGCGGACACCTCGCGGGGAAATCACCGCAGGGTTACGCAAGGACACCGCGACTTACGTCTTCACACGGCAGGGCACGTTCTCGCTGCCGGCGATCGCACTGCAATGGTTCAATCCGGCTTCCGGCAAGACCGAGACGGCCGAGGCTGACGGGGCAGAGATCACGGTTGCAGCGGCACCTGCCGCGACAGACCGAGCGCTTGCGCCGCCTGCAGCACCGCCGGCGGAAGAGCCGGTCGATCGGCTCTGGTGGGCCGGCCTTGCCGCCGCTGTCCTTGCCTTCGCGCTTCTGACCCAGCTGGCGGCCAATCTGTTCGGCCGGTTGGAACGCTCCCTCGAGGCGGCTCTCATGCGCCGCGCACAATCCGAGGCGACGGCGTTCCGCCATGTGCTCGACGCTTGCCGTGCACATGACCCGGCACGATTGGAGACCGCGCTTGACGCCTGGTCACGCAAGACCGGCAACCTGCCACTATCGCGCTGGCTCGACGGGTTTGCCGATACGCAGACCCGGACCGCTTTTGCCAGCTATCGGCAAAGCCGCTACGCCACAGCTCCGATCGATCGGGAAGAGCCTGATCTCGCACATCTGTACAGCGGCCTGAAAGCGTCGCGGCAACGGTGGCTGGAGGCCGTCTCGGGAGACAGCAACGCACCGGCGGGCGAATTGCCGGAGCTCAATCCTGTCCTCGACCTTTCGCCGAGGGCGAACCTCTGACCTGTTCGATGGTCGGTCTCGCAGTCAATCGCCCGTCTTCGCAACTGTACTCACCAGCAGACGCAATCGCACGGAGATTGCCTTGGCAGACTCGTGACTGCCGCATTCCGAGAGCGATTTGTTACGGCCTCAGGGAGGCGTGAAATGAGTATGACGCTCACAACCGCCTGATGCCGTTCTACCAGGCGTCGCTCAACGCCTATGCCGGCCTCACCGATTCAGGATTTGCCGCGACTGCGGCTCGCCTCTCGGCCAACACGCGGGAATTCTTCCGGTAAAATAGCGCAATAACGCAAAATATTTGCGCTGCGCCAAACCGGCCCGGTATGGATTTGCAACACAGAGGCTCTTCGGCCGTAGTATGTTCTCCCAGTTGGGTCTGCTTAACGGTAGACAGGGAGGCATTCCATGGAAAAGACGGACAAGCAAACAACCGAAACCACCTCGCGGGCGGCGATGGACGGCGAGATCGGCATTCTCGCCCGCCGCCGGATCGAGGCCGGCATCATCGCACCGATCTATGAGGCGATGCGCGAGGAGATCGGCGAGGAACGCGCTCAGGCCATCCTCGACAAGGCGATTACCAAGGCTGCGATCGAGGCCGGGAGAAACTTTGCTGCAAAGACACCGGGCGGTACAAACCTTCGCACGTTCCAGGAGTTGCAGGATCTGTGGACGCAGGACGACGCGCTTGTCATCGAGGTGACAAAGGCGACGGACGACGAATTCCACTACAACGTTAAGCGCTGTCGCTACGCCGAGACCTATCGCGAGATGGGGCTCGGCCATATCGGGCACCTGCTCTCCTGCAACCGCGACGGCGTGTTCTGCACCGGCTACGATCCACGCATCACGCTCGAGCGCACGCAGACGGTGATGCAGGGCGCAACCCATTGCGACTTCCGCTATCGGCTCAACAAGGATACCCCGGAGCAGTCGAAATGAGTGCCGAAGCTCTGCGCGCCGGAGCCCGGCGCCACAACACACCGGCCACCAATGGCGACCGGCTGTGGAACGATATCGTCGCGACCGCGCGCTTTGGCAGCACCGACAAGGGCGGCGTCACCCGTCTGACCTTGACCGAAGAGGACCGCGGAGTCCGCGACTGGTTCGTCGCCGAGTGCCAGGCGCTTGGTTGCGTGGTCGAGATCGACGGTATCGGCAACATCTTCGCCACCTATCCCGGTGAGGATATGTCACTGCCGGCGATTGCCGTCGGCAGCCACCTCGACACCCAGCCCCAGGGTGGCCGGTTCGACGGCATCCTTGGTGTGCTTGCCGGCGTCGAGGTGTTGCGGACACTCAGCGAAAGCTCCACCCGGCTCCGCCACAAGCTGACCGTCGTCAACTGGACGAACGAGGAAGGGTCGCGCTTCTCGCCAGCGATGATGGGCTCCGGCGTGTTCGCCGGCGCGCTTTCGCTCGAGGCAGCGCACGCGCTTGCCGATCGTGAAGGCACGACCGTCAATGCAGCGCTCGATGCGATCGGCTACCGTGGCGAGGCCAAATTCGATCCTGCCACCTTCGCCGCTTACATCGAGCTCCATATCGAGCAAGGACCGTTGCTGGAGGCGTCGGCAACCGAGATCGGTGTCGTTACCGGGGTTCAGGGGGTGCGCTGGTTCGATATCACAATATCGGGCACGGAAGCCCATGCCGGCAGCACGCCGATGGCGCAGCGCGACGACGCGCTCGTCGCCGCGGCAGAGATCGTGCTTGCCGTGCGCGACATCGCCCGGCAGAACCCACCGGGCGTCGGCACCGTCGGCTTCGTCGAGGTCGGTCCCAACTCGCGCAATGTCGTGCCCGGCAGCGTCCGGCTGCAGATCGACATGCGCCACCCGTCCGAGACCGGCCTCGACCAGATGCAGGCAGCGCTGGAAGACGCCGTTCGCAACGCAGGGGTCGGCACCAAACTGAAGCACATCTGGTCGAAGGCCCCGGTCGTCTTCGATCCGGCGATCGTCGAAGCCGTGCGCCACAGCGCAGAAGCCCTCGGCTTTTCGGCAACCGACGTGGTTTCGGGCGCCGGTCATGATGCGGCCCACATCGCGACGATCACGCCGACCGCGATGATCTTCGTCCCGTCCAAAGATGGGCTGTCGCACAACGAGGCGGAATACACATCGCCGGAAGAATGTGCGCGTGGCGCGGAGGTCCTGTTCCAGGCCATCCTTGAGCTCGACCGTCGCTGAAGAATACGAAGAAACAACCCACGGCAGCCCGGCTGCCGCGGGTGGTTGCGATTGAGGCCTTAGCCCGCGCGGAATCGAACTACGGCCATTGCCTGGCCATGTTGGTGGAGGCAGAGGCGGCGCAAGAGGTGATGGACCGCATGCGCTCCGAGCCGCAGGGCGTCGTCCACCTCAGTTGCCCGTAGCAGAAATGATCGCCCGCTTCACCCGCGACCTGACGGTCGCTCAACTACACGGCCGCGTGCTCGCGCGTTTTCAGAATCGCCTGGAAACGCGGATCGAAGGTTCGGCTGATCGGCTCGGCGGCAGCCCCGATCGCCACCGCCCAGGGATCGGTGAAGCCGACCTGCAGGCGGGGGAGGCTGCGGTCGCGCCGATCGGCGATCGACGGCAGCAGCGGCATCATCGCGTCGACCAAAAGGTGTGCCAGCCCAGGCGGAAGTCCGCCGCACAGGATCACGGTCTGCGGGTCGAAGATCGTCTCCAGCGTCTGGACGGCCGCGCGCATCTCGAAGGCGGCCGCATCAATCCATCGCGCAAGCCGATCGTCGGGTTGTGCAGCGACCGCATCGATATGTGCATAGAGGTCCGGATCGGCAGGGTCGAGCTCGAGGAGCTTGCAGAGCGAGGCGATGGAGGCGCGATGTTCGAGCGGCATGCGCTCGTCCGAGGCCGCCCCGCGCGGCAGGCTGAGGATCATGCCAATCTCGCCGGCATTGCCATTGGCGCCGCGATAAAGCTCGCCGTTGAGGATCAGCCCGGCCCCCAGACCATAACCGAAGTAGATGCAGATCGCCTGGTCAACGCCATGCGCTGCACCGACCAGGCGCTCGGCGGTCGCGGCTGCGGCTGCGTCATTCTGCAATTCGACATCGAGCCCCGTGCCGGCGGCTAGGGTTTCGAGCAGCGGAAAATTCTGCCAGGCCGCCATCATCCAGGGATCGTCGGTCTCGGCTTCGATGCCGAAGGGACCGGGCATGGCAGCACCAAGGCCGACGAGGCGGTCTTCCGATTGGGGCGCGATGGCGGCGAGGTCCCTGCGGGTCTTCTCGATCAGTTCCAGGATCGACCTGACGCCGGTCGTCGGTCCGCCGGCCGGCAGGTTGGCTTCACCACGGGCAAGCACGCGGCCAACGAGATCGACCGCAATCGTGCGCGTCACATGGCGGTCGATCTGCAAACCGATCGCGAAGGCGCCCTCCGGCACGAGCCTGTAGGGCGTCGAGGGCTGGCCGCGACCGTTGCGCACCGCTTCGAGCGATTCAACCAGGCCATCCCGCTCGAGGTCTTCGATGATGTTGGAAACCGTCTGCTTCGTCAGCGCCGTAGCCCGGGCAAGGTCCGCTCGCGACAATTGGCCGTTCAACCGCAGCGCATCGATCATGACACGGCGATTGTGCGCGCTTGTCCCTTCCTGATTGGTGCCGCTCTTCGCACGGATCAGGCGCATATCATTCATCCACGAACCCCTCTTGACACTGTTAGAATATTGAACAAAAAATAAGTCAAGACAATTGACTTAATAGGAGCCGAAAAGAGCTCCGGGGGAACGAAGGCGGTGGCAACAAGCTGTCGCAAGCGCTCCGATTGAAATGTCGATAGCCGCCACGCACCGGCGGATTTCTCGCATGCGGCGGGCCGAGAAGGCACGCCAGAAAAATCTGAAACGCTTGGATATTGGAGGTTGGAATGCTGAAATCCATAAGAACGACCCTGCTTTGCGCGGCTCTCACCGGCGTATCCTTCGCCGGACACGCGCAGGCGGAAACGACGCTGAACGCGCTGTTCATGGCGCAGGCCGCCTATAGCGAGGCAGATGTTCGCGCCATGACCGAGGCCTTCAACAAGGCCAACCCGGACGTGAAGGTCAATCTCGAATTCGTGCCCTATGAAGGCCTGCACGACAAGGCCGTGCTGGCGCAGGGGTCCGGCAGCGGCTACGACATCGTGCTTTTCGACGTGATCTGGCCAGCCGAATACGCGACCAACAAGGTGCTCGTCGACGTCACCGACCGCATCACCGATGAGATGAAATCCGGCGTGTTGCCGGGCGCCTGGACGACGGTCGAGTATGATGGCAAGCGCTACGGCATGCCGTGGATCCTCGACACCAAGTACCTGTTCTACAACAAGGAGATCCTGGAAAAGGCCGGTATCAAGGCGCCGCCGAAGACCTGGGCCGAGCTTGCCGAACAGGCCAAGGTGATCAAGGACAAGGGCCTGCTTGCAACCCCGATCGCCTGGAGCTGGTCGCAGGCAGAAGCTGCGATCTGCGACTACACCACGCTCGTCAGCGCCTATGGCGGCAAGTTCATCGACGGCGGCAAGCCGGCGTTTACGTCCGGCGGCGGTCTCGATGCGCTCAACTACATGGTGACGAGCTACACCTCAGGCCTCACCAACCCGAACTCCAAGGAGTTCCTGGAAGAGGACGTGCGCAAGGTGTTCCAGAACGGCGAAGCCGCCTTCGCGCTCAACTGGACCTACATGTACAACCTTGCCAATGACCCGAAGGAGAGCAAGGTTGCCGGCAAGGTCGGCGTCGTGCCGGCGCCGGGCGTTGCCGGCAAGAGCGAGGTTTCGGCCGTCAACGGCTCGATGGGTCTCGGCATCACCACCACCAGCAAGCATCCGGACGAGGCGTGGAAGTACATCGTCCACATGACCTCGCAGCAGACCCAGAACGCCTATGCCAAGCTCAGCCTGCCGATCTGGGCCTCTTCCTATGAGGACGCAAGCGTCACCAAGGGCCAGGAAGAGCTGATCGGCGCTGCCAAGCTTGGTCTGGCAGCGATGTATCCGCGCCCGACGACGCCGAAGTACCAGGAACTTTCGACTGCTCTTCAGCAGGCCATCCAGGAAGCGCTGCTCGGGCAGGCTTCCGCCGAGGATGCCCTGAAGACCGCGGCCGAAAACAGCGGCCTTTAAGCCGCCCGGGGACCGTGAGGCTGATCCGCGGCGGCGCCGAGCTCCCCGGCACTCCAGATCGATGCATCATCTGCTCAGATCGATGACGATTTGAGACGGTATGCGCTAGCATGACGGGCCTGAACGCCCGAGAGGTTTCCAACGTATGCCCGGCACCTGGATAACAACGCGCGCATGGCTTCTCATGCTGCCGCTGCTCGTGGTCATGACCGCCGTGATCGGCTGGCCGCTGATCGATACGGTCAGGCTTTCCTTCACCGACGCCAAGCTCGTCGGCACGGAAGGCGTGTTCGTCGGCGTCGACAATTATGCCAAGGTGCTTGGCGGCTCGAACTTCCAGCGTGCATTGGTGACGACCACCTGGTTTGCGGTTGTCTCGGTCACGGCCGAGATGGTGATCGGGGTGCTGGCGGCGCTCTTGCTCAACCAACAATTTCGCGGCCGCACGGCGCTTCGAGCCTTGATGATCCTGCCCTGGGCGCTGCCGACCGTCGTCAATGCCACGCTCTGGCGGCTGATCTACAATCCAGAATATGGCGCACTCAACGCGGCGCTCACCCAGATCGGCCTGATCGACAGCTACCGTTCCTGGCTCGGCGAACCGGGCTCGGCGCTGACGGCGCTGATCATCGCCGATTGCTGGAAAAATTTCCCGCTGGTCGCCCTGATCGCGCTCGCAGCGCTTCAGGCCGTGCCGCGCGACATCACAGCCGCCTCCCTCGTCGACGGCGCCGGCCCTTTCAACCGTTTCCGCTACGTCATCATGCCCTACCTGGCGGGCCCCCTGCTCGTCGCCCTCGTGCTGCGCACGATCGAAGCCTTCAAGGTATTTGATCTGATCTGGGTGATGACGCGTGGCGGCCCCGCCAACAGCACCCGCACGTTGTCGATCCTCGTCTATCAGGAGGCGTTCTCCTTCCAGCGTGCGGGATCGGGCGCATCGCTGGCGCTGATCGTTACATTGCTTGTCACCGTGCTTGCCGTTGCCTATGCCGGCCTGGTGCGCAAAGCCGCAGGAGCCTCGTGATGGAACGCCAAAGTCCGCTCTTCACCGCCTTCGTCTACGCCGCGGCACTGCTTCTGGCCGCCGTCATCCTCGCTCCGATCCTCTGGCTCTTCGTCATGAGCATCTCGTCGGCTGCCGACTTGTCGACAAAGCCGCTCAACTGGTGGCCGGACGAAATCGACCTGTCGCGCTACCGCTTGCTGTTGTCGACGATCGAGAACAGCGCCGGAGGGTCGTTTACCGCATCACTTGTCAACAGCCTGAAGGTCGCGGGCATGGCAACGCTGGCAGCGATCGCGGTTGCCATTCCGGCTGCCTGGGCGGTCTCGCGCACGCCAAACGTCTCCTGGTCGCTCTATGGGGTGATTGCCACCTACATGCTGCCGCCGGTGGCGCTCGCCGTTCCGCTTTACATGGGCCTTGCCTATCTCGGCCTCCTGAATTCGGTCTTTGGCCTCGCGCTCGTCTATCTCACCATTCTGGCGCCCTTCACCACCTGGCTCCTGAAATCCGGCTTCGATTCCATTCCGAAGGAAATCGAGAGCGCCGCCATGATCGACGGTGCGCGCCTCGATCAGATCCTGAGGATCATCACCCTGCCGCTCGCAGCACCGGTCATGGCGACATCGGCGCTCTTCGCCTTCCTTCTTGCCTGGGACGAATTCTTCTACGCGCTGCTCTTCACCTCGGACCTGCGCGCAAAAACCCTCACGGTCGCCATCTCCGATCTCGCCGGTGGCCGTGTTTCCGATTACGGCCTGATCGCAACTGCCGGGGTGCTTGCCGCTCTGCCCCCGGTGCTGATCGGCCTCGTCATGCAACGTGCCCTGATATCGGGGCTTACCAGCGGCGGTGTCAAAGGATGATGACCATGACCTCAACGGAACGCCCGGCCGGGCTCGTCGCCATTGACCAAGAGATGGCGCGCCAAGCCTCAGACGCCATCGCGTCGGTCCGGCAGGCCGCTGCGAACGCGGCGAAAATCGCCGCCTCGCTGAAGGCAACCGGAAAGCTGCTGTTGCTCGGCATGGGCGGGTCCCACGCCGTCGGCCGCGCCGTCGAGCCACTTTACCGCGCCCATGGCATCGATGCCGTCGCACTGCCGCTCTCCGAACAGCTCGGCCAGCCACTTTCGATCGAGGGCAAGACGATCCTCGTAACGTCGCAGTCGGGCGAGAGTGCCGAGGTGCTGCGCTGGTTCGAAGAGACCAATGGCGCAACCGCCGATACCTTTGGCTTGACGCTGGAAGGCGGGTCGTTTCTTGCCAGAAACGCGCCCTCGCTTGTCGGCGTCGGCGGAACCGAAAGGGCCTTTGCCGCCACCCGCAGCCTGACGATCAGCTTTGCTTTGCACCTCGCCGTTCTGACGGCCCTCGGCGACGATCCCGCCGCTGCCCTTCAGGCGTTGGAAGAGCCGCAGTCGCCTGATACGTCGGCAGCGCTGGCAGCCTTGAGCGAAGTCCGGTCCGTCGTCACGTCCGGCCGCCGACTGCAAGGTCTTGCCGAAGCGATCGGACTCGGTCTCGCCGAGCTTTCCCGCCTGCCGTGCTTCTCGCTCGAAGGCGGCCAATTGCGACATGGCCCGATGGAAATGCTGGGATCGTCCGTCGGTGTCGTGCTCTTCCGCGGTGCGGACGCAACCGCCGGGCTCGTGCATGCCATGGCGATCTCGGCTGCCGAAGCCGGCGCCCCCGTCGTCGTCTTCGATGCCTCCGGCGAGGCGCCGACCGACGGCGTCACCACCATCGCCTTTGCGCCGGCCTCCGGCATGGCGGCGATCTTCGCCATGTTGCCGGTGGCGCAATCCTTCATGATCGCCTTTGCGGCGGCCCGCGTCGAGAATGCCGGCACCCCGGTGCGTTCGACCAAGATCACCCGGAGCGAGTAACGATGCGTCCTCTTGCCGTGGTCGGCAACGCCAATGTCGACCTCATCCTTGGGCCCGCGGCCCCCTGGCCAAAGGCCGGAACCGAAATCATCGTCGATCACGACGAGCTGCGGGTCGGCGGCTGCGCCGGCAACAGCGCCCTTGCCTGGGATTCGCTCGGTGTCGACTATGCGATCGCCGCCAATGTCGGCAACGACCAGTTCGGTACCTGGCTGAGGCAAGCTTTTCCCGAACGCTCCAGGTCGTGGCCGGTCGAGAATGTCGGGACGACACTATCCGTCGGCATCACCCATCCCGATGGGGAACGGACCTTCTTTACGACACGCGGGCATCTGCCGCTGCTCACCTTCGACGAAGTCCGGTCCATGCTCGACGGCGAGACACTGCGGGGCGGCTATGCGCTTCTGACCGGTTCGTTCCTCACCGACGCGCTGACGGCAGACTATGACCGCTTCTTCGAATGGGCCGACACACACGACATCGCGGTCGCTCTCGACACCGGTTGGCCGCTCGACGGCTGGACCGAGGCGAATTGCGCTGCGACGGTCGGCTGGCTGAAGCGCTGCCGGCTGGCGCTGTTCAACGAGGTCGAGACAACGACGCTGACGGGTCTCTCCGATCCCATTGAGGCGGCGCGCGACTTGAAGGCACACATGCCAGAAGGCGCGATCGTCGTCGTCAAGCGTGGACCGCACGGCGCGATTGCCGTCGGCGCCGATGGCGGCCTCTCGTCCGTGGCAGCACCCGCCGTTTCGGTGGTCGATACGATTGGCGCCGGCGATGTCTTTAACGCCGGTTTCCTGGCGGCCCTTGCCGCCGGCATGCCGCTGGCCGCCTGCCTCTCGACCGGCGTCACGATCGCCTCGGAGGCGATCTCCACCCTGCCGCGCAGCTACGGAAAACCGCTTTCATCCTTCCTTCAGGAGACCGGCGCATGAGCGCTCTTGCGATTGAGAACATTCACAAGCGCTACGGCGAGGTCGAGACGCTCAAAGGCATCGACATCGACCTGCAGAGCGGCGAGTTCCTGGTGCTGCTCGGCTCCTCCGGCTGCGGCAAGTCCACCCTGCTCAACATCATCGCCGGACTTGCCGAACCGACCGGTGGCGACATTCGCATCGGCGACCACTCCATTCTCGGCGCCCACCCCAAGGACCGCGACATCGCCATGGTGTTCCAGTCCTATGCGCTTTACCCGAACATGAGCGTCGCCCGGAACATCGGCTTCGGCCTTGAAATGCGCAAGGTGCCGTTAGCCGAGCGTGAGAAGGCGGTGACGGAGACGGCCAAGCTGCTGCAGATCGAGAACCTGCTGGAGCGCAAGCCGAGCCAGCTCTCCGGCGGCCAGCGCCAGCGGGTAGCCATTGGCCGGGCGCTGGTGCGCAAGCCGCAGGTCTTTCTTTTCGACGAGCCGCTCTCAAATCTCGACGCCAAGCTGCGCATGGAAATGCGCACCGAACTCAAGCGCCTGCACCAGATGCTGAAGACGACCGTCGTCTACGTCACCCACGACCAGATCGAGGCGATGACGCTGGCAACCCGCATCGCCGTGATGCGCGACGGGCGGATCGAGCAGCTCGGCACGCCGGAGGAAATCTACGACCACCCGGCTACCCTCTATGTCGCGGGTTTCGTCGGCTCGCCGCCGATGAACGTGCTCGATGCGACCGTTTCGGGCGAGCGCCTGCAGATAACCGGCGAAGACCAGGCCGTCGCCCTGCCCGCCCGCTTCCGCGGATCGGTCTCCGACGGCCAGCGCGTCAAACTCGGCACCCGGCCGGAAGCCCTGCGGCTCGTCGCCGGCGACGAGGCCGCGCTGCAGTTCAAGGCACGCATCGAGGTCGTCGAGCTGACGGGACCGGAACTCGTCACGACGGCGCGGATCGGCACTCAGCGCCTGACCGCTTGCCTGCCGCCACGTAGCGCGCTCACACCAGGTGAAGAACGGCTGTTCGCCGTTGACGCCGATGCGCTGCATCTCTTTGACCCGGAAAACGGATGCAGGCTGGCGGAGGGCTGATCGCCATTGCCTTCGCGCGGCTTTTCCTTCCGGCGAGAATCGTTCATCACATGTCATCCCCGCGCCCTGGAGAGGAAGTGACCGCGATGCCCCTGTCGATCGAAACGCCGGCCGTTCTCGTCGATCTCGATATTGCCAAGCGCAACATCGAACGCTTCCAGGCCTATTCCGATGAGCACGGCATTCGCGTGCGCCCGCATATCAAGACGCACAAGCTGCCGCAGATGGCCGAACTGCAGCTTGCAGCCGGCGCCATCGGCATCACCTGCCAGAAGGTGACGGAGGCCGAGGCGATGGTCGACGGCAGCGACCGCATCACCGATGTGCTGATCACCTACAACATTCTCGGCGAAGCCAAGATGGCGCGGCTCGATCGGCTGAATGCCCGCGTCGCGCTGGCGGTCGTCGCCGACAGCGAGGCGGTCATCGACGGGCTTGCCGGCTATTTTGCCGGCAAGGACAAGCCGTTGCGCGTTTTTGTCGAATGCAACACCGGCGCCGACCGCTGCGGCGTTGGTACGCCGGCTGCGGCTGCAAGCCTCGCCCGCCGGATTGCCGATGCGAAAGGGCTGCTGTTCGGCGGCCTGATGACCTACCCCCCTGTCAATGGCGAGACGAAGGTCCAGGCCTTCATGGGCGAGGCAAAAGATCTCATCGAAGCCGATGGCATCACCGTGCCCGTGATCACGTCGGGCGGCACGCCGAGCATGATGCATGCTGCCGGCGCCCCCGTTGCCGACGAGTATCGCCCCGGAACCTATATCTACAACGACCGCTCGCTGGTTTCGCGCGGTGTGGCAAGCTGGGATGATTGCGCGCTGACGGTGCTTGCGACCGTCGTCTCTGTGCCATCAGAAAACCGCGCGATCATCGATGCCGGCAGCAAGGTGCTGACCTCGGACCTGCTCGGGATGACCGGTTACGGCCACGTTCTCGGCCGCGACGACATCCGCATCGACCAGCTGTCGGAGGAACACGGCCGCCTCGTCACCGATGGGGCCATCGGCTTGAGGGTCGGCGACCAATTGCGCATCGTGCCGAACCACGCCTGCGTCGTCACCAACATGGTCGACGTCATTCACATCATCGAAGGCGACAGCCTGAAGGATAAATGGCCGGTCGTGGCACGCGGCCACGTCCTCTAGGCAGCGCCCGCGTTGCCGTCGCGGTCCGTCCAATTGAAGGACAACGCCGAGCCGTTCGACGCAGCGAAATTTCTGTTCCGACCAATTCAGCACTGGACAGCTGCGTCGTTACCCCCATGTTAACCCTCATGGCGGGTCGGCGCGGCCTGATCGGTCGGTTGCAGGCAAACCGTTCCTGAAAAAGCCGTAAGAACGATAGGACATTTCCCGATAGCCGCCTCCAGCATCATCGGTTTGCGTTGTAGCAGTCGATTAAATTGATAGTTTTATCTGGTAACCAATGGAGGTCGAGATGGTCTTTGGACGAATTACCGGAATGGTGGGACTGGCAATTGTGCTCGGAGGCCTGCAGCTCGGAGATGCGAGTGTCGCGTTTGCCGACACGACAATCTTGAACGTGTCCTATGACCCGACACGCGAACTTTACAAGGACTTCAATGCTGCTTTCGCTGAGAAGTGGAAGGCGGATACCGGCGAGACCGTGACGATCCAGACGTCGCACGGCGGCTCCGGCAAGCAGGCCCGCTCGGTCATCGACGGCCTGCAGGCCGATGTCGTGACACTGGCGCTCGAAGCCGATATCGACGCGATCGCCAAGGAAACCGGCAAGATCCCGGCGGACTGGAAGACAAAGTTCGAAAACAACAGCGCACCCTACACCTCGACGATCGTGTTCCTGGTGCGCAAGGGCAACCCCAAGGGCGTCAAGGACTGGGGCGATCTGGTGAAGCCGGACATCCAGGTGATCACGCCGAACCCGAAGACGTCGGGTGGCGCACGCTGGAACTTCCTCGCCGCCTGGGCCTATGGCCGGGCCGCCAATGGCGGAGATGACGCCAAGGCACAGGAATATGTGACTGAACTCTTCAAGCATGTTCCGGTGCTCGATACCGGCGCGCGCGGCGCGACGACGACCTTCGTGCAGCGTGGCCTTGGCGACGTGCTTCTCGCCTGGGAAAACGAAGCCTATCTGTCGCTCGAGGAACTCGGGCCGGACAAGTTCGAGATCGTCACGCCGTCGATCTCGATCAAGGCCGAACCGCCGGTGGCGCTCGTTGACGGCAATGTCGACGCCAAGGGCACACGCAAGGTGGCGGAAGCCTATCTCGGTTACCTCTACAGTGACGCTGGTCAGAAGATCGCCGCCAAGCATTACTACCGGCCGTTCAAGCCGGCAGCCGCCGACCCGGCTGACATCAAGCGGTTCGGCGACCTGAAGCTCGTCACCATCGAAGACTTCGGTGGCTGGAAGGAAGCCCAGCCGAAATTCTTCGGCGACGGTGGCGTCTTCGACCAGCTCTACAAGCCGGGCCAATAACACCTGAACACACATGCGCAGCCGGGCAACCGGCTGCGCATCCTCGCTGCGCCACGCCTAGCCAGACCATCGGCTGGAACGCGGCCGGATGGTTCTTGCACGCTTTGCAGAAGGTAGTGTCATTGTCGGAAGCGAAGAAGACGGCACCCTGGCGGTTTCGCCAGCCGAGTGTATTGCCTGGGTTTGGTTTGTCGCTCGGGATCACGCTGAGCTGGCTGGTCCTGATCGTGTTGATCCCGTTGTCGGGGCTGGTGTTTCGCGCCAGCGGGCTCGGCTGGGCCAAGTTCGTGGAGCTGGCGCTCGATCCGCGCACGCTCAACGCCTTGAAGATCTCCTTTGGCACGGCCTTTGTCGCCGCGGTGATCAACCTCGTCTTCGGCGTCATCCTCGCCTGGGTGCTGGTGCGCTATCGCTTTCCCGGCAAGCGGGTGATCGACGCCATGGTCGACCTGCCGTTTGCGCTGCCGACTGCCGTTGCCGGCATTGCGCTGACAACGCTTTATGCCCCGAACGGCTGGATCGGCCAGTTTCTTGAGCCGCTCGGGCTGAAGGTCGCCTTTACCCCGGCCGGCATCGTCATCGCGCTGATCTTCGTCGGCCTGCCCTTTGTCGTTAGGACCGTGCAGCCGATCATGGAGGAGATCGACAGGGAGGTGGAGGAAGCCGCCGCCACCCTTGGCGCCAGCCGCTTCCAGACGATCAGCCGGGTGCTGCTGCCGGGGCTGTTGCCGGCTGGCCTCACCGGCTTTGCGCTTGCCTTTGCCCGCGGCGTCGGCGAATACGGCTCGGTGATCTTCATCGCCGGCAACCTGCCTTACGTCTCCGAGATCGCCCCGCT
>NZ_JAKUMO010000059.1:0-1667 GCF_037026475.1 Ensifer sp. MJa1 | reverse complement strand
TGCGCGATGTTGATGCGGACACGCTTCCAATGTTTACAGACACTTAACGAAGGGGTGCATAATGAAACACGTCTCGCTATGCCGCGCAGGGCGCGTTCGGCGGCATTGTTCGAGAGGCAAACACGCCCATCGTCGAGGAAGAGGGTGAAGGCAGGCCAGCGGTTCAGCAGGTAATCGAAGGCCTTGGCGAGATCATGATCGCGCGACAGCTTGGCACGCTGAGCCTTCATCCACGTTTCCAGCTCCAGGACCAAGGGTTTGCTGCGCTCCTGACGAACGGCCCTTCGGACCTCCGCGCTCTGACCGTTGATGTCGCGCTCGATGTCAAACAGGGCATCGATCCGCTGCACCATCTCCACGGCGATCGGCGAGATGACGGCCGGCTTCTTGCCCTGCGCTCGTCGGCGCGCGTTCGCTTCGACGTCGGCCATCGCGTAGAAGGGCCGCCGCGCATGCACCCAGCAGGCTGCTTCTGTTATCGGGCCGGGCCGTCGATCCGGAAGATAGAGCTTGGTGTAGCCGCCATAAGCGTCCGCCTGCAGAATGCCGCTATAGCCGGCGAGATGCGCCTGCGGGTGCTCGCCTGCGCGGTCACGGGAATAGTAGAACATCGCCGATGGTGCGGCCGTGCCGCCGAACGGTCGATCGTCGCGGGCATAGACCCAACTTCGGGCAATATCGGTCTTTCCTGCCGCCAGGACCGGGACCGTCGTGTCGTCGCCGTGCAACCGCTCTGCCGCAAACGTATGGGCTTCGATCCGTTTGAGGAGCGGAGCGAGTACGGCACAGCAAGCGCCGATGCTATCGGCCACCGTCGACAGGCTGAGGGGAACGCCTTCGCGTTCGAAGCGCTCGACCTGACGGTTGAGCGGCAGATGCTGGCCGAACTTGTCGAACAGGATCATCGCCAGAAGATTGGGGCCGGCCCACCCGCGCGGGATGGCGTGGAAGGGCGCCGGCGCCTGGCTGATCTTTTCGCAATCGCGGCAGGTGAACTTCTCGCGCACCGTCTGGATAACCTTCCATTGGCGCGGAACGACCTCGAGGGTCTCGGTAATGTCCTCGCCCAGCTTGCGCAGTCGGTCGCCACCACAGCACTGGCAACTCACCGGACCGGGCACGACGACGCGTTCGCGCGGAAGATGCTCGGGCAAAGGCTTCTTCACCGGCCGGCTGCGGCTAAAGCCGGCGACATTGAGGGTGGCAGCGACCGCCATTTCGGCCGCGAGTTCGTCCTCGGTCGCCGCCATCTCCAACTCCGCCAGTTGGAACTCCATCTGATCGATCAGCCGGGCGCGACGCTCCGCCTTCGGGCCGTAAAGCTGCCGCTCGAGCTTCTCGATGCGCAGCTTCTGCCGGGCAATGACCGCAAGATCGTCGGACGCTTTGGCCTTGGCAACGGCAAGTTCAGCCTCGATCTGGGCGCCCTTGGCGCGCGCCGCGATGAGCTCTGCGCGTAGGGCGGCAACATCGTCGGGAAGCAAATCGGGGCTGTTTTCCATGCCCGAAGTGAATCACAGAAGCCGTGATTTGCCTAGTGTTTCAAAGGACTTGTCCCGGAATGTTCGGCGTTGGACGGCTCACCCAGCGCTGGTCGGGCGCCAGGTCTGTTGCGGGTTTCGCCAATCAATCCCCTCCAGCAGATAGGACATCTGACCGGCGGTCAG
>NZ_JAKUMO010000058.1:0-1774 GCF_037026475.1 Ensifer sp. MJa1 | reverse complement strand
TCGACATTCCCAAGGGCGCGATCATCACCAACGCCTATATCCAGTTCACCGTCGATGAGGTGAGCACGGGCACGATTTCGCTTTTGATCCGCGGTCAGGATGTGGACGACGCTGCCGCCTTCACCAGTACCAAATTCGACCTCACCTCACGCCTGACGACCGATGCCTCGGTGGCGTGGACGCCCGCAGGCTGGTCAGTACGCGGCGTTGCCGGTGCCGATCAGCGAACGCCCGATCTGAGCGCGATCATCCAGGAAATCGTCGACCGCCTCGGCTGGGCAGCGCTCAACGACATCGCATTCGTGATCACCGGCAACGGCACACGCACAGCGGAGGCCTTTGACGGCGGTGCGGCCGCAGCGCCGCTTCTGCACATCGAATATCAGATGCCACCGGCGAGCGACCCGGTCGTTTTCAATGCGCCGGCAGACGCAAACCCGGCCGCCAACGAGATTGCCGAGCTCGCAGCGACGGGCACAGCGGTCGGCATCACCGCCTCGGCGGCCGATCCCGATGCCGGTGACACCGTTACCTACAGCATTGACGATCCGCGCTTTGCCATCGACGCCAACGGCGTCATCACCCGCTCCGGCATCGGTACTCTCGACTTCGAGACACAGGCGTCGATCACGCTGACGGTGACCGCGACCTCGTCCGATCGCAGCACAGCCACGCAGACTTTCACCCTTGGCATCCTCAACAGTCAGGAGGCCGTTTCCTTCAACACACCGGCCGATGCCGACACAGCCGCCAACCAGATCGCTCAAGGCGCGGCCGCCGGCACCAGGCTCGGCATCACCGCTTCGGCGAGAGATCCGGACGCCGGTTCGACCATAGCCTACAGCCTCAACGATCCGCGCTTTGCCATCGATGCCAACGGCGTCATCACCCGTTCCAGCACCGGCACGCTCAATGGCCAGAGCGAACCATCGGTCAACCTGACCGTGACAGCGACATCGTCGGACGGCAGCATCGCGACGCAAGCTTACACCATCGCGATCATTCCGCCGGTCACCAGCGGTCAGATCTTCGAAAAGAGAATTGCAGCCAGCATCGACGACGTCGAGCAGCGCGACACCGGTGCAATGACGAGCAACAGCAGCGATCTCGAACTGGCCGTCGACGGATCCAAGATCCAGACGGTCGGGATGCGCTTTACCGGCATCGACATCCCCAAAGGCGCAATCATCACCAATGCCTATATCCAGTTTACCGTCGACCAGGTGAGCACCGGGCTTGTTTCGCTCCTGATCCGCGGACAGGACGCGGATGACGCCGCCGCTTTCTCGGCCAACGCATTCGATGTCTCGTCACGCCTAACCACCGATGCGTCCGTCGCCTGGGCACCGCCGGACTGGGCGACACGTGGCGCGGCCGGCGCGGGCCAACGCACGCCGGATCTGAAGGCGATCATCCAGGAGATCATCGACCGGGGCGGCTGGGCGGCGCTCAATGACATAGTGCTGCTGGTTACGGGAACGGGCACACGCACGGCCCGAGCCTTCGACAGCAGTGCCGCCTCAGCACCGCTCCTGCACATCGAGTACTATGTGCCACCAGCAAGCGCACCGGTCGTTTTCAACTCGCCTGCCGACGCCGATCCCGCTGCCAACCAGATCGCGGAGCTGGCGACTGTAGGCACCGCCGTCGGCATCACCGCGTCGGCCCGGGATCCGGACGCCGGTTCCACCGTCACCTACAGCATCGACGATGCACGGTTCGCCATCAACTCCGACGGCGTGATCACGCGCTCCGGCATCGGTACACTCGACTT
>NZ_JAKUMO010000057.1:0-2147 GCF_037026475.1 Ensifer sp. MJa1 | reverse complement strand
CTAGGGTCAGGACTTCGGTAACGGGGCCGTCTGAGTCAAGTAAAGCAAGTCGACCGCAGTAGCGCAGTCATGCTGCCAAAGCGGCAAATAATTCCTATAGACTCCATGTCGCCGATGCCTGGCTTGCTTCGCCCTTCATTTGAGGTCACCCCGGGTTCATGCTTCGGTCCGTGGTCAGCGCGATGGCTGCCAACATGATGCTGGTCCAGTGCGGCAATTCCGATCTGCCCATCTCATTGGCGTGCTCGACCAGAGGCCGGCGACAGTCCTGACCACGGCATCATCGGAACCGCGTCCCGGTTGGGACCTCGAAGGTCTGCGCTCAGGCAGACGTCAACGATATGGTTCTGATGTGAACGCTCAGGCCGGCTTGGCGATCAACGGGACTGTCGGGGAGAATTCCGTGCCATCCTTCCACATCCGGTGCAGGATTGTGCCGATGCGCCTTGCCAAAGCCACCATCGCGCGCTTTGCGCCGCGGCGTTTGGCAACCTGTGCAGCCCAGCTTCGCAGCCATGTCGAGCGACCCCGATGGATCATGACGGTAGCCGCTTGGCACAAGGCTCTTCGCAGATTGGCGTCGCCGGCCCGGGTAATGCCGCCGATCACGTCGCGCTCCCCGGACTGGTTGCGCGATGGTGTAAGGCCAACCCATGGACCAACTTTCTTGGATGATGAGAACCGCGCGGGATCATCGACAGCGGATCGGAAAGTTAAGGCGACGACCGCCCCGATGCCTGGCATCGTCATCAACAGCCGGCACACCGCGTCGTCCTTCGCAAGCAGACGGACCTGACGTTCGAGCCCTGCCAGTTCATGGCGCAGGCTGGCGCGCGCACGCAACATCGGCCCGGCCGCGGCTTGCAACATGGCATTACCATCCACCAATTCCCTAATCCGGGCGTCGAACCGGCCGCGTGAGATGGCGCCGACCTTCAGGCCAAAGTTTCTCAGCAGTCCGCGCAACGACAGCTCCAGCGCGATCATGCCCTGCTGAATCGCCTTGCGGGCGGCCAGAAGCGCGCGAACCTCCTGTGCCGACACGGACTTGCAATGTACAGGCCTGAACCAGCCCAGATGAAGCAGCCGGGCGATCCCTTCCGCGTCACGCCGATCCGTTTTGATCGGCATTGCTTTCAGTGCGCCCTTCACCTGTCGGGTTTCCATCAGGACGACATCCAGCCGGGCATCGGTCAGGCCGCGATGCAGCCACTGGGACAGCGGTCCGGCTTCCAGCCCGATGATGGCGACCGCTCCCTCCAGGGTGTTTGCAAAGTCTGCGATCGCCCGGGGATCACTGGCAACCTGCGCTTCCTTTGCGATCTTGCCAAACTCGTTGATCACACAGACGGCGGTCTTCGCCAGTGATACATCCAGTCCGATAAACAGTTTCATCCCGTATTCCTCCGATTGAGACTGATACGGGAACAGCGACAGCTTGCCATGAGCAATTGCAAGATGCTTGGGCTGGTCGTGCACGGCGCAGGCCCCGTTACAGCATCTCATTGATCAGAGCCAGAAGATGACGGTTGCAGCGATACAGACAGCAGAGAAGAAGGTGTGTGCGCATCGGTCGTAGCGTGTAGCGATGCGCCGCCAGTCTTTGAGCTTGGCGAAGAGGTTCTCGACCTTGTGGCGCTGACGGTAGAGGCTCTTGTCGTAGGGATAAGGTATCCTTCGGCTCCGGCTTGAGGGAATGCAGGGCTCAATGCCCTTTTCCCGAAGTGCCTCTCGGAACTGCGTGCTGTCATAACCGCGGTCGGCAATCAGCGTCTTGGCTGGCGGCAAGGCGTCAAGCACAAGACGTGCGCCTTTGTGATCGCTCATCTGCCCTTCGCTGAGCACCATGATGATCGGACGGCCTTCCCCGTCACAGACGGTATGCAGCTTGGAGTTCAGTCCGCCTTTGGTTCGCCCGATACGACGGGGAACATCCCCTTTTTGAGCAGGCTCGCTGCCGTCCGGTGTGCCTTCAGATGCGTCGCGTCGATCATGATGCGCTCGGGTGTGGGGCCTTCGGCCGCCAGCGCTGCGAAGATGCGGTCGAAGACACCGAGCCGGCTCCAGCGGATGAAACGGTTGTAGAGCGTTTTATGCGGCCCGTAATCCTTCGGCGCATCCTTCCACTGCAGACCATGCTTAATGAC
>NZ_JAKUMO010000056.1:0-2287 GCF_037026475.1 Ensifer sp. MJa1 | reverse complement strand
ATAACCGCTTCTGCAAGGGATTCCGACGCCGGATCGACTGTCACATACAGCCTCAGCGACACGCGTTTTGCCATCGATACCAATGGTGTCATTACCCGTTCCGCCACCGGCACCCTCAATGCCCAAAACGAGCCGTCGATCACCCTTGCCGTGACGGCGACCTCATCTGACGGAAGCACCGCCGCGCACGACTTCACGGTCAACGTCGCCGCCCAGGCGGGGCCGCAGACGCTCTACCGCTTCGCCGTGTTCGGCGATTTCGGTGACACAAGTCTCAATGGGGAAAAAGCCGTCTCGGCGCTCATTCACAGCTGGAACGTCGACTTCGCCTTAACGGTGGGCGACAACGTCTATGCGCCGCAGACAATGGATGCGGCGATAGGCCAGCAGTACCACGACTATATCGGCAACTACCAGGGCGCCTATGGCGCCGGCAGCGCCATCAATCGCTTCTTCCCCGTGCTCGGAAACCACGAATACAACGAGAACAATTTCACCAACTACCTGAATTACTTCACGTTGCCCGACAACGAACGGTATTATGACTTCCAGATCGGGCCGGTACATTTCTTCGCGCTCAACAGCAACAGCCAAGAGACGGACGGTCGCAGTTCGACGTCGGTTCAAGGCCAGTGGATGCACGCAACACTCGACGCATCAAATGCGAGCTTCAACGTCGCCTACTTCCACCACACGGCCTATAACTCGAGCGGGAGCACCAGCACTATGCGCTGGCCCTTCGAGCCTTGGGGCGTAAACGCAGTGTTTGCGGGACACGAGCACAACTATTACCGGGAAAACCGGGACGATAACGGAGACGGTCTCCAGCTTCCCTACACCACCACCGGCCTTGGTGGCGCGGGACGCGATGTCCCCAATGTCGGCGCCAGCCTCGTTACCATCACCGATCAGGGCATGCTGATAGAATTCTACAACGTCACAAGCTTCAACGGGACGACTGCCACAAGCTCCTTGACGGACTCCTACTTCATCTCGACGCCTGCCGACCGTGCCCCGACGATCGCCAACGGCGGCTATGTGCTGAACGGCACGACGGGCGCCGACTACCTCTGGGGGCTCGGCAGCAATGCTACGCTGACGGGCGGACGCGGCAACGACACGCTGGTCGGCGGCAGGAACAGCAATCTCTTCGTGTTCCAGACTGGTGATGGCAATGACGCGATCTTGAACTTCCGGGCTGGTGCGAGCAGCGGAGACGTCCTTGATCTGCGTGCATTCGGGATCGACAGCGCCAGTGAATTTCGTCAGGTCGCAACAAACCAGGGCGCCAACGTGGTGGCCAATCTGAGCGGCACGGATCATCTGACATTGCTCGGCGTGAGGGCGGAGCAGCTCCATGACGACAATTTCGTCCGGTCAGGCCTGCTTGTCTAAATGGCCTGATTAGACGTGTCGCTTTCGTGCAATCAAGTCGATCTGCGCGCTTGGACAACGACTCCAACCCGAATGCGAACGACGGCAAGCTCTACGAGTTCCGGCTCGACCATTGGCTGCTTGCCTGATCGCCCGCTTGCATCCTTGTCGTTAAGGCCGGGAAACCCAAAGACGTGCCCAGCATTCGCGCTCGCGACGACGTAGGTGCGCTGTCATCCAATAGCCCTGCCATCCGCATGCTGCGGAAAGGAGATCGAGCATGTCCAAACTGTCCCGCATTCCCTCGAGCCTGAACGACCCGAGACTGCTTGCGATGGAGTTCGCGCTGAGTTTTGACGTCGCCGACGGCTACGCGTTCGAGGACAACTTCGAGCACCCGTTCGGGATCGTCCGTCCGGTCACGATTGGGCCGCGATCGATGATGGACAAGAGCGAATACTGGGATAGTAGCGCGATCGTCGATCGCAACGATAACGCATCTCTGAATTCCACATGGGGGGATGCAGGCTTGGTCGCCAGCGGGGCGTCCAGCACTGCGCTCGGCGCCAAGGATACGGCCGGGCAACCGTCCGGCGGAGACAAACCAAACAGCATGCTCCGATCGCTCGACGGAACTGCATCGGAACCCTCCCCAAGCACCGAGGCAGTGATGGTTAGCGCTCTGGCAGCTCCCACAATCTTCGAGACAAGGGTCGTGGCAAGCGCCGACGACGCGGAAGAGCGGTCATCCGGCTCGATGTCCTTGAACAGCAGCGATCTTGAGCTCACCGTCGATGACGGCGTTGGCCAAACCGTTGGCATCCGCTTTATCGGCATCGACATTCCCAAGGGCGCGATCATCACCAACGCCTATATCCAGTTCACCGTCGATGAGGTGAGCACGGGCACGATT
>NZ_JAKUMO010000055.1:0-2310 GCF_037026475.1 Ensifer sp. MJa1 | reverse complement strand
CCAAACTCCCAACGCGATAATGGAATCGCTTGGGAGAAAGTCGATGAAACAGCACGACGCGCCCGCGCTGACCTCGGGCAGACAGATGAGCCTGATATTCGAACCCCGCCGGGTGGACGGGATGAACGAAGCGGACCGGGCGAAGGTCGTTTTGACGCTTGCCCAAGTCCTGATGCAAGCCGCCGGCATCCGAGTCGAGGAGCTTGCCGATGACAAGCGCTGATCTGCTCCCGGGGACCGTGCTCCAGCGTAAGGCGGTCGTCTATGTGCGCCAGTCGTCGCAGTCCCAGGTTATGACCAATCTGGAAAGCCAGCGACGCCAATATGATCTGGTCGACATCGCGCGCAAGTACGGCTTTGCCGACATCGAGGTCATAGACGACGATCTCGGGCGATCCGCGAGCGGAACGGTGGCACGGCCCGGCTTCGACCGTCTGGTCGCTTGGCTCTGCGCGGGTAAGGTCGGAGCCGTCCTGTGCTTCGACGCGTCGAGGCTCGCGCGCAACGGGCGCGACTGGCATCATTTGCTTGAACTGTGCGGACTTGTCGAGGCCCGCGTCATCGATCATGACGGTGTGTACAACGCCTGCCATCCGAATGATCGCCTGCTCCTGGGCATGAAAGGCAGCATCAGCGAGTTCGAACTGGGTGTGTTGCGGGCAAGAATGTACGAAGCCGCCAGGTCGAAGGCACATCGGGGTGAGCTGCGCCTGTCGGTTCCGTTCGGCTATATATGGCATCGCGAAGCAGGACTGGGGCTCGCCCCCGACATCCGTCTGCAAGAGGTGATCCGGCTTATCTTCGCCCGCTTTCGCGAACTTGGTAGTGCCCGCCAGGTGCTGTTGTCGATGAAGGCCGAGCAAATCCACTTCCCCCGGCCTGCAGATGAAGGCCGCATGACGAACTGCGTCTGGCAGCCGGTCCGCTATCGCAATGTGATCAGTGTGCTAAAAAATCCATTCTATGCGGGGGCTTATGTCTACGGCAAAAGCGAGAAGCGAACTTCAATCGTTGAGGGGCGAGCGCGGCGAACCTACGGACATTATAAGCCTGCGGGCACCTGGGAAGTGATGATCAAGGATCATCACGAAGGGTACATCGGCTGGGAGGAATATGAACGCAACCAGAAGCAGTTGGCGCTCAATGCCTACGGTCGCTCGGATGGTGTAAAGTCAGGCCGTGGGGGCAAGGCGCTCTTATCGAGCCTCCTGACGTGCGCCCGTTGCGGCCAACGTCTGAGTGTTTGCTATAGGGGCGGTCCGATAAGCCAGCCGGTCTACCGCTGCGACAAGGGCAATCTGGCTGGGTTGCCTCGTTGTATGATCTTCGGTGCTCCGAAGATTGACACGGCGGTTGCACGAGAGCTGTTGCGAGCGGTAGAACCCTTGGCGATCGAAGCCGCGATCGAGGCGGAACGGATGCACCGGAAACAACAAGATGATCAGCGCCAGATCCTTGATCTGGAGCTCCAGCAGGCCCGCTACGAGGCCGGCCTTGCTGAGCGGCGCTACGCGGCATGTGATCCCGACAATCGTCTGATCGCCGCACAGTTGGAGAAAAACTGGGAAATCGCGTTGCGCCGCGTGCGTGATCTTGAGACGCGCCAGCCCGCCGAAAACCCGACGACCATCGAGGTTGATCCAGGTGCTTTCGCCAACCTGGCGGAAAACCTGTCAGCGGCCTGGAATGCTCCTGATGTGACGATGCGCGCCCGCCAGCAGCTTCTTCGAACGCTGATCGCCGACATCATCGTCGATGTCGACGATGCCATACGTGATGTCGTGCTCACAATTCATTGGCGGGGTGGCCAGCACTCGGAGCTGCGTGTTCGCAAGCCGGCGATCCGGCGAACACGGCAGCGCCACAGCCGAAGATGCACTGGAAGTTATGCGCAGCATGGCCGGCCGCTGGTCTGACGAGCACATCGCCGCCACACTCAACCGAATGGGCTTTCCCACCGGCCAGGGAAAAACCTGGACAGCCCATCGGGTCCGTTCTGTTCGTTACGTGCGTGGCATCGATGCCTACCGTTCAGCTGACAAAACTGGCGAATGGCTCACGCAGACCGAGGCCGCGAAAGCGTTGGGTGTCTCAAGCCATTTGATACGCAAGCTTGTTTTCACGGGCGTTCTTCCTGCAGTCCAGGTTGTTCCGCGAGCGCCCTATCAGATCCGAGCCATCGATTTGACGTCCGAGCCGGTCAGAGCGGCGATTGCCCGGAAAGGTCGCCCGTTGCGCGATGTTGATGCGGACACGCTTCCAATGTTTACAGACACTTAACGAAGGGGTGCATAATGAAACACGTCTCGC
>NZ_JAKUMO010000054.1:0-3046 GCF_037026475.1 Ensifer sp. MJa1 | reverse complement strand
ATGGCGGCGAGAAGTTCACCCATATCCCCTGCCTGAACGACAGCGCCGAAGGCATGGCCGTGCTCGAGCACGTCGTGAGCCGGGAACTTGCCGGCTGGCTTCAGGGGAACAGGCAAGAATAACGCATAAGTCGCACCAAATTCATTCGCATTGCCTTTGCATACGTCCAAGCAGCAACGCGATGTCTTCCTGGATGTCCAGGCATATTTCGCGATACTCGTTTACAAGATCTTGCTCAGGAGATTGTTTTCTCAATAGTTCGTCGACTCTCATCGCGGCGAGTGCATAAGTCTCGAAAAGAAGATCGTATTGCTCGGCGTTCAGGGCGCGTAGCTGTTCACGTTGACGAGGCAACGCAAGGGCGACGCGAGCACGACCGATCTTAGCCAAAGACGTCATGGAGCTCACTGGGCAGATTTGAACCCATCCAAAAGGTTGCTTGTCTTAAAGAGAAAACGTCTGGGCCCTCGGGCCAACGCCATCAATTGAGGAACCAGATTGCAAAATTCAGTACGGACGCAAAGGAGACCCACGCCGCCAGCGGCACGAGGCAAAGCGCGGCTGTCTTGTCGACGCGCCAAGCCTGCGCGATCGTTGCGAGGATAAACCCGATTTGTGCGATGATGTTTCCCAAGCCGGCGACCGGACTTTGCATGGCGAAAAACATCCATGACCACAACGCATTGAGAGCGAGCTGAACATAAAATAGGGTCAGTGTCGCCAACCTGCCCGGCGTCCTGGCAGGCAGGCTCAGCAGCCGCCAGGCAGCGTAAGCCATGAGGATGTAAAGCGTCGTCCAGACCGGAGCAAACACCCAGTTCGGAGGATTGAAACTCGACTTCTCCAGCGTCGAATACCAACTTTCGATGTTCGGGTAGGTCGCCATTTGCCCGAGAATGGATGTCGCGACAACGGGCAAAATCGCGAGCAGAAGTGCCTGGATCCAGCTACGGTTTTGGTTCGCAGTTCTCTGTAACATCCCTGGTATCCTCTATTCCGTCCACCGCTGACAAAACCTCGTCATTTTGGAGCTCTGACTCCCAGCGAGCGTTTTACCGTGCGTGGATACGCTGAATTTCTCCCGATACGAACAAGCCTGGTCATTGGATCAGCAAATTGAAGATTGATACCTTGCGCGGGGCGGCAACCACCAATCCCGTTCGCGCTCGTTCACTGAAGGCATCCTTTCTTGAGTGCCGGTTTGCCGCAACGGCGGTCAAAATGACGTTGGGCGCAGCGGTGATCCAATGCGACCAAGATGCCGTATCGATTGTGCCGGACAACGTCCGGCTGAGAGCGCCCGCATGGTGCGGGCCTGCAAGGAGGAAATGACGAAATGAAACGGTCCCTTAACCGTACCACCGCGATCGCGTCGATTTTCGTTCTCGTAGCCTTCACCGCGAATGCCGACAATCCTAGTGTCGGTGGCGCGGCCATGTCCGAAAGCAAGAACATCGTGGAAAACGCTGCGAATTCAAAGGACCACACGACACTCGTTGCAGCAGTAAAGGCCGCAGGTCTGGTGGAAACGCTTTCAGGTGATGGTCCGTTCACCGTGTTTGCGCCGACGAATGCAGCCTTCGAAGCCTTGCCTGCCGGCACTGTCGACACTCTGCTGAAACCGGAAAACAAAGAAAAGCTGGCCAAAGTCCTGACGTGTCATGTCGTTGCTGCCAATGCGCTTTCGGATGCGGTCGGCAAGATGATCGCCGATGACGGAGGGAGCCATCCAGTCAAGACCGTCGGCGGTTGCACGCTCTCGGCAAAGATGGATGGCGATAAGATCACACTCACCGACGAAACAGGTGGCACAGCCACCGTGACGATCGCCGACGTGAAGCAATCGAACGGTGTCATTCATGTGATCGATAAGGTCCTGCTTCCGAAAGCGTGACAAAAGCGGTCGCGTTGCCCCACGCCTTTGCCGCCGACCACGTCGGCGGCAAACCGGTCGGATCGCTCCCTACGACATTCAGCATCGCAATGACACTTGAAATCACCGGACGTTTTCGCCGTGCACTCAGGATCTAAGTCCCATGCCGCGTAACAATACTCACCACTCAACGGGCAGCCCATCATAGGCAAAGAACCCTCCGGTGTTTTCCGCAGTCAACCGGTCAATCACCTGGAACATTGAACGTGCGCTCTCGCTTGGGTGCAACTGGCGGTGCTGGGTGGAGTAATCGGCTGTCATTTTTGTCGCGACCGTTCCTGGGTGTAGTGCGACGACTACCGCGCGCGGATGGGTGCGGTTGACCTCGACTGCGGCTGTGCGGACGATCTGGTTGAGCGCAGCCTTCGACGCCCGGTAGGATATCCAGCCCCCAAGGCGATTGTCTCCGATCGACCCCACTCTGGCAGACAGAAAGGCGAAGATGCTGCGTTCCCTACGGGCGAGCTTCGGCGCGAAATGTTTGAGAACGAGTGCTGGTCCGATAGCGTTCAGCGCGAATTGCCGCATCATCACAAGAGGGTCGATTTGCTTGAGTGATTTTTCAGGGCCGACGCCATCGACAACAAGTCCCCCGGTCGCACAAAAAACAAGGTGCAGCCCGTCTGCAGGATCGTGTCCATGGGAGTGGTGTAGCTGACGGCTGATGGCCGTGCTTTCCGACATAGGGCCGGAGGGATATCAGCGGGCCACAGCGGGCAGACTGATCTGGGGATCATCGCTCATTTGGGCCATGGTCTCAAGTGTCATATACCTGGCACGTTGGACGGCCCACTCATCATTCTGTTCGAGCAGTAGCGCGCCGACGAGGCGGACGATTGCTTCGTCGTTCGGGAAGATGCCGACGACCTCGGTGCGGCGCTTGATTTCGCCATTGAGGCGTTCAATCGGATTCGTTGAGTGCAGCTTTGCCCGATGCTCCTTTGGGAAGGTCATGTAGGCTAGTACGTCCTCTTCAGCATCGTCCATGATGGTGGCAAGCTTCGGCACTTTTGGTCTGATCTGGTCGGCGACACTACGCCATTGAGCGCTTGCTGCCTCCGGCGTCTCCTGGGCAAAGGCCGTTGCGATGAAGGCGGATACGACCCGCCTGCC
>NZ_JAKUMO010000053.1:0-2500 GCF_037026475.1 Ensifer sp. MJa1 | reverse complement strand
ACACTCATTGTCCTTGAGTAAGGCGGGACACGTGAAATCCTGTCTGAACATGGGGAGACCACTCTCCAAGCCTAAGTACTCGTGCATGACCGATAGCGAACAAGTACCGTGAGGGAAAGGTGAAAAGCACCCCGACAAGGGGAGTGAAATAGAACCTGAAACCGGATGCCTACAAACAGTTGGAGCCCGCAAGGGTGACAGCGTACCTTTTGTATAATGGGTCAACGACTTAGTGTGACGAGCAAGCTTAAGCCGATAGGTGAAGGCGCAGCGAAAGCGAGTCTGAACAGGGCGTTCAGTTCGTCGCATTAGACCCGAAACCGAGTGATCTAGCCATGAGCAGGTTGAAGGTTGGGTAACACCAACTGGAGGACCGAACCCGCATCTGTTGCAATAGATTGGGATGACTTGTGGTTAGGGGTGAAAGGCCAATCAAACTCGGAAATAGCTGGTTCTCCGCGAAATCTATTTAGGTAGAGCGTCGACCGAATACCCTCGGGGGTAGAGCACTGGATGGGCTATGGGGACTCACCGTCTTACTGATCCTAACCAAACTCCGAATACCGAGGAGTACTAGTCGGCAGACACACGGCGGGTGCTAACGTCCGTCGTGAAAAGGGCAACAACCCTGACCTCCAGCTAAGGTCCCCAAGTCATGGCTAAGTGGGAAAGGATGTGAGGATCCCAAAACAACCAGGATGTTGGCTTAGAAGCAGCCATCATTTAAAGAAAGCGTAACAGCTCACTGGTCTAATTAAGGGTCTTTGCGCCGAAAATGTAACGGGGCTAAAGCCATGCACCGAAGCTGAGGATGTGCAGTAATGCACGTGGTAGCGGAGCGTTCCGTAAGCCTGCGAAGGGATACCCGTGAGGGGTCCTGGAGGTATCGGAAGTGCGAATGTTGACATGAGTAACGATAAAGAGGGTGAGAGACCCTCTCGCCGAAAGACCAAGGGTTCCTGCTTAAAGTTAATCTGAGCAGGGTTAGCCGGCCCCTAAGACGAGGCGGACACGCGTAGTCGATGGGAACCACGTTAATATTCGTGGGCCTGGTGGTAGTGACGGATTGCTCAACTGGTTCGGACTTATTGGATTGTCCGGGCTGGGACGCGGTTCCAGGAAATAGCTCCACCATTATAGACCGTACCCGAAACCGACACAGGTGGTCAGGTAGAGTATACCAAGGCGCTTGAGAGAACTATGCTGAAGGAACTCGGCAAATTGCACGCGTAACTTCGGAAGAAGCGTGACCCTTTTTGACGCAAGTCAGATGGGGTGGCACAGACCAGGGGGTAGCGACTGTTTATCAAAAACACAGGGCTCTGCGAAGTCGCAAGACGACGTATAGGGTCTGACGCCTGCCCGGTGCTGGAAGGTTAAGAGGAGGGGTGCAAGCTCTGAATCGAAGCCCCAGTAAACGGCGGCCGTAACTATAACGGTCCTAAGGTAGCGAAATTCCTTGTCGGGTAAGTTCCGACCTGCACGAATGGCGTAACGACTTCCCCGCTGTCTCCAGCATAGACTCAGTGAAATTGAATTCCCCGTGAAGATGCGGGGTTCCTGCGGTCAGACGGAAAGACCCCGTGCACCTTTACTATAGCTTTACACTGGCATTCGTGTCGGCATGTGTAGGATAGGTGGTAGGCTTTGAAGCAGGGACGCCAGTTCTTGTGGAGCCATCCTTGAAATACCACCCTTATCGTCATGGATGTCTAACCGCGGTCCGTTATCCGGATCCGGGACAGTGTATGGTGGGTAGTTTGACTGGGGCGGTCGCCTCCGAAAGAGTAACGGAGGCGCGCGATGGTGGGCTCAGACCGGTCGGAAATCGGTCGTCGAGTGCAATGGCATAAGCCCGCCTGACTGCGAGACTGACAAGTCGAGCAGAGACGAAAGTCGGTCATAGTGATCCGGTGGTCCCGCGTGGAAGGGCCATCGCTCAACGGATAAAAGGTACGCCGGGGATAACAGGCTGATGACCCCCAAGAGTCCATATCGACGGGGTTGTTTGGCACCTCGATGTCGGCTCATCGCATCCTGGGGCTGGAGCAGGTCCCAAGGGTTTGGCTGTTCGCCAATTAAAGCGGTACGTGAGCTGGGTTCAGAACGTCGTGAGACAGTTCGGTCCCTATCTGCCGTGGGTGTAGGAATATTGACAGGATCTGTCCCTAGTACGAGAGGACCGGGATGGACATATCTCTGGTGGACCTGTTGTCCTGCCAAGGGCATAGCAGGGTAGCTATATATGGAATGGATAACCGCTGAAGGCATCTAAGCGGGAAACCAACCTGAAAACGAGTATTCCCTTGAGAACCGTGGAAGACGACCACGTTGATAGGCTGGGTGTGGAAGTGCGGCAACGCATGAAGCTTACCAGTACTAATCGTTCGATTGGCTTGATCGTTCCCATTGCTCATGCTCATCACAAAATGAGCGACGTGTTCAAAACAAAACGAGCTCGGTTCAACCCGACCTCACCAGCTTCTCAATCCGGTTTGCG
>NZ_JAKUMO010000052.1:0-6634 GCF_037026475.1 Ensifer sp. MJa1 | reverse complement strand
CCCGCTGATATCCCTCCGGCCCTTGTCGGAAAGCACGGCAATCAGCCGTCAGCTACACCACTCCCATGGACACGATCGCGCAAGACCGCTGATTAAACTTCGAATCTTGGTGAAGCTGTCGCCGACTTTCTGGTTGCGGCGGATGCTCGTTGAGCGCAGCACGCCCGGCTAAAGATGTCTTCCATCACTGCGGGTGTGATCCTTCTCGCGTTGTACTTCCTCATGGCGCGTGAAGGCAGCGACAACACAGGTGCGGCCCTGCACGAGGCTTGGTTTAGGGAAAGACCCCTCGCGCGGGTGAGCATGGGGCCCAACAACCGCGCTGCCGGTCATTTTCTGGTACCCGAGGCGCGTGTCCCAAGTGGCGTAAGGTCGAGCCAAGAACAAGCCTGCTGTGAGAAAAAAGTTCCCGCTACTCGCCTCCGGCTGGTCGCGTTGTTGTCTCCAGGTAAATTCGCAGCGTCCGGATCATATTTGCTGCGTCCAATAGAGCAGTTTTGATCTGCTCGCCTGTCTGCGCCTCGACCGCTCCCGCCAAGGACTGAAAGGCAATCCCTGAGTCCTGTTTTGTCGAATTATCTGGAATGCTTGCTTGCTGCCGCATCTCGTTGATCGTTACCACGGCGCGCTGAAGTAGCCGGCGCTTTTCAAACGTTGTCAGGTGATCAGCCTGGCTTGCGGCCCAGACGAGTTCAGAGACGAACGAGGTGGTTAGCGACATGTGGTCCGGCCCATCCGGCGCGCTCTTGAGCGATTGATTGCAATTGCAGGGGTAGGTCACGGTCGGCGTCCTACCCAATTCAGTCAATGCCGCAGCTGGAGTCAATTGACGAAACGAGGGCTTATATTCGTGAGCAACATCGCGACCTTGTCTTCGATCGCCTTGCATTTGTCGGCGTATTCGGCTGCTAGCGGTTCATCCGACATCGCATGCCCGCTCAACTCGTCGCGAGTGACCACGGCCATCCCGTAGGCTTCGATCAGTGTGCTCAGCGCCAGGAATCGCAGTTCTGAAAGCTGTTTGCGGTGTCGTGGCAGCCGCATCATGAGGCGTGCTCGGCCGATTTTCTCAAAGTTCAATGGCTGTCGCCTCTCAGATCCAGGGCCGTCATTGTCCTCCATAAATTTGCTGTGAGCAACAACAATAGGAGCGTGCAGACCAACGGCGGGGAGCGGTTCGATCGGTTCATAATTGCGCCAACAGCGGCTGCGCAAAAAAGTTGCGGGCCGTCCCAGTAGGGGTGCTGTTTGGTATTCCGTCGAGACAGAACAACTGGTGGCCGAAAAGTTGGCATCGACACACGCGTCCTCGCAGGACAAACGCCGTCGAGCTTGATGTGTTCGCACTTTGCAATCCCGGCGGGACATTTCGGAATTTACCGTCGTGATCGGATTGGCCACTTCACTTGGCCCTTCTCCAGTACGCCGCACGGCTCGCTCTGGCTAGCGTTTGCCTAACCTCTCTCGTCCCGCGGCCCTAATTGAAAGGGATGAGTCAGACGAAAGACCAATGAGCCCGGCGCCGATGGCGGCTTCAAGGGTCTGGCTGTAATCGTCTCCCGCCAGCCCCTGTTTTTTGGAATGATTTTCAGCAGCCCCCCGTGTGACGGATGGCGACATCCCATATCGAACACTGTGGAAGGCACTCAGAATAATAAGAAGTTTTTCGTCCAAGCTCTTCATTGTCTACCTTCAATCTGTCTGATGATGGAGAGGGGAATGACCACTGGAGGCGGGCATTGAACCCACCGACGGTCACCTGCGTGTTTCGGTTCCTTGGTTGTGCAACATCGTTACCCTCGCTATCTCGCACGCGTCGACGAAGCTGATGTTGTTGCAGTTTGATGTGCTTCTGCTTCTCGAAATGACAACAGTCGCTGTGAGGCCTCGTCCCAAAGGACGAGCTTCACCAAGCCCAGGCTCTGCCTGATAGTGACGCGGCCCAATTCTCCGAGTTCCGGGTAATCACGCAGAACCTCAGGAAGTCTATAGAACGGAACGCGGCTCGATAGGTGGTGGACATGGTGCATACCTATATTGCCGGTGATCCAGCGCAAGGGGCGCGGCAGATCGTAGTGCGAAGCGCCGTGCATGGCTGCGTACTGGAACGTCCAGTCGGGAGGCCTCGACCAGTGAGTGTCTTCGAACTGGTGCTGAACATAGAACAACCAAACACCTGCAGCCCCAGCAAGAAGCACAATCGGCAGATGGATCATAAGAAATGGAACAGTACCAACTGCCCAGACAAGAAGACCAGAGAGTGCGGCAATGGCGACATTCGTTGCCATGGTGGAAACCCATGGCAGGGCGCCGGAGCGCATCATTGCGAACGGCAACCTCTGCTTGAACAGAAAAAGCCAGGCAGGACCGATGCCAAACATAACGAGCGGGTGCCGGTAAAGGCGGTATGCAAGCCGTCCTCTGCGCGTGAGAGCTCCGTATTCGGTAACGGTAAGGGTCCTAATGTCACCGACACCCCGCTCGTTGAGGTTGCCTGCCGAGGCGTGATGTTCGGCGTGGGCGCGGCGCCAATAGTCATAGGGTGTCAGTGTCAGCACCCCGATCATCCGGCCCGTCCAGTCATCCAGGCTGCGCCGGCCGAAAAAGGAACCATGCCCGCAGTCATGTTGCAGCATGAACAGGCGCAAGAGAAATCCAGCCGCAGGGACGATAAGGGCCATGCCCAGCCAGAAGCCGAAGTGCATGGAAGCCCACGCCCCCGCCCACAGCAGAATAAATGGCACAAGGGTCACCGTCAGTTCAAACGTGCTGCGGCCAACATACGGCTGTCGATACGCCGATAGGATCTTCAGCCAGGCTTTTTCCCGATCGGCGCTTGCTGCTGCGCGGCGGTCGGATGGCTGGCTCACTCTGGTTTTCTTCAAAGCGTCTTCCTAGTTGATGGTCTGACATGATCATCGTGGCCATTGCCACGGACGCATCAGGTAGCCTTGTGATTTTGGGGCGACATCTCGCTCAACTTCGAATCCAGCTTTCGGCGTTCGACGAGGATCGCCGGCGGAAACACCGACTGACGCGTTGGCGCTGCCCTGTCAGGCTGGAATAAGCCCTTAATGGGAGCATTTAGCTGTGCTGATGATCATGAGAGCCCTTCCGCAGCAATACTGAGAGCCGCCGCGCGAAACAGGGCCTCGATGGCGACTTTGAAAGGAAGGTTCGTTCACAGCGCGAAGCCAATCGCGCAATAACCAAAGCTAGCGAGCAAATTCGATAGATCGTTCTACCGGCATCTGCACCTAGGCGTCAATCGGCAGTTTGAATGCGTTCTCTGCAACATGTTTGTGGAGGCGGAGCACGTTTTGTGGAGGCGGGAAGACTTGCTCGTTGCGCTGGCCAGAGCGCGACCAAGACGGCTTTCATGCCTGTCGCGATATAGACTACTTTGGCTAGAGGGGCCGGGAATGGTGAAATAAAAATAAATAAACACATGAAAAGCCCGCCTTTTCAGGCTTTTAAAGAGGATTTTATCGGCCAAGAATTTAAAAAAATTAATATTTCTATTGAGTTTAAAAAAGTATCGTCTATATGTCGTTCATCGAATATTGCTTGTGAACTTTGACATGACGCTTTTGCGCGGCCAGATCTCCTTTCAAATATCGATCATGATCAGAGAAATATTTCTGGCAAACTCCACGATTGAAAGGAAACCATCATGGCTTCAGGCACAGTAAAGTGGTTCAACAGCACCAAGGGCTTCGGCTTCCTTCAACCGGATGACGGCAGCACAGACGTGTTCGTGCATATCTCGGCGCTTGAACGCGCCGGCCTGCGCTCGCTCGCCGACGGTCAGAAGGTGACGTTCGACATCGTCAGCGACCGCAAGTCGGGCAAGAACTCGGCCGACAATCTCAGGGCCGAATAGTTTGTCATTCGCCTTCTCTGACCACGGATGTACTGGCAGGGAGGCAGTTGGATGACGGGAAGAGGTCGGGGGAATAACCCGACCTTTTTGCGTCTTAGGGCCCCTCGGTTACAGGAGATTACTATGCGCTCTGTGGCCTACGAGATTGGCAACAAGGTCACGTTGAGGGTGAGTGGGACGCAGTCGGTCTTAAACAGCCGCGTCGGCCAGATTGTCGGCCTGTTGCCGGGAGATCGCGGCGAGGCCCGCTATCGCGTCAGGGTGGAAGGCGAGACGTTCGAACGATGTGTACTGGCGACCGACATAGAACACGTTGATACCGCGACTGACGACGCCCCTGAGGCGACCGCCACCGGGCCTTGGCTCAAGCCATTGAGCGCCAAGCGCGGCAGATAAGCACGCAGGCCATGGCCTTCCGCGACCAAAAAAGGAGAACGTCTTTTGCAAGTCCTCGTCAGAGACAACAATATCGATCAAGCTTTGCGGATTCTGAAGAAGAAGATGCAGCGCGAAGGCCTGTTCCGTGAATTCAAGGCGCGCAGCAGCTACGAGAAACCCTCGCAAAAGCGTGTGCGCGAAAAGGCAGAAGCGGTGAGGCGCCAACGCAAGCTTCAGCGCAAGAAACTCCAGCGCGAGGGCCTGCTGCCGGCGCCGAAGAAAGCGCCGCGACCGCGCTGAGCTTTCGGTGTCGCGCCCGTCCGCATCAGGAGATAGGCCATGAAGCCAGACCCCAACGCCGCATTCAAGCCGGCCAAGATCTCTGCCAGCGAGAAAGCGGCGGCCACCGATCATACGGCGAGAGCCATCGTTGCGGCCGAAAAGATCGCCCGCGAAAAGAAGACCGAGAAACTCAAGGCGCACGCCTTGAGCATGCTGATTCCGAAGCGGTTGTAGAGCTGCCCGAAAGTAAGCCGGGTCGTAAATCACGGCACCCGTGATTGCGCCTGGCACCAAACGCGAAGCCTCCATGAACGCAGCTACCAAGCTTAGGGTTGCGGTCTGTGTATTCGATACGACTCTCCCCGGCAACAGGAGGTGGCATCATGTCATCCGCACGCCAGCATTCATTGGCTCCTTCCGATCTGGCAATGCTAGATGGCGTATTGCGACGCGCCGGGTTTCACCAGCGCGTTGAGATCGATGATCACGAGAGCCTTCGTCTTGCCGCGGTCTTTCTGGTCGGACGGTTTCAGGCCGGCATAACCGCGGCAGACACCTTGCTTGCCGAACTGCAAAGCCGGAACGGGCTGCGCACCCCACGGCAGATTGAAACCGCAAATCTCGAACAGTGGGAGAACGACGGCGGAGCGCCGCAAAGAGCCAGTGCGATCACCCGCTATACCGGTGCTCGACGCCTATCCTGGCCCTCCCGGCGCAGCTTCTGAGCCGACATTGCACCCCGGCACAACCCCGACCGCGAAGGAGTGGTGCACCGGCGGATCGCCCTTGCGATGGACACTTTTGAGACGCATGTTCTGAACACGACAATGGACGATTTGGCTTATCGCGGCGTGAGAGGCACGCCACCCGACAAAATCTTATCGACAGCAGTGGGCCCCAAACGGCTTTGCACCGTTCGACACGCAGTTTCCCCGCGACCAGCACGCCGACGACCGTCGCCAACGCCGCGCCGAACTGGAGCCGAACAGGCTGATGCGGCGGCGACCGCAAGTTCGAAAAAGTTTGCTGGCCCCGAAGGCCCGGCGACGCAATGGCGCTCGCCTGACATCCGGTGCGGGACATAGGCAAGCCCTGAATTGAAATAGACTTGGATCAGGGAGGGACGGCCAGCAGCGCGATAGGCGTCGGCAGGCAGATGAATCTGCTAGCCCTGGAAGCCAAACGACGAGCGTCGCCAGAGGCCCACAGTTGAGATGCTCTTGCATCTCGCCGCGCGTCATCGCGGCGGCTGAAGGACGGTGTTCCGGCGGCAAAGTTCCAAGATGACGCTAGTTCCCTGGAAACGACCGGATCGAACCAAGCCTGTTCACGAACTCCGCAACTATGGTCGCTCGTGGTCATCACCGGCGACTGCCATGGCGCGGCGCTCGACGTTGTCCCGGAGGCGCGCCGTCGCCTCGATCTCGTGGTAGCTTATGTGGTGGAGGCTGCGCACGAGACGAGCGCTCCCGCGCCGGCCACAGCGGGCATTGGCTGCGAACGTTTATGAGCTGCGGCAAGAGCGACTACTCGAAATGCGGCGCATGCCGAGAGGGCGGGCACGGCAGCTGATTTGAAGCTCGCCGAAGCTGTAGCGGCTAGTGCAGTTGATTGGTTCGGTTTGGTGCTTATCATCAAGCAACGAGCAGAGCATCTTACCGCCGCACCAATCTTTCCCATCGATATTGTTGGCGAAGCACGTTGAATTGGCATCGACGCGCGCCATCCGGCTGCTTCCCCCTGCAACGTCGCTTTCGAAGAGGTGTGGCCCACTCGGCGGCGAAGGCCATTTCGGTCCCTCAATCGCGCCGCCCTGGTGGGGAACGGCTGGCGGCTGCGATTCATGCGCGCGACAGAACTCGTTCAGGAGCTCCAACTTGAATCCACCATCAACTCCTTACTGGATTCGGGGGCTGTGTTCGTACGCCTGTCTATAAATTGCGGGTGCCTGCCGGCCCTTGGTGGGCCGCCGTCTTATCCGGCGCTCCATATTGCATGCTTTGGCTAGCGTTTGCCTAGGGTCAGGACTTCGGTAACGGGGCCGTCTGAGTCAAGTAAAGCAAGTCGACCGCAGTAGCGCAGTCATGCTGC
>NZ_JAKUMO010000051.1:0-6984 GCF_037026475.1 Ensifer sp. MJa1 | reverse complement strand
GCCGGGTTTCTTCAACATGGCCCACTGAATCACAAACCCCCAGCTCTCGCCAGGGGTTTGTCAGCAGTCTGAGGCCGGGACATCATGTCCCGGCCTCTTCCGTTTTCTCCGGGCGGTAACGCTCACATCGCGTTGATGGCGCCAATGGAGAAGAACAGGGTCTCGCCGGAGCTGTCGTCGACACCGTCGTTGTCGGTGACGACATAGCCGTTGCCGGCGGCGTCAACGGTGAAGCCTTCGACCTTGTCGACGACATAACCATTCAGTGCCTTCAGATCCGGGATGAGGTCGCGGACCTCTTCCTTCTTGACGACAGGAAGTTCACCGCCAAGGGCCGCCGGCTTCAGTTCCGACAGGGCGACGCGATAGATCTTCTTCAGCTTGGCAGCCTGACCGATCAGGTTGTCGCGCTCGATGATATAGGCATAGTCGCCGTGAACGGAGATTTCCGAGAGGCCGACCCAGCCGTCGCCGGCTTTTTCGAGCGGATAGCGCACGGCGCCCCACTCTTCGCTCTTCGGATTGTAGGAGACGAGCTTGACGAAGCCCTTCTCGTCGTCCTTCCACTCGCGCTGCACGGCCATCCAGAGCGTCTGGTCGTCGCCTTCGCCAACGAGCGAGATGCCTTCGAAGCCGAAGCGGGTTTCACTGGCGCGCAGAGCTTCCGGAAGGGCGATTTCCTTCTTGATCTCGCCCTTCTTGTTCACGTGGAAGAGCGCGTGGCTATAGAGCTTGTCCGAATTGCCTTCGGAGACGAGCCAGAAGCCCCCTTCCCCGTCATTGGCAATGCCTTCGATGTCGAGCTTCTGGGCCGGTGCGCCGTCACGAGTGATCGCCAGCGCTTCGGTGACCAGCGCCGGCTTTTGCGTGGCGTCGATCGTGAAGATCGTCGGCTGCGACGAGAAGACCGAATCGTTGACGGCGCGCAGGAAGCCCGGCTTGTCGGCAACGGCTGCGAGACCAGACAGTGCACCGAAACCGATCGGCAGGCCGTCCTTTTCGGCAGAACGGACCTGCGGATAGGCAGCTTCGCCTTCGCCGCGCTCATAGATCATCACGTGCGAGCGGGCACCGCCGTCTTCGCCGAGATCGACCTCATTGGCGGTGGCAAGCAGATTGCGCGACGGAATGGCAACGGCACCCTCGGGCGAAATGCCCGACGGCAACAGTTGCAGAAGCTGCGGCTCCGCACCGGTGTCCTTGTAGACGCCGACGATCGAGGCGCGCTCGGATAGGACGAAGAACAGGTTGTCGTCACCGAACTTCGCCGCTTCCAGGCCCTCGGGCTCGATGCCCTTGGCCGAGGAGCGCTTCTCGGGATAGTGGCCGATCGCAGCGATGGCATGCTCGAAGCTCGCACCTGCCTCGTAGACAACCTTGCCGGTCGTATCGAAGATCGTGAAGCCGCGCGAACCACCCTCGTAGTCGCCTTCGTTGGCAACGACGATACGGTTGTCGTCGAGCCACTTCACGGCATCAGGCTCGCGCTTGCGGCCGGGCTGCTCGTCCTTGAAGGCAATTGCGCCGTTGCGCTTGGCGTCGATGTCCTTGAGGTCGACGGTGCCGGCAGAGAAATGCGTCTTCACGGTCGCCGTCTTGCCGTCGATGATGACGATGTGGTTGTTTTCCTGCAGCGTAAGCGCAATCTCGTCCTTGCTGTTGAAGGCGACGAATTCCGGCTCCGGGTCTTCGCCGGCAATTTCGGAAAGGCCCGTCAGCGTCACGCGCTTCAGCGAGGCACAATCGGCGACGCCGTCCTTCAACGACAGGATCACCAGGTCACCGGCCGGCATCTGCGGGATCTGGCCGTCATTGACCTCTTCGTCGCGCTCGTTTTCGATGGCGATGGCTGCAAGCGTGCCGTCCTTGTTGATGGCGACCGAATCCGGCTGACCGCCAAGATCACAGGTCGTTTCCACCTTCTTCGACGCCAGGTCGACAACGGCCAGCAGACCGGACGGCTTGACGAAGCTCTCGCGCGTGTTGACTGCGACGAACACCTTTGCGCCGGCAACGGCAACGGACGTCGGCTCGCCATCAAAGGCAACGACGCCCGCCGCCTTCGGTGCCTTCGCGTCGGTAATGTCGATGAGGCCGATACGCTTGCCCGGGCTGTCGGAATAAACAAGCGTGTTGCCATTTTCGCTGGCCGTGATGATCTCGGCGGAGGTCGCCGCCTTGCGGGCATCACCTTCCGGCAGGTTGTCGGCGACAGCGAAGGAGGCTACGCGGTTGAAGACGGGCTCGGCGGCCGCGGGAAAGGCGGCTGAAGCGAGAAGGACGGCGGTAAGCGCCGTCATGCGCGATACAATGGTCATGAAATCCCCCATGTGCGTGCGAACACTGAAAACATGGGGGTTCTGCGCGATGGCGATGACAGCCGAATGACAGCCGGCAGCTTTTGCACCGTTCAGGTTGCAGCGGCCACCTGCTCTCGCCGCATCTCGTTGCGCATGATGAACAGTGACGCGCCCAGAATGAAGGCGGCGCCGAGCCAGAGATAGCCTGTCGGCGCATAGCCAAAGACGAGCCAGCCGGCGAAAACGTTGAGCGGCAGCTTCAAATCATCGAAGGGCTGCACATAGGCTGCGTCCGCAACCGTGTAGGCGAGCGTCAACAGATATTGCGCAAACACGGTCAACACGCCGGCAAGCACCAGCAGACCAAGCGCCATTCCGGTCGGGACGGCAAAGCCTGCGGCAAGCGCAATCGCACCGTTGATCGGCGTCAGCAGCACGAGGAGCCAGATGGTGATGGTCTCGGGGCGCTCGCTGCCGGTCAGGCTCTTGGTGATCAGCGACGATGCGCCCCAGAGCAGCGCCGAAAGGATCGGCAGCAGGGCTGCCCAACTGAAGCCATCAGACCAGGGCTCCAGAATGATCATCGCACCGGTGAAGCCAACGGCCGTCGCCAGCCAGCGCGCCGGCCCGACGCGCTCGCCGAGAAACAGGCGGGCGCCGAGAATGATGAAGAACGGCGAGGTCATGACCAGGCCGATCGCCTGCCAGATCGGCACGTGGGCAAGGCCGGAAACCCAGGCTCCGACACCGAAGGCGGCTAACGCCACACGGACGACGTGCCGCCACGGGTAACTGGTCCGCATCGCCGATAGCCCTGCCCGCCACAGGAACGGCAAGGAAAAGAGAAAGGCGAAGGCGTACTGCCAGAAGGCGGTGGAGGCTGCGGGAAAGCCGAGCTTCATCGTCAGCCATTGGGTGGCGACATTGAGACCGGCAAAGGCCACACCCGCCAGCACCATAAAGCCGGCGCCGACCATGGCACGGGAGGAGGAAAGGCCGAGGGAAGTCTGGTTCATGTCATGCATCCTGAGAAACGGACAAACACAAATCAGGACGCATGAGCGCAAGGCGCAACGCCGGGCGTTCCCGCCCTTCGTGCCCGCGATCATTCTCTTTCATCCGGACTGTGACCGTCGGCTCCGGAATTGCACCGGATCTGCTGACCCTCCCCTCGAGTGTCGAGAGCGAGGCGCTCGCGGGCTTGGGCTCGAGGCCCTTACCGCCGGTGGGGACTTTCACCCCGCCCTGAGAACGGCTGAGCCGTAGAGCAAATGGCACGCCCCTGCAAGGGCCGCCTCAAAATGCGAAAGGGTCCGGCTTGCGCCGAACCCCCGAATACCTGGACTGCCGGCCTCGTGTCCGGCTGCCAAGCAAATCTGATCAGCCGTTGACGGCGTCCTTCAGGCCCTTGCCGGCCGTGAACTTCGGCACGTTGCGCGCCGGGATGTCAACTTCCGCACCCGTGGACGGGTTGCGGCCCTTCGAGGCTTCGCGGCGCGAAACCGAGAAGTTGCCAAAGCCGACCAGGCGAATGTCGCCGCCGTTCTTCAGCTCGCCCTGGATGGTCTCGAAAACTGCATCAACTGCAGAAGATGCGTCGGTCTTGGAAAGTCCGGCCTTCTCAGCAACGGCAGACACGAGCTCATTTTTGTTCATGTTTCCACCCCTTTCAGATTGGTTCGAAACGACTGTGTTTTAAGCCGCGGCGGCTTACGCATCGCCCGCGTCTTGCCATTCCCAATTGCGCCTAATCCCTTGGAATGCAAGGCTTGCAGCGCGTTTTTACAACAAAAAAGACCGGCCAGAGGCCGGTCTTCCCAGTTTTTCTGTAATTTCGGCGCTGCCTGTGGTCGGCAACGCCCATTTCAGGGGCCCGTCAGTGGGCGATCGAGGAACCCGCCTCGTCCTGCGAATCGACCGCTGCAACGGTTGCCGGCTCGTTGGCCGGGTCCCATTCGATCGGCTCGGGCCTGCGCACCAGCGCGTGCTCGAGCACTTCGCCCATGCGCGAAACCGGGATGATCTCGAGCGAGTTCTTCACGTTGTCCGGAATCTCAGCGAGATCCTTGGCGTTCTCCTCGGGGATCAGCACCTTCTTGATGCCGCCTCTGAGAGCCGCCAGCAGCTTTTCCTTCAGGCCGCCGATCGGAAGCACGCGACCACGCAACGTGATCTCGCCGGTCATCGCGACATCCTTTGAAATCGGGATGCCGGTCATGATCGACACGATCGCCGTTGCCATCGCGACGCCTGCCGACGGACCATCCTTCGGCGTGGCGCCTTCCGGCAGGTGCACGTGGATGTCACGCTTGTCAAACAACGGTGGCTCGATGCCGAAATCGATCGCACGCGAGCGGACATAGGAGGCCGCCGCCGAAATCGATTCCTTCATCACGTCGCGCAGGTTGCCCGTGACCGTCATGCGGCCCTTGCCGGGCATCATGACGCCTTCGATCGTCAGCAACTCGCCGCCGACCTCGGTCCAGGCAAGCCCGGTGACCACGCCAACCTGATCGTCGCGTTCGGCCTCGCCGTGGCGGAACCGTGGCACGCCCAGGTAATCGTTGATGTTGTCAGCGGTAACCTCGACCTTCTTGGTCTTGCCCTTGATGATTTCGGTCACGGCCTTGCGGGCAAGCTTCATCAGCTCGCGCTCGAAGTTACGGACACCAGCTTCGCGCGTGTAGGTCTGGATGACCGCCATCAGCGCCCCGTCGGTGACCGAAAACTCCTTCGGCTGCAGTGCGTGATCGCGGATCGCCTTCGGCAGCAGGTGCCGCTTGGCGATTTCCAGCTTTTCCTCTTCGGTGTAGCCGGCGATGCGGATCACTTCCATGCGGTCCATCAACGGCGCCGGAATGTTCAGCGTGTTGGCCGTGGTGATGAACATCACGTTGGACAGGTCGTATTCGACTTCTAGGTAGTGGTCCATGAAGGTCGAGTTCTGTTCCGGATCCAGCACCTCGAGCAGAGCCGACGACGGATCACCGCGGAAATCCTGGCCCATCTTGTCGATCTCGTCGAGCAGAAAGAGCGGGTTCGACCGCTTCGCCTTCTTCATCGACTGCACGACCTTGCCGGGCATGGAGCCGATATAGGTGCGGCGGTGACCGCGTATCTCGGCTTCGTCACGAACGCCACCGAGCGCCATGCGCACGTATTCGCGGCCGGTCGCCTTGGCGATCGACTTGGCGAGCGAGGTCTTGCCGACGCCCGGAGGGCCGACGAGGCACAGGATCGGGCCCTTGATCTTCGACGAACGCGCCTGAACGGCGAGATATTCGACGATGCGTTCCTTGACCTTGTCGAGGCCGAAGTGATCGGTGTTGAGCACGTCTTCGGCGTGGTTCAGGTCGGTCTTGATCTTCGACTTCTTGCCCCACGGCAGACCCAGCAGCCAATCCAGGTAGTTGCGGACGACGGTCGCTTCCGCCGACATCGGGCTCATCTGGCGCAGCTTCTTCAGCTCGGCATCGGCCTTCTCGCGGGCTTCCTTGGAGAGCTTCGTCTTGGCGATGCGCTCCTCGATCTCGGCCATTTCGTCGCGGCCATCTTCGCCGTCGCCGAGCTCCTTCTGGATCGCCTTCATCTGTTCGTTGAGGTAGTACTCGCGCTGGGTCTTCTCCATCTGGCGCTTGACGCGCGAGCGGATGCGCTTTTCGACCTGCAGAACGGAAATCTCACCTTCCATGAAGCCGAGCGCCTTCTCCAGGCGCATCTTCACGCTGGTGGTCTCCAGCATTTCCTGCTTTTCGACGATCTTGATCGACAGGTGCGAGGCGACCGTATCGGCGAGCTTCGAATAATCTTCGATCTGGCTCGCGACACCGACGACCTCGGGCGAGATCTTCTTGTTGAGCTTCACGTAGCTTTCGAACTCGGAAACGACCGAGCGGCTCAGCGCCTCGATCTCGACCGGATCTTCGGTCGGCTCGTTGAGCGTGTGTGCTGAAGCCTCATAGAATTCTTCGCGCGTCGTGTAACCGTCGATCTTGGCACGCGCGCGGCCCTCGACCAGCACCTTGACGGTACCGTCGGGCAGCTTCAGCAGTTGCAGAACGTTGGCAATGGTGCCGACCTCGTAGATCGCGGACGGTTCCGGATCGTCATCGGTGGCGTTGATCTGGGTGGCAAGCATGATCTGCTTGTCGGTGCCCATCACCTCCTCGAGCGCGCGAATTGACTTCTCGCGACCGACGAAGAGCGGCACGATCATGTGCGGGAAGACCACGATGTCGCGGAGCGGCAGGACCGGGTAGGTCGCGCTTTCAGTCGCCGGTGACGTTTTGTTCGTCATGTCATTTCCTTTCCGTCCCGAATTCGGGCCCGTTCCCGGGAGCCCCTAAGGCACTCCCGGTTGTCATATTTTCCACATGAAAGTGGAGTGCGACCGCGTCCATTTCAAGGCCGGACGCGACACCCACCCAACGTGGCCGGGTCCTTCTGACTACGCATCATTGCTGTTGCGGACCTTGCGACGGATAAAAAGGCTCAAGGACACGCAACGGTTAAGGTCCTTCATTGAATCGTCACATCATTGCGTGGTTTGAGACACTTTAGCAACAATCGAATTGTGAAATCTGCACCCCGGCGCCCCTGTCTCAACAGCTAGGGTCAGGACTTCGGTAACGGGGCCGTCTGAGTCAAGTAAAGCAAGTCGACCGCAGTAGCGCAGTCATGCTGC
>NZ_JAKUMO010000050.1:0-7543 GCF_037026475.1 Ensifer sp. MJa1 | reverse complement strand
AGCCCGAACAAAAATGCCTGCCACAAAAACAAAAACCCGCCGAAAATATCGACGGGTTTGTCAGCGGTCTGAAGGCCGGGTCACCCCGGCCTTTTTCCTTGATCCGGCAGAAGCCGATCAGAACTTCACGCCCATACCGACCTTGACGCTGTGCTCGTCGTAGCCGGTCGAGACGCTGGTGCCGCCCATGCGGAAGTCCTTCGAACCGTAGTCCGTGTAGCGATACTCGACGCGGGCGGTGATGTTGTCCGTCACGAAGGTTTCAGCACCGGCACCGGCGGTCCAGCCGACGAGGGTCTTGTCGTCAGCGCCATTCTGCGTGCGGACCTTGGTGTTGCCGAGAGCAACACCGGCCGTGCCGTAGACCAGAACCGGGTTCAGGTCGACACCGACGCGGCCACGGATCGAGCCGTTGGCGCCCTGGGTCACGCTGCGGTTGCTGGAGTGCGAGTCATTGCCGGAATAACCGACATCAGCTTCCGCACCGTAAACCATCTGGCCGCTCTGGACGTTATAACCGCCGTAGAGACCGCCGCCGAAGCCGACCGACGGGTTGCTGCCGGTCGCGTTGGCTTCGCCATGGCGCCAGTCAACGGTGCCACCGACATAGGCGCCCGACCAGTTCTTTGCAGCCGGCTCGGTGTATTCAGCAGCCGGTGCCGCCGGAACTTCGTCGATCGCGTCTGCAGCCTGGGCGGCCTGGAAGGCGATGAGGGTCATAGCCGAAGCCATGAGGGTGGTGGTGAGCGTACGCATAAATATTCTCCTTTTCGTACCGGTGTCCCCGTGGGCTTGGGTTCCCACAGTGAAACATCGGACAACTTTCAATTAACCCGCCCGGTTGAGCTGAAATTGTCCAGAAAATGAGGATTCACAAGAGCCAAAATGTGAAATTTTGGTGGCACAATCACGCCCAAAATTTGATGTTGCTTCAGCGCCACAGGAACTTTATTAACCATAATTCAAGATTAACGAAAGATATACTTTATATCTTCAAAATAATACAAATTACGCGAAATCGATTAATTTTTCCGCAAGGAATCGTCAGGGAGAGTTTCAGCGCCGCGTTTCTTGCCTATATCTTCGTCCTCTGGCGCAAAGATTCGAAAAATGCGGGATGAAACGTTGAAGAAAGCACTGAAGGCAGCACTCGTAACCGGGGGCGCCAAGAGGATCGGCAAAGCTATAGTTGAGGACCTCGCGGCCCACGGTTTCGCGGTCGCCATCCATGCCGACGCTTCATTCGACGAAGCGGAAGCTCTGGCCGAGACCCTCAGGCGCAGCGGAGCGCGGGCGGTCGCACTGCGCGCCGATTTGACCGATACGGCCGCAACCTCGCGCCTCGTCGAGCGCGCCACGCAGGCGCTCGGCCCGCTCGATCTGCTCGTCAACAATGCCTCGCTTTTCAAGAAGGACAGCCTCGACGCTTTTGACGAAACGGTCTGGAATCAGCATTTTGCCTTGCATGTGAAAGCCCCCTCGCTGCTTGCGCGCGACTTCGCCCGACAGCTTCCAGCCGGCCTTGCCGGGCTGGTCGTCAACGTCATCGATCAGCGTGTCTGGGCTCCCAATCCACGTTTTTATTCCTATATGTTGTCGAAGTCGGCGCTTTGGACTGCGACGCGGACGATGGCACAGGCGCTCGCCCCCAACATCCGCGTCAACGGCATCGGCCCGGGACCGACACTGCCGAACGAGCGGCAGGACCCAAATGATTTTCAGGCGCAGGTCGATGCACTGATACTCAGACGGGGGCCGACGCTCGAGGAATTCGGACGGACGATCCGCTTCCTTTTCGACACGCCGTCGATTACCGGACAGATGATCGCGCTGGACGGCGGCCAGCACCTTGCCTGGGAAACGCCCGACATCAGGGAGATAGTGGAATGAATGGACGCGTGCCGAACGACGGCGGCATCCTCTATGACGGCAGCGAAACGGAAGACGACGACGATCTGGTCGACGTTGCGGAAGGCGGAAGCGCCGCGCCGGCAATCGAATGGAACGAAAATCGCGCAGAGATGGAAGGCCTGAAGGGCGCGGAATTGATCCAGGTCTTCGTCAAGCGGCTGCCCAACGGCCCCGGCGTCTACCGCATGTTCAACGAAGCCGGCGATGTGCTTTACGTTGGCAAGGCGCGCAGCCTGAAGAAGCGCGTCAGCAACTATGCACAGGGCCGCGGCCACTCCAATCGCATTGCGCGCATGGTGCGCGAAACCGCGAACATGGAGTTCGTGACGACGCGCACCGAGATCGAGGCGCTGCTGCTCGAAGCCAACCTGATCAAGCGCTTGCGCCCCCGCTTCAACGTGCTTCTGCGCGACGACAAGTCGTTTCCCTATATTCTGGTGACCGGCGACAGCCGCGCGCCGGCACTTTACAAACACCGTGGCGCGCGCAGCCGCAAGGGCGACTATTTCGGACCTTTCGCCTCGGCCGGCGCGGTCGGCCGCACGATCAATTCGCTGCAGCGCGCCTTCCTGCTTCGAACCTGTACCGACAGCGTCTTCGAGACCCGCACGCGCCCATGCCTGCTCTATCAAATCAAGCGCTGTTCGGCCCCCTGCACCGGCGAAGTCAGTGACGCTGGCTATAAGGAACTGGTGCAGGAGGCGAAGGATTTCCTGTCGGGCAAGAGCCAGGCGGTGAAGGCGACGATCGCCGCCGCCATGAGCGAGGCCTCGGAAAACCTCGACTTCGAACGGGCGGCCCTATACCGCGACCGACTGGCAGCACTCAGCCATGTCCAGAGCCACCAGGGCATCAACCCCTCAGGCGTCGAGGAAGCGGATGTCTTCGCGATCCATCACGAAGGCGGCGTCTCCTGCATCCAGGTCTTCTTCTTCCGCACCGGGCAGAACTGGGGCAACCGAGCCTATTTCCCGAAGGCCGATCCCTCCTTGCCGACATCGGAAGTGCTTTCCCAGTTCCTGGCGCAGTTCTACGACGACAAACCCTGTCCGCGGCAGATCCTGCTGTGCGAAGCGGTCGAGGAACAGGAACTGCTTGGCCAGGCTCTCAGCGAAAAGTCCGCCTACAAGGTTTCGATCCAGGTGCCGCAGCGCGGCGAAAAGAAGGATCTCGTCGACCACGCGCTTGCCAATGCGCGCGAGGCCCATGGCCGCAAGCTGGCGGAAACCGCCTCGCAATCGCGCCTGCTCGAAGGGTTTTCGGAAACCTTCAAGCTGGATCGCGTGCCGCGTCGCATCGAGATCTACGACAACTCCCACATCATGGGCACCAATGCCGTCGGCGGCATGGTGGTGGCGGGACCGGAGGGTTTCGTCAAAGGCCAGTACCGCAAGTTCAACATCAAATCGACCGACATCACACCCGGCGACGACTTCGGCATGATGCGCGAAGTGATGACGCGCCGCTTCTCGCGCCTGCTGAAGGAAGAGGGCAAGCCGGACAGGAGCGCCGAGAGTACGGACGACGCAGCCTTCCCGGCCTGGCCGGATGTCATCCTGATCGATGGCGGCCAGGGCCAGATGACGGCGGTGCGGGCCATCCTGAAGGAACTTGACGTCGAGGACTGCGTCACCGCGATCGGTGTTGCCAAGGGTGTCGACCGCGATGCCGGGCGCGAGCGCTTCTTCGCGCTTGGCCGCGACAGCTTCACGCTGCCGCCGCGCGACCCGGTGCTGTACTTCATCCAGCGACTGCGCGACGAAGCGCACCGTTTTGCGATCGGCTCACACCGCGCACGGCGCAAGAAGGAGATGGTCAAGAACCCGCTCGATGAGATCGCCGGCATCGGGCCGACGCGCAAGCGCGCGTTGCTGACGCATTTCGGCACCGCCAAGGCGGTGTCACGTGCGGGGATCAACGACCTCATGGCGGTCTCGGGGATTTCCGAGACCGTGGCGCGGCTGGTCTATGAACATTTCCACGACGATGCGGCGAAATGACAACCGGGCGTCACAATTCACCCGGCGTTCACATGCAATAGGGCAAATATGACAGTTGCCGACGATGACCTGTTGACCTCAGGCCAGCAAAGTCATTCTGTACCTGACGAACCAGAGAACACGAATCCATGCCCACGCCCGTCGCCTACAGCATTCCGAACCTGCTCACCTATTTCCGAATCCTGATCGTGCCGCTGATCGTCTTCTGCTTCTTCATCGAGGGGCGGCTGCACAGTTCGGATTTCGCACGCTGGACGGCGGTCACGCTCTTCGTCATCGCGTCGATCACCGACTTCTTCGACGGTTATCTGGCGCGCATTTGGAAGCAGACCTCGAACATCGGCAAGATGCTCGACCCGATCGCCGACAAGCTGCTCGTCGCATCGATCCTGCTGCTGGTTGCTGCCGACGGCACGATCGCCGGCTGGTCGATCTGGGCTGCGATCATCATCCTGTGCCGCGAGATCCTGGTATCGGGTTTGCGCGAGTATCTGGCAGCGCTGAAGGTCAGCGTTCCCGTGACCCGAATCGCCAAGTGGAAGACGACGATCCAGATGGTCGCCATCGCCTTCCTGCTTGCCGGGCCTGCCGGGGACAAGGTTTTGCCCTACACCACGGAAGCAGGTATCGTGCTCCTGTGGATTGCCGCCGCGATCACGCTCTATACGGGCTACGATTATTTCCGCGCCGGCCTCAAGCACGTGGTCAACGAATGAGCACCGTCAACCTGGTTTACTTTTCATGGGTGCGCGAGCGCATCGGCAGGGGCGAGGAGACGCTCGACGTCCCCGCCAATGTCGTCACCGTCGCCGATCTGCTCACCCATCTGAAGACGCTCGGCGAGGAATACGAGACGGCGCTCGAGCATCAGAACGTCATCCGCGCGGCCATCAACCAGGAACATGTCGATCATCGCGAGCCGATCGCCGGTGCCCGGGAAATCGCGCTTTTCCCGCCGATGACGGGTGGCTGAACCCATGAATGCGCCCGTGACCGTGCGCGTTCAGCGCGAGGATTTCGACCTCAACGTCGAGGTCGCCAAGCTTTCGTCCGGGCGAGCCGATATCGGTGCAGTTGTCACCTTTTCAGGGCTTTGCCGCGATGAGGCGGGCACCCTTGCAGCTCTCGAGCTCGAGCATTATCCCGGCATGGCCGAGGCGCAGATCAAACGCATCTGCCACGAGGCGGTCGAGCGCTTCTCCTTGCAGGCCGCAACCGCCATCCATCGTTACGGCCGGGTCGCTCCAGGCGATAACATCGTGCTGGTCATTGCTGCGTCACGGCACCGGCAGGCTGCCTTCGACGGCGCCAGCTTCATCATGGACTTTCTGAAGACCTCCGCGCCCTTCTGGAAGAAGGAGCACCTGGGCGACGGCACGACCGGCGGCTGGGTCAGCGCCAAGGATGCCGACGACAGGGCGCAAGAGCGTTGGGGCGCCGACAAGTAAGCGCCACCACAAGTGGCCTGCGTTCACCGCGGCATGGTCAGGGGATGATCCTCTCCTGGCGCGTCACCGCAAGCACGATCACGAGAAAGCCGAAGATCGCAAAGTCGCGCCAGAGAATTGGGCCGTAGGCGCTCCATAAGGTTTCCAGCAGGCCGATACCGGCCGCCCCAAGTGCGGCGCAAAGCGGCGAAACCCGCCCGCCGATTGCGGCAATGAACAGCACCTTGACGCCGAACGTCAGTCCGGTGCCGAAATCCATGTTGCCGTAGTAGGAGGCTGCAAGGATGCCGCACAACGCAGCAATCAACGATGCCGCGCCATAGGCGACGATGTAGACATTCGCGGCATCGACCCCGCACAGGGCGGCAGCACCGCGATCCTCCGAGACCGCACGCCAGAACCGCCCTGCCCGCGAGCGCGACAGGAACCAGTGGCCCGCCGCAACCAGCGCAACCATCAGCAGCGTGTTGCCGAGCTGGATCACGGTCAGCGTCACCGGGAAGTGCGGATCGCCCCAGAAGACAATGTTGGCGTTGAGGAACGGCGGCAGCCAGAGGCTGCGGGTTTCAGAAGCGAGCCGCGCTACCTCCATCAGCACCAGCAGGCAACCGAGCGAGGCGACAACCACGGTATTGGCCGAGGAAAAGGCGAGCGGACGCATGACGTAGCGTCCGGCGACGAGCCCTGCCCCGACGCCGAGGCTCAAGCCCGCGGCGGCACCGAGCCCGAGGGCTGCTGGCAAGGCCAGCCACAACCGGTTCCAGCCGAAGTCCGCAAACAGCACGAACATCTGACCGGAGAACGCGAAGAGCGCACCATAGGTGAGATCCGCTCGCCGCGTCACGGCAAAGGCGATGGCATAGCCGAAGGCGAGCGCCGCATAGAGCGCGGCGACGGGGACGGCGTTGGCGATCTGCTGCAGAAAATAGAGCATGGCGCATCCGGAGCGTGACATCATCAATATAACTGGTAAAATCCGTTTTACCAGTTAGGATTACCACATGAGCTTCGCTTGGACCGCCCATCGATTTGCCGGAGGCGCACTGGCGCTGGATGTGGCCAATTCGATCATCCTGCGCGCAGATCCGGAGCGCCGGATTGACCGGTTTGCCGATCTCGCCACGATGGATTCCTTCGCGGAGGCGGCCAACCGGTTCGGGGCGGAGAGCGCCCGCTTCGGGCGACTTTCCCCCGTAGCGGCAGAGAACCGTTTGCGGCTGATCAACCTGCGCGAGGCGACGGATCGGCATTTTCGTGCCACAGCGCTGGCTGAGAGCCGTGCGGATCTGCTGGCGGATCTGCTCGAAGCCATTGCCGCCATTCTGCGGGGCGTTGCGCACCATGGCGGTTCGCTGTCGCTCGATACGGCGACAGCGCATTCCGCTCTCAGCCTTGCGGCTAGCCCGGAGCCGGATCGTCTGAAAATCTGCCCGAACTGCGGCTGGCTGTTCCTCGACCGTAGCCGCAATCGTAGCCGGACCTGGTGCGACATGGCCGTCTGCGGCAACCGCAGCAAGGCGAAGCGTCACTATCATCGCAACAGGGAGGAAAAAGGCGAATGACGAGGACGATCCTTTTGCTCATGGCATCAGCCGCCATCGCGCTCGCCACCGCCGGCTGCCAGCGCGAAACGGGACCTGATCCCTTGAAGCTGACAGGCAAGATGTTCGTGTTCAATTACCGTCTCGCCTACGCGACCTACATGATAACGCTGTCGAAGACCGAGGCCGTGCCCGACGGCAGCATCGTCGTCGCGCACTTTGAGAACCCAGCCGGTGGCGAAGCGCTTGTGCTGGAGCGAAAGCTCTTTCCCAAGCTCGAAAAGGTGGTGCTTGAAAGCCCTGACGTGACCTGCGTGAAGAAGGACCGCGCCTACGCGGTGACGATCGAAGTGAGGGGTCCGGCGGGCCAGCCGCTGCAGAAGCTCGAAATCACCGTGGTCTCCGATATCGACCAGGACATCATGCCGGCCAAGGCGCTGGTGGAAGGACCGGCCTACGACAAGAACCCGGAAGTCTTCCGCGGGGGCAAGGCGCCGGAGCGCTTCGAGACGGCGAGTTGCCCGTCATAAGGTGGCCGGACATGAAAAAGCCGGAGCGTTTCCGCTCCGGCTCAGACTGCTGACAAACCCCTGGCGAGAGCTGGGGGTTTGTGATTCAGTGGGCCATGTTGAAGAAACCCGGC